>CAMBRR010000027.1 GCA_945870315.1 uncultured Bacteroidales bacterium
TCAGTTACGGAGGAAGTTCCCTCTGGGCATTCACGATAATGATATTCATCTTCCTTGCCCTTGACAGGAACGAAAGGAAATATTTCTAATCGCCAGTACGACCTGTCATCAAAGTATATGCGGTCAACGCATTGCGATAGGCGATAGTCTGGTCAATCTGTTCTTCATAAGCCTGGCGGAGTTTTGTCTTTGCCTGCATCAGTTCCGACATCGTGGAAAGACCGGCTTCATAGTTGAGAGTCATCTGCTCGGCACACAGGCGGGACAGTTCCACATTCTCCTTGGCAATCTGAAGTTGCTCCCAGCTACAGGTAAGTTCCAGATAAAGCTGACGCATCTTCAAGACAAGTTGAGAAGAAAGGTACTCCCGGTCATTCTCTGCCTGTTGTAGCTGATAGCCAAGTCTTTGCATCTTTCTTGAAGTCTTACCCCAATCCGATACGGGAATTTTTACCATCGCATAGAGGCTGCCGTTTGCCCTGCCGTTGAGTATCTGGCTATAGCCATAAGAGGCGCCTATGCCTACGCTAGGGAGGGCCTCCCCCATTGCCATCTTCTTCTCAAGCCTCTTGCTTTCAACATTCATCTGAAGGAGTTTGGACTCATCCAGACCAGCGGCGACCTGTTCCTCCGGCATATAGCACTGCTCGGGCGATGGAAAATCATCCAAAACATCATCCAGAATAATGTCATCAATAAAAGGACGGGTGGTATCGGAAGAAGCCTTGACGACAGCATATGGCTGGCCTATGGAATTGAAAAGATTCATTTTGGCAAGACGCAGACCTCCATTAAGACGAGAGATTCCGCTGCGAAGGTTGTTTCGTCCCATTTCCACCTGCATCAGGTCGGTCTTTACTGCCACTCCTGCATCCACAGCACTACTGACATCCTTATAAAGGGAATCCAGCATCTGCTCCATCTGCCGAAGGGTTTTCTGTTTTTCCTGGAGAGAAACAGCCTGCCAATAATTCTGTTCGAGAGTCTGGAGGTTGGAACGAGATTTTATGGCATATTGACTCTGAGCGGCCTCAACGCCCAGGGACGCCAGTCTGTTTCCATTAACTATTCTGCCACCGGCATAAAGAGGCTGCATCAGGGATGCCGAAGCTGTCCAGCCGTATTTGAGAGTCGTATAGGTTGGGGACAGGCCATATTGAGGGGCATATTCCGCTATCAGATTCTCTATGTTGCGAGAGAAATCATTGTCTCCAAGGATGTCCGTAACTCCTATCTCCAGCATAGGCTTGAATGCCCAGAATCCGAAAGCAGAAACTGAAACCGAAGGGAAATATTCTGCAAAAGCCTCCTGTTTCCTGGTCTTTGCTGCAAGACAGTCAAGGCGCGCATTTTCAATGGACGGGTCATTCAAGAGCGACATCTGACGGCATTGCTCCAGAGACAGTGTCAGGGAGGAGGCCTCCTGTCCTGACATATACGGGCTCCAATGAAGGAGAATCAAAAGTGTTGCTGCAATGTATGTTTTGATTTTCATTTTTTATCTTGCCTTTTGAAAATTACCCAATAGCAAACCGGCATTATCTCTACAATCAGCACAATCGAAAGCATAGTACCGAAACAAATGACAAGGCCCATAGGCATCCAGAGGGCATCGCGGCTGATAATCATAGGGAGCACGCCCAAAGCCGTTGTGCAGGATGTCAGGAAAATCGGCCTCATCCTCCGCTTTCCAGCCTCCATCGCGGCATCCCTTACCGAATACCCTTTTTCAAACCTGAGCTGTTCGGCATACTCGAACATAATTATTCCATTTCTTACTATGATTCCTATAAGGCTCACGACTCCTAGAACAGACGTCATTCCAAAATCGAGCTTGAATATCCAAAGGCCGAAAGCCGCGCCAAACAGACACAACAAACTGAGTATCAATGTCATAAAAGACAGAGACATCTTTTTGAAATGGATAAGGAGGAAGAAGAAAAGAACGAATACCGCACAGATGAATGTAAGCAGGATTTCCGGGCCTACAGTCTGGTTGGTGGAGGAAAGTCCGCCATATGTAACAGTTACCTCTTCCGGAAGTGAAGGTGCGAGGGAAGTTGAAACATATTCATCGATTCTCTTCATCGCAACAGGCTGGCTGCAACCGTATCTCATATCCGCATATACGGTTATTGACTGCGTGCCTCCCTTGTGAGGAATCTGTTCCGGTATCCAACGTGGACTTACGGTGGCAACCTGTCTGAGAGGGATGGCGGAAGAAGACAAGGAGGAGACCATCTGGTTTCTGACTATGTCGTATGACATATCCTCACTCACAGCTTCACTATAAAGTGTAACCGGAATTTCTGTCGAACCTTCCCACAAGGAGGCTATGGTACTGCCGTTGAAAGTGCCTGACAAAGAAGCAGACAACAAGGCCTTGTTGATGCCGAGGCGAGCGGCCTCGTCCGGATCCAGGTTCACGTCTACGGCGCAGAGGAAGTTATCGCAGTCGGAATGTACCCACTGAAGAATATCGTCCTGGGATTGCATAAAAGCCTTCAGGCTGTCAGCATATGGCCTCATCTGCTCCATGGATGCGCCCTGGAAAGTCACCGCTACAGGGGTGACTCCCTGATAATCCATCTGCTTGAAATGGATTTGAGCCTCAGGGAAATTGAATTCGTACTTTGGACCATATTCTTTCAGCAAGGCTTCCGTCTGTTTTGAAGTCCTTGTATTTACAATCAACTGGGCAAAGCCTTCCGAAGGGGTCTTAGGCGCATAGGTCGCGTGATAGCGAGGAGCCCCAGTGCCCACGAAAGACGTTACTGAAGTCACCCTGGAATCTGCAAGGAGAACTCTCTGAAGCGAATCTGTCACTCTGGAAGTGGCTTCGAGAGAGGAGTTGGGGTCGAGATAGATTTCCACTGCAAAACAGTTTCTCTCTGCCATAGGCATCATCTGGATATTGAGTCTGGAGAACATCAGTCCTCCCAGGACTATGGACAGAACTCCGACTCCTATCGTCAGCCATGGATGTCGGAAACATACTGCCTGCAGCTTCTCATACCCAACCTGCAATGCATTGAAAAAGGCCTGCTGACCGCGTGCGAACCAGCCGTTGCCTGACTTATGGGATGAACCGATGAACTTAACCTCCAGGGACGGCACAACGGTTACCGCATATACCAGAGACGCAGCCAAGGCAATTGCAATAATCCACGGGAACATCTTGACAAAATCACCAAGGTATCCGGTTATGATGCCCAGCATAGGGAAAAACATCAGGCTGATGGAAGATGTAGCCAGCAGCATAGGCATAAACAGTTCCCTTGCACTCGCACAGGCTGCATCAACCCTGTCCATACCCCTTCCAAGCTTATCCATATACCCATCCATCGTTATGATGGAATCATCCACAATCATTCCGAGCACGACAATCAAAGCTGCCAGAGTTACCGTATTGAGGTTCATTCCAACCAGATACATCACTGCTACTGCCACGGCCGTGCAGATTGGCACTCCAGAACTTGCAATCAGGGCAGACCTTGCAGGGAAAAGCATCAGCATCACAAGAATGACCACAAGCATAGAAATCAGGAGGTCCCTGAGAAAAGACCAAACCGATGTGCCCACGACACGAGGCTGGTCGGTAATCTTGGTCATTGTCACACTCTCCGGCAAGGTGGAAGAAAACTCGTCGAGGACCTTGTCCACATCCTTTCCGAATGCGACGATATTGTTGTCAGGACGCATTTCCACAGACACAACCAGCGCGGTCCTGCCATTATAACAAACATAAGAAGATGGCTTCTTGTAGCGCCTCTGGACTGTTGCAACATCTCCCAGACGGATTACGTTGCCTGCTTGGTCCGACCATACAATTTTTTCCAGAACCTCCCTTTCTGTCCCCACACCTCCGGTTACAAAAATCGGAGAAACTGCATAATCAGTCTTGAAGGTTCCGCTAGAAGGCTGAAGATTGGAACTCCGGTAAGAGAGCATCAACTGAGAAGGATCCAACCCATAGGCCGAAAGCCTTTCCATATCAAGTGTAACGGCTATTTCTTCGCTCTGCCCTCCATAAACCTTGGCATTTGAAAGAGTCGGGATTTCCCTTAACCGCTCACACAGATTATCTGCATATTCTTGGATTTCGACATAACTCTTGTCAGATGATTCCAGGGCGATAAGCACTGAGGAAATGCTGCTGAAATCGTCCAGCACCTGCACCGTCAGCACTCCGGGAGGCAGGAAGAGTTTCTGGGCGGAAAGTTTCAATTTGATTTTGGACCAAACTTCATCCTTCTTGTCAGGTGGGACATTGTTCAGCATCACATAGATGAAACACATCCCGTTCTTTGAATATGAATATGTGGATCGGCTTACTTCAGAGAAGGAGAACAGCAAGTCCTCCAAAGGCTTGGTGAGCTGCTGCTCAACCTGATAGGCATCTGCTCCGGGATAGACCCCGACCACAAGACCTTCCTTAATCTCGAAAGTAGGAAATTCATCCTTGTTTATCTGCACAAGACCATATATGCCAAGGGCTACAAGAAGAGCTACAACAAAGTAAACTATCTTCTTGTATTTGATGGTTCCTCTGATGAAACAACCTCCTTAATATGACCCAACCAACATCTGCAAACTGTTTTTCAACCGTTTTCACCTTCATTCCTGTACTTACTCTGGATACGCCGTCAACTATAACCCGGTCTCCGTCCGACAGTCCTTCAGAGATTACTACACCATCCCCAGAAAAGCCATCGACCTTCACGAAAACCTTGTGCACAATATCATCTTCATCAACGGTCCAAACATACCTGCCCTGCATATCTGTTCTGACAACGGAAGCCGGTACAACTGTCCTGCTGCGGGCATCCTTGTCTTCGAAAGTGACCTTGCAAACCATCCCGCTCATCAAGGACGGAACAAACGAAAGCGGCTCCAGAACGCATTCATAGGTATGGGCGAGAGAGGATGCGACAACACCCTTGCGGACAAGGCGAAGAGGCACATCCGTAAGATTGACGGCGGGAACTGACATATATGCCTTCCTACCAATGTTCAGGGAACTTATTTCACCTTCCGGTACCGGAATTTTAATCTGGAGAGAGTTAACATCAACTATTTTAACTACCGGAGCCGACACCATCAACTGCTCCCCCTCTTCTGCATAAATCTCGCCCACAACACCGCTGAAAGGAGCCTTGAGCGTACAGTCTTCAACTGCCTTCCTGGCTGAAGCCTCCGCAGCCCTGGCCTTTTCCAGATTGGTTTGCATTTCAACCATTTTTACATCGGCGACACTGCCGCTGCCATATACCTTTGACAATCTCTGGTATCCATCCTCGGCCTGACGGAGGGTTGCACAAGCCATTTCATATGAAGACTGAACTCCACTTGACTCCACCTTCGCCAACTCCTGGGAAGCCTTTACCCTATCTCCCTGAGAGACTGAAGAACTTACCAAGGTCCCCCCATAAGGAGCCGTCACCACGGCGGAGCGTGATGCGCAGACCTGCCCCACATATACATCTCCGCTACAGGAAGAACTGCTCCCGACGGAAATAACAGACACAGTAACAGGAGATTTTTCCTCCGCGCGCTTTTGAGTGCAGGAAAGGGGGAAAAAGCAAACTGTGCCGACGAAAACTACGGCCGGCACAAGTAAATGACGCTTGAACATCGTTCTCATTTATTCAGATTTGCGACACATTTGACATCACTTTCCAGGATGGTGTAAGTACTCTCTCCCGATGCTGCATCTCCGTCAAAATCAAGCTGAAGAATCAGCATATCATCATAGCGGATGCCCTCCCCGCTGCATTCCACGTCAAAATCAAGTGTACTGCGATTGGAAAGATTCACTCTCAGACGGCACCCGGTCGGCCCCACGATAAGACTGCTCTCCTGAGCCGTTGCGTCCAAAACGGTGACACCCGCACCGATTGCACTCATCGTCACGACCATTTCATCACCATTCCCGGTGGGAGCAATGTGCATTTGGCCCGTTTCATTTGTAATGGAAAGCGTCTGTGTTTCAGTCGTTATCTCTCCTGATACGATAGAAGTGGTCACGACCTCCACAGTAACTGTCCCGCTCATCTTATAGGACCAGCCACCTTCAAATCTTCCCGTGCCTTGTTTTGTACACGAAATCGCAGCTGCCGAACAGACAACTGCGATAATCAAAAAGAATTTTCTCATAAATTATCTGTAAAAGCGAAGCGGCTTACTGCAAATATTGAGCCTTTTCGACAATTTTTACGAACTGACTTCTATAGCCATAAGGATCATAGTCCAAACCTTTCTCCACAAGGGATTTGACCAATTCGAAATCAGATGTTCCCTTATACGGAGACTTCCGCAGAATCATACCGAATGCTGCAATGCCTTCTGCAAAGGCTGTTTCACCTGACACCTCGGCAGATTCGATCAGATTGACAGTCATCGAAAGAGGAATGGAGTCCTCACCGAGCTCTTTCTTGTAGCGAAAATCGAAAGTGGCAACGCGGGCGTCAGATACAGCCGTCTCCGCAGGCACCAGCTCATACAGGGCCGTCACCGTCTGTCCCGCGCCAATCTCTGAGGCATCCTTCTTGTCGTTTTCAAAATCAGATTCGGAAAGCATCCTGTTCTCATATCCGATGAGCCTGTATTTAGCAACTGTCTGGGGATTGAATGTAATTTGAACCTTACAGTCATTTGCAACCGCGAAGAATTTGGATCTTTCGTTGACGAAAACCTTGGTCAGTTCATCTTCAGAATCAATATAATAATAGGAACCATTGCCGCTATTGGATATTTTTTCCATCATTGCATCGTTGAGGTTGCCCCGGCCAAAACCGCATACTGTCATATATATACCTTTTGATGCGTAGCTTTCAACCATTTCCACGAGGGCATCTGTGTCAGTTACTCCCACATTGAAATCTCCGTCTGTTCCCATCACAATCCGGTTGTTGCCGCCTTCGATATAGTTCTCGAGAGCCTCTTCATAAGCCATCTTCAGAGCGGCACCTCCAGCAGTACTTCCGCTTGCCACAAGGGAGGAAATGGCATTTTTGATGGTCAAGGCATCGCTGCACAGGGTTGATTCAAGAAGTTTGCATACGGTTCCGGAATAGGTTATGATGGAGATTCTGTCGGAAGGACGAAGATAATCCACCATCTGGGTGAGACCGGATTTGAGCAACTCAAGTTTGTCCGAAGAGCTCATCGAGCCTGAAACATCTATGAGAAATACGAAGTTGGACGGCTTCATCTGTTCCTCCTCGAGCTGCTTTCCCTTTATGCCAAGGCGGAGAATCTTGTTCCCTTCCGCCCAAGGGCAGGAAGTCAGTTCTGCACATATGGAAACATTGTCCGCTCCTTCCGGTTCGGGATAATTGAACGTGAAGTAATTGAGGAATTCTTCTATCCTGACGGCATTCTGAGAAGGCAGGGAATTGCTCTGCATAATGAATCTTCTCATATTTGCATATGATGCTCCGTCGGCATCAACTGAGAAGGTGGAAACTGGCGTTTCTAATGCATCTACGAATGGATTGTCTGAAAATTCTTCGTACTTGTCTCCGTCCTGAGGGTTTTGTTGTCCCATTTCGGGACCACCGGTAAGGAAACCATCTTCATAACAAACATCTGACATCATACAAGAAACTGCTGCAAAGACAGAAATAGCCAAAGCAATAAGGAATGAGATTCTTGTTTTCATAAACATACAAATTAGGTCGGTCATCCTCTGACCGGCCTAATAGATGCGAATGCACGCCTGAATGTTGCAACGCCGCGTTATTTTCGAGTATCCGATAGATAAGTTGAACTCACATATCCGTAGGTGTCCTTCCAGGAGATTTTTGAAAAACCGTTCTGGGTTGAATACACCTTGACTGAATCTCCTTTCCGAAGCGTTCCTATCACTCCGTTCGATTTTGACGGGCCACTGCGGACATTCAGAACATTGGCCGTGCAGTATTGAACAGTGTATGAGGTCGTGACTGATTCGGTACTTGCCTTGCTATCCCTTGAATTCCTGCTGGAATTTACAAGAACAGGTGTAACGATGAACATAGCACTCAGCACGATGGCGATGAGCAAGGTGTAGGCATTATAGAAAACATATCCGAGAAGGATAGTCAGGAAATAGGCGATAGCAAAGATTATGACTATCACATAATACCCGATACCTGCAGCTATGAGTGCCCCAAAAATGGACAAAATGCCCCAAAAAGCGCCCTCATCCATAAATACGTTCACCACCCAGACCAGAAGCGAGATTATTCCGCCCAGGGCAGGCAAACCAGCGACAACCAGAGCAATCCAATTGGCACCGCTATCCTGCAGCCAATCTCCAATGCTTGCTACTCCATAGTTCACTTTATCCCAGAAATTGCGGAATCCACTTGAGGATGAGGATGGAACTGAATATGTCGATGCACGCGGAGCAGTCCGGGGAGCAAAATTCCTGACGGTATTTCCAACTCGCCCCAGCGTTCCGGTTTCGGGATCAAAAGAAGAAGGAAGTGCCATTATTCTATTTTGTTTTTACAAATGATTTCACCATTGTGCACATAGCAGACTATAGTCCGGGATTTATCAACTTCTCCGTTGGACAGGGCGGTTACAACTGTATCAATGATTGCATCATTGATGGTCTTCTTGACCTGACGCGCGCCATATTCCGGCTGGTATGACATTCCTGCAATGAATTCCTCCACTCCTTCTGAGAATTCTAGCGAAATGCCCTGGGAAAGCATACGGGAGCGTGCCGACTCAAGTTGCATCTGTGTAATCAGGAGTACCTGGGACGGAGTCAGAGGAAGGAACATCACGACCTCGTCTATCCTGCCCCAGAACTCAGGAGCGGCCTTCTGCTTCAGGAGAGCAATGACGGCAGAAGTCGTTCTGGCCATATTTTCTTCTGAAACGTCGCCTCCTGAGAGATTGTTGGCAATGATGCCCTGCCCCATATTGGAGGTCATCACGATGATGGTGTTGCGGAAATCCACCGTGCGGCCCTTTCCGTCCGTCATCCTGCCATCGTCAAGGACCTGGAGAAGTGTTTCGAACACCTTCGGGTGAGCTTTTTCCATCTCATCGAAAAGTACCACGGAGAAAGGCTTGCGTCTGACGGCCTCGGTAAGCTGCCCTCCCTGATCGTAACCCACATATCCCGGAGGAGCGCCAAATAGACGGGCTACGGAATGTTCAAGCTGGTACTCGCTCATATCTATGCGGACCATTGCATCTCTGGAATTGAACAGAAACCCTGCCAAGGCCTTGCAAAGCTCGGTTTTTCCAACTCCGGAGGTACCAAGGAAAAGGAAGGAACCAATCGGCCTGGATGCATCCGAAAATCCCATTCTGCTGCGGCGGACCGCCTCGGCTACTGCCTTGACAGCCTTGTCCTGACCTACAACGCTCTTGTGAAGTTCCGCTTCCATATTCTTCAGTCGGGTCATCTCATCCACGGATGCATCTTCAACCGGAATTCCGGTACGACGGGAGATTACAGTACGGATATCCGCCTCTGTCACAGTGTTCCCATTCCCTCTCAGACGTACATCTGAAGAGGCTTCGTCGATAAGGTCTATAGCCTTGTCCGGCAGTTTGCGGTCTGTAATATATCTTATGCTCAACCTGACCGCTGCCTCGACCGCTTCACGGGAAATGGAGACATTGTGATGCTGCTCGAAACGACTTTTGATCCCTTCTATGATTACAATGGCATCTTCAGTCTGCGGTTCGTCCACAATCACCTTCTGAAACCTTCTTTCAAAAGCCTTGTCTTTCTCAATATTGCGGGAATATTCGTCAAGCGTGGTTGCTCCAAGAATTTTTATTGTTCCCCTTGCCATCTCAGGTTTGAGAATATTGGCAAAGGAATTGTCCGCGCAGGAACTGCATCCTATCAGGGTATGGATTTCATCGATAAAGAGTACAACCTGAGGATTGCGCGCAGCCTCGCTCACAATCTGTCGGAAAAGGTCATCATCTTTGATTGTGGAAGGATCCAGCTGATACAGATATAGTTGCGGATATTCTTCCGAAACTTCTCCTCTGACGAGCTTTACGGCAAGTCCTTCGACTATGGCTGTCTTGCCCGTTCCCGGCTCACCAACCAGCACGGGATTGTTCTTAGTGTAGAGAGACAATATCTGAAGTACCCTTTTTATCTCGTCATCTCTGCCTATGGCTTCCCTTATCTGTCCCCTGGCTGCCAGTTCCATCAAATCCACACAATTGCTCTGAATGGTGGGGCAGTCCGGCTTTTTCAGCTTTCGGCTCTCACCCTGACGCTCTGGTGCAGACGGACGAAGTGGTGCCGATGGACGAAGTGGTGCCGACGGACGAAGTGGTGCCGACGGACGAGCTGTCTGGATAGGGTTTTGGGAAATATCCCCTATGGCATTCAGAATGGATTCGGATGAAATTCCCATTGATTCGAAAACATCCTTCAGCGGACCGGGAGTCAGAATCAACGCAGCAATGACTGGCCACAAGCTGTCACTGCAATTCCGTCCAATGGTCTCTGATTTGGTGAAAGCTTGCAGCAGGGACCCCGAAACCAACACATTGGCGCTTCCGCCTTGAATCCGTTCAAAACGGTTCAATGATTTGGCAACCTCTTGATACACAGCATTAGGTTCAAGATGCAGCCTCGAAAGGAAAGCATCCAGAGAAGGCCTGGAACCAGCCTGCATTCCCATAAAGAATATGGGAATCTCTATGCTTTTGAAACCGAACCGTTTGCACAATTCGGAAGATTTTTTCATTGCCCCGACAACCTCCGGGTTCTCCATTGCCTTGTATGTCATCATTTCAAAAGTTCCTCTACATCATCACCGAAATCCGTATTGATTCTGGACAATTCAGGATCAATACCCTTGAGAAAATCCTCTCCGAGGCTCAACCTTGGTTTCTCGCTGCAAAGGGAACAATGCTCATTCTTCGGCAGATTGATTCCATACCAACGCATAATGGTCGGCATATTCGCACATTTGTTGAATGGAGCAAAGCCCTTGTAATGACGTTCCCTGCGGTTTACCCACATATAGGCCGGGAAGGAGAGTTCCTCCTCAAGAGAGGAGATTCCTGATTCCGAGCCTCTTGACAACTCAACCAAGGAGAGTTTCACCATCATATTGCACATCGGCTCTATGTCCGAGCTCAAACCCACCTGTACCATTGCATCTGCATCTTCCGGCGATGTATAAGCTGCTATCTGACCATTCTTGCGGGCAGATGCCTCGTTGGTGATTTCCTCGGCCATATCCTTGTACCACTGGTTGCCTATCATACAGACATAGCACGGCCCACCGGGACGGTATCTGAACACGTCTCCACCCTCGGCCCGAGTGATTGCACGCCCGAAAATGCCCACTTTCTGAAGCCTTACCAGGGCCTCGCTGATGTTGAAGCGGGACTGGTTGTTGTCCGTGGCGCAGATTACCAGGTCGGCCTTCCTGACTTCACACTCCAGAATGTCAAGATGCTCGTTTATATTTATCGGGAACATATCTACCTTGGCATAAGGGTTCTTTCCAAGGATGGTTTCACGCACGAAATCCGTCTTGAGACGGCCAAGGTCGTTGAGAGAAGCTGTATGACGGACAAGGTTGTGAAGTTCCACCCTGTCGAAATCCATCAGGGAGAACTCTCCGACGCCGGATTTTGCCAATTCGACGGCAATCTGGGAGCCGAAACTTCCAAGACCTATTATCAGCACCCTTTTACCCTCCAATATACCCACTTCTATCAAACCCTTGCTCCTGGAATAGAGGTTTTCCTTTGCGGGTATGATGGTGGCTTCTTCCGCGTCCTGGCTTCCTCTTTTTCTGACGAGAGCATTTCCTTCGGCATCCACGAAAACCGTAAAATCGGCATCTGCGTCCGGCTCCGAACCGTGAACGAAACGGACCGAGTGGACGATACCGAAGCTATGTTCAAGAGGCCTGAGTCTAAGATGGATTACAGACTCGCCCTCCCATTCATAAGCTATGCCGGAAGCATTTTCCGGCATAGTAGAGAACCTTTGCAGTTCTTCGCCGTAAAGGCAATAGGTAGCCATAATATCGCGTTTATGCTGCGTATCCGTCCTCGATCATAGTGGAGGTCTTTACCTTGCCGGAGCCTCCTACAGTGGTAAGGTTTCCGGATTCCGGATCAAAAAATACGTCACCACCGCCATTTTCTTGTGTCTTAGCGATTGCCTTCTCAATAGAATTGAGATCCAACTCTTGCATTCCCATATTTCTGTAAATTAATTGATTGAACTTGAATTTATACGTGAGAAGTCTGATGCTTCAATATGCTGTCCATCGTCCTTCCCGTCCGAAGATGTGTCTGATATACCTCCAGCCATACTCGGCATTTGAGATATATGTGCCACAGGGTTATGTCCGTAGTCCACTGATCGGAGGAATAGTGGCACAACTGGGTCCATCCGTTCCAAGAGTCAAGAGTGTGATTTGGAGCACTCGGGGAATTCATCGGCTCTCCATTCTTGGTATAAAGCATCTGCGTAACATATACTGAAGGCTTAGCGGCAGGGAAATTGGAAAGGTTATAATGCAGTACATATACTTTCCCGTTGTTGGTCTTCACTACTGCCTTCAAAACCGGTTGAAAAGTGTTCAAGCCACTAAATGCAAATGCTTTTGGACCCAGATAATGGCTAAGGATCATATTTTCATCATTGAATCGCGCTTGAGTCATCATAATCTTTATTGTTTGAATTTAAATTGGTTTGTATCCATTTTTCGAAGGTCTCGAGTATTGCTGATGTTTCATCCTCCTGCCCTTTCGGAGCAAATTCCCAAGGCACTTCCCGGCCCGAAGTCTGCCCTTCGGTCATCATCACTGGAGCATCAACCGGGAATGATTCTGTAAACTTGATTGTCCTGTCCCCGAAAACGATGTAAATATTACCAAATTCGTCCCATTGCGGAGCCACCTTATCTTCCGGGCAGGAAAGTGATATGATACCTATCATCCTTTTCAGCAGGTCCACACCTCCCTTGCGACGCATCCAATGCTCTCCGCCCAGACGGCTGACTTCATTTTTAGGCTGAGGGGCGGACAGGGTGCGGAATTCCCCCAAACTTGCCGAGAGAGCCTCAGGATGAATGAGGACATCCTTCAAATCATTATCAATCAACGTCCTATACGGACTTTGAACAGGCAGAATCCTCCAAGAGGCATCCACATAATGGAACATATCGCTTTCGTGGAACATATACGGATTGACCGACACCCTCCCCTGACGGTAATTGGCGATACACAGGAGCATACGGCGAAGAGGAACGTTCCGCAGGCCGTTGAAAATCGTGTTTGCATCGTGTCCGCTAGGTCTTGCCAGTCCAAGCTGATGGTGCGAATGCCATTCCCCCATATGAGAAAGCTGATACTTGTCCTCAAGGAAGGATGCTATCTTCACGAAATAATTCACATCCTGCACGAAAAAGGCCTGCTGATGGTTGGCCTCCCTTCCCGGACCTATGGCATACAAAACAACCGGTACGCCTTCATTTGTCCAGAATCCGAACAAGTCTCCTCCTGTTTCTATGTTAGGATAATCCTGGACACAACGGGAGATATAATCCAGTTCACTTTGACAGATAACGGCAACAGGGGAAGCCTTCCGTTCATCAACAACAATTGACAAAGGCTGGCTATCCTTTCCCGAGGATTCCACTGAACCGATATCTGATACAGGCTGATTTTTCGCAGGAAAGAACAACCTGAAAAAATCATTTAACATATTTCTCTGACTTTAGTGGTTAATTATGTGGCGTTTTCGCAAATGTATATAATATTAAATACTATTGCAAATTTTTACCGTCACTCCAAATCCGTCTGGAGAAGGCGTTGTAAGAAACCGTCCAGGGAGCGGCGCAACAGATAGTTTGGCGCGGTGCAATTATTAACCATAATGGAGAATACCATTGCCTTGTCACGGCAACCATCTCCCTTTGGAAGCACATAGCCGCTGTAACAACGAACTCCGCCCATAGAGCCGCTCTTTACACGGATGCGCATCCTGTCGCTTTCAGAAATGCCTTGCAGATTGTAGCGAGTGGTTCCGGGGCCTCCCGGATAGGGCAGGCTTGAGAGAAAACCGTCAAAGGCCGGGGAATCCATCATCGCCATCAGGAAACGGCAGAAAAAATCCGGAGACACCAGATTCAGGCGGGAGAGCCCGCTTCCATCTCTTACATTCAGTCCTCTGGTGGTCTTCAGTCCAAGATCGTTCTGGAGAATGGAGACAAGGGCCACGCGGGAGGAATCATAGCAGGCGCTTCCTGACTGTTCGAGGCCGAGGGTGCGGAAAATGGATTCTGCATAGACATTGTCGCTTATATGATTGACTTCGAAGGCAATGCGGGAAAGAGACGGTGACAGTGTACTGCCCAGGGGCTTGAGTTCGGGCGTGGGTTCTGCTACAGACTTGAGTTTGAAGTCTGCTGCTCCATTGTTATGGATACCGTGATGTTCGAGAAAAGTGGCAAAGGCGTCTGCGCAGGTATATTCAGGAAACTTGTTGCATAAATCAACCCTCTTGCGAGAAAGATTGCAGGCCAGAGTTCCCCTCAGAACGGCCTTAGGCGCAAGGTCGCTGGTAAAAAGATACAATTGGTCTCCTGTTCCTTCCGCTCCGGTAGTGCAGTCATATTCTATCTCCATCCAGGGGGTTGGGGGTTTAGGAGAGGATATTTCAAGGTCATCGCCAGGTGCCTTTCCGGGAGCGACAGTTACCGACACCATATTGTCGTGGTAGTTTAGTCCGCTTGTTCCCGCCCCGTAATATGTGCCCAGGTCATCCCAGAACCAGGAGGATTCTTCCATAACTTTTCCGAACAATCTGCCGTCCCCGACGATTTTGCCGTCTATCTTCCTTATACCTGCATCTTTAAGGATTTTCAGCCAGTGTTTGAACAGGATGTCGCGTTCCACTGCAATGGAGTCCTCTGCAGCAAGGGTAGGGTCTCCTCCGCCTACGATGTAGAGATCGCCTTTAAGGATGCCGTCAGAGATGCACCCCGTGTAGGACAGGGTGGTCTTGAATTGAAAATCACTTCCAAGGCTGTGCAAGGCGGCTCCCGTTGTGAGCAACTTCATATTGGAAGCCGGAAGGAGCATCTTGTCAGCATTGACGCTGGCGAGAAGTTCTCCCTCACCTGTACGGACGCAGATTCCGACCAGAGCCTGTGACAAGACCTGTGTTTCTGCTAGGGAAAGTGAATATTCTTGTAGGGATTCGGCCCTGTATTGAGCATTTGCTACCTGCAAAGGGGACAGCGCAGACAGCAAGGCACATATTGATATAAAAGTTTGATATACTACTTGTTTCACTACTTGTCAATATTTTTCGAAAACATCGCGAAATTAATGATTTTGTAGTTTTCAGTCCACTATTTTTGAAGGAAAAGCTTATATTTGTGACCGTTTAAATACCAAATGACAACTATGGCCAACAATTCAGAAAAAAAAAGAGTATTGGTTTCTGGTGGAGCCGGCTATATCGGCAGCCACGTAACCGTAGAATTGATTGAAGCCGGTTATGATGTCGTCGTTGCCGACAATATGTCCAACTGCGATATGACCTGCTTCGAAGGAGTCAAAAAAATCACTGGAAGAGATGACATTCCGTTTGTCAAAATCGATTGCTGTGATGCCGATTCTGTAAACAAACTGTTTTCGGATTACAGGATAGATGCAGTTATCCATTTCGCAGCTTTCAAAGCTGTAGGAGAGTCTGTTGCTGAACCTATCAAGTACTATCGCAACAACCTTGATTCCTTCCTCAACATCCTTGAAGCTTCCAAGACACACGGTGGCTGCAATGTCCTCTTCTCATCCTCCGCAACAGTCTATGGAGAAGCCGAAAAACTCCCTGTGACAGAGGAAAGCCCTCGCCTTCCGGCGACTTCCCCTTATGGCAACACCAAGCAGATCTGCGAAGACATACTCAGGGATGTGGTCAGTGCAACAGCCTCACTTTCAGGCTCAGAAGGACCGGTAAAAGGAATTGCCCTGAGATACTTCAACCCTATAGGAGCACACCCGTCAGCCCTAATAGGCGAACTTCCTCGCGGCGTCCCTAACAATCTGGTTCCTTTCATTACCCAGACCGCCATAGGCAAAAGGGAATGCTTGAGTATCTTCGGAAATGACTATCCGACAGAAGACGGAACATGCCTGAGAGACTATATAGACATCGTGGATCTTGCCAAGGCACACGTTGCTGCCGTATCAAGAATGCTGGACGGCAAGATGAAGAAAGACTATGAGATTTTCAACATTGGAACAGGAAGGCCGGTTTCCGTGTATGAGCTGGTTACAAAGTTCGAGAAAGTCAACGGTCTGAAACTCAACTATAAATTTGCCCCAAGAAGGCCGGGTGACGTCGTTGCAATTTGGGCAGATACCGCTCTGGCCAATGAAGAACTCGGATGGAAGGCAGAGAGGTCTGTAGAGGATACCCTCGCATCTGCTTGGGCCTGGGAAAAACACCTTGCAGAAAAATAATCCTGATATATTACACAAAAAACGGAGGGTCCTTTTTAGAATCCTCCGTTTTTTATTGAGCAAAATTCAATTATTCTGCTTTGGATACGACTGCGCTGAGCTTCTCGCACAGAGCATCAAGTTTTTCAAACATTTCTTTTGTCAAACCTGCATAGTAGGCCCTCTTGTTTTCTCCCGGATGGTTGGCCTTATCCTTGAGGTCATTGTAAAGTTCAACAGCCTCGTCAATGATTCCGTCAACCTCGGCAGATCCCTTGTGCGGGTTCAATGCAATGAAGAGAGCGCAGTCATCGATGAATTCACCGATGAAATACTCTATGTCTTTTTTGAATACTCTAAGGTTCATATCGTATTGGGATTAAATTAGTCAGCAAGTGAGATTCTCTTGAAAGAAAGAATCTTGGCTTCCTTGTCAGAAGACTTGAGGACATCCTTTACAGGAGTCTTTCCGTCAAGCATCTGGTAGCCCTGCTCCTCAAGAGTCTGCTCCTTGAAGAATTTCTGGAGACGGCCCTTGGCGATGTTTGCAACCATCTGCTCTGGAAGATTTGCGGCCTTTTCTTCAGAAACGGTCTTGATAATCTCGCGAGCCTGGTCTGCCTGCTCAGGAGTGAGCCAGCCTTTTGCAGTGTTGGACTCGATGTGAGCCTCGCTGTCCACGTGTGCAGGGTTGATTCCAGCCTTTGAAAGGGCAGCGTCAACTGCTTTCTTCACGAGTTCTTCCTTGGTCTTCTCAGTAGCTGCCTTAAGCTCGTTGTCGATTACTTCCTGAGGTACTGACTCTGCGGAAACGGCAACAGGGTTCATAGAAGCAACCTGCATTGCGATTCCCTTTGCAACCTGCTCATCAATCGGTTTGTTGAAGCCAACGATTGCACCGAGCTTTCCGTTGATTTTGTGAATATAGGAAGTGATGAAAGGAGCCTGGAGAGTCTCATATGCTACGATGACGTGCTTCTCACCTGTCTTTCCGGTCTGCTCTGTAACGGCAGCCTCAACAGTCCTTCCGTCAGCAAGAACGCAAGCCTTGAGAGCTTCAGCGTCTGCAGGGAAAGAAGCAATGGCAGCCTCAGCGATAGCCTCAGCAAGTGCCTGGAATTCAGCGTTCTTTGAAACGAAGTCAGTTTCGCAGCCAAGACATACGAGAATAGCCTTGTCGCCTGATACTTTGGCGATTACGGCACCCTCAGTAGTCTCGCGGTCGGCTCTCTTTGCTGCAACGAGTTTACCTTTCTCGCGGATAATTTCCTTTGCACGCTCAAAATCACCTTCTGCCTGAACGAGGGCCTTTTTGCAGTCCATCATTCCTGCTCCGGTCATCTGACGAAGTTTTGCAACTTCAGATGCTTTGATTTCCATTTTCAAATTTTCTTTAAAAGATTATTACTCGATTACTCAGCAGCAGCTTCAGTTTCAGCTTCAGGAGCCACCTCTGCAACAGTTTCCTCTGCTACGGCTTCCTCTGCCTTTGCACCTTTGCGTGCGCGGAGTTTCTTGCCTGCAGGTTTCTCTTCTGTCTGCTCAGGAGCCTCTTTCTCTTTTTCAAGCTTCCTTTCTTCCAATCCCTCCTTGATGGCGGCGCAAAGTGCATCCATAATGTAAGCGATGGACTTTGTGGCATCGTCATTTGCCGGAATCACATAATCAATCGGAGTAGGATCGCAACAAGTATCAACCATAGCGATAACCGGAATGTTAAGACGGTTTGCCTCTTTGACGGCGTTCATCTCTTTCTGTACGTCCACTACGAAAAGTGCTGAAGGGAGACGGCTGAGGTCTCTGATAGAGCCGAGGTTCTTCTCCAATTTGGCTCTCTGACGAGTAATCTGAAGACGCTCACGTTTTGCGAGAGTGTCGAAAGTACCATCTTCAATCATTTTGTCGATGGTGTTCATCTTCTTGACAGCCTTGCGGATGGTAGGGAAGTTGGTAAGCATTCCACCTGGCCATCTTTCTGTCACGAAAGGCATATTGACTGAAGCAGCTTTCTCTGCAACAATCTCTTTGGCCTGTTTCTTTGTGGCAACGAAAAGTACCTTGCGGCCTGAGCGGGCAAGCTGTTTGAGTACATTTGCAGCCTCATCGATTTTTACTATACTTTTATGCAGGTCGATGATGTGGATTCCGTTTTTCTGGTCGAAGATATAAGGGGCCATTTTAGGATTCCATTTTCTCGCCAAGTGTCCGAAGTGAACACCTGCATCAAGCAATTCCTGGAAATTTGTTCTTGGCATTGTTTTGTTATTGTTTGTTTTGTTTTTAATTCCCCGTCAGGCTATTGCCTGCGCCTGAAGGGCTGTTTCCATCAATCCGAAGTAGCGGCTTGGCCGGTCTCCGAGATTTTCCGCAGTCTCAGCAATCATAGGGCAGCTCCAGAAGATTCTCATCTTACGAAGGTCTCTTGATTTTTCAAACCGGACTGCAACGATAATGTAAATCAGACTGCAACGATTAACGTTTGCTGAACTGGAAGCGTCTACGTGCACCAGGCTGACCAGGTTTCTTCCTCTCGACTTCACGTGCGTCACGGGTGAGGAATCCTGCGGCCTTGAGTGCCGGGCGATAAGCCTCTCTATCCACCTCGCAAAGTGCGCGGGAGATACCGAGTCTCAAAGCCTCTGCCTGACCTTTGATTCCACCTCCGTCGAGGTTGGCCTTAACGTCAAACTGAGCTGTCGTTCCTGTCACATCAAAAGGCTGGTTGACAATGTAACGGAGAGTATCCTCTCTGAAATAGTCATTGAGCTCACGACCGTTAATTGTGATGTTACCTTTTCCAGGCACGACATAAACGCGAGCGACTGCTGATTTACGTCTTCCAAGGGCGTTTACTACTTTCATGCTCTGCTTAAATTTCGTTTAATGTAATTGTTTTTGGGTTCTGAGCCTGGTGCGGATGCTCGCTGCCTGCGTAAAGATACAGGTTGTTGAGAAGCTTTGCACCAAGACGGTTCTTAGGAAGCATTCCTTTGACTGCCATCCTGACAAGTTCAGTAGGTTTCTTTGCAAGAATCTCCTTCGGAGTTGAGAAACGCTGTCCGCCCGGATATCCGGTGTGGCGAACATACTTCCTTTCAGTCATTTTGTTTCCAGTGAGTCTTACCTTGTCAGCATTGAGGATGATGACATTGTCACCACAATCCATATGCGGAGTGTAAGACGGTTTGTTCTTACCGCGGAGGATAAGGGCAACCCTGGAAGCAAGACGTCCGAGAACGAGATCCGTTGCATCGATCACAACCCACTCTTTCTTGATATCCCCAGCTTTGAGGGATACAGTTTTGTAGCTTTGTGTGTCCATCTTGTTCTTTTAAATGGTTAATACATAATGATTTTTGCGATCCCTACACTACATAGGGGGTGCAAAGGTAGAAATTCTTTTCGTATTTACCAAATTTTGGAACAGAAGTGCTACTTTATATTTTTCAGGCTGCGGATTGACTTGGCCACATTGACAAGGTGGTCGGCGATACGTTCAGCATTGGAAGAAAGCGAAAGATATTGTGAACCGACTTCCGGAGAGCAGACTCCTTCGGACAGACGCTTGATATGATTATCTTCCATCATCTTGGTGAAATCGTCGATTTTTTCCTCCACTTCATTGGCCTGGTCGAGAGCATTGAAATCCTCGTCCACATAGGCCTTCATCGCAAAAGTGTAAAGGTCGGTTATCATAACCTTAAGGGCTGTGATTTCGCCCAGAGCGTCTGACGAGAAACCCTTTCCGACATTTTCCATTGCCTCGGAATATTCAAGGATATTCTCGGCATAGTCGCCTATACGCTCAAGGTCACGCACTGTGCGGTATGTAGTTGCCAGATATACGTGGTCTCTCTCGCTGATACCCTTGTATTCGGAAAGTTTTACGACGAAGTCGACAAGGGCCCGGTTGATGAAATTGATTTCGTCCTCAGTTTTTTCAAACTTCTCCTTCTCAGTGAAAGTCAAGGTGCTGACCATATGCAAAGCCCTGTTGAAGTTTTCCATCGCAAGAGTTGACATACGGATAATCTCCTGTTTTGTCTGTTGAACGGCCACAGGAGGAGTCTTGAGCATGTTTTCGTCCACAAAGTGCAGCCTTGGTTCGTCAGGATTGGCAGTGGTCACTGAATCCGGAATAATCTTCACCACAGTCTTTACCAGCAGTTCAGTAAGAGGCAGGATGCAGATTACCGTAATGACATTGAAGAACGTATGGAACATCGCCAGCTGGGTTTGCGGCGCCCCCGGGAAAGCCGTTTCGAAGATGCTTCCGAAGTTGATGCGGCCACCTGTGGAAAGACCGAGTATCCAGCCTACCAACATAAAGAAGATGACACCTGCACAGTTGAAAATCAAGTGAATAAGTGCCGTTCTCTTAGCGTTTTTGCTACTGGTGATACCTGCGATTATCGCCACTACACAAGAACCGATATTGGAACCCATGGTCAGATATATTCCCTGCTCAAGGGACACGAGTCCTGTCACCACCATCGCAAGGGCGATTGAAGTCATCACCGAAGAACTTTGGATGATAGCAGTGAAAAGGGTTCCGAGAATCACAAGAAGAATAGGATTGCCGATGGATGCAAGGAAAGTTTTGACACCGTCAAGATTGGCAAAATCCTCCATTGAGCCGCTCATAAGGGAAAGTCCGACGAAGAGCATACCGAAACCGGTGAGAATGCCTCCCATTGTCTTCCAGGAACTTTTCTTGGAGAACAGGCTAATGAAAGCGCCCAGTCCTGCAAATGAAGAGAATATGACTGACGTTGATATTCCGCCTCCGCCGAACATACCGAGAGCAACAATCTGGGCAGTTACCGTCGTACCGATATTGGCTCCATATATTATGGTCGCAGCCTGAGTAAGGGAAATGATTCCGGCATTGACAAAACCGATGGTCATCACTGTCGTCGCTCCGGAGCTTTGGATTGCCGCCGTGCCAAGAGCTCCGATTCCGACTCCGAGAAGTTTGCTTCTGGAAGCCTTTGCGAACATATGTTTCAATCTTTCGGAACTGGCTGCTTCAAGGTTAGAACTCATCATCTGGCAGGCAATGAGGAAAATACCTATACCAGCAAGAAGTGTCAGAATGGCAGAAATGACTGCGGTTGTGCCCATATATGAGTATTTAGGTTTTAGAAAATGAAATCGTTTTTCGGGAATTTCGCCGCAAATTTAAATAAAAATTAACATTTATTATAAAAAAGTTAAGCAAACTCCTCAACTATTATTTTCCAAGCAAGAAAGTGAGAGGGATATCCAGACGCGCGCGCCAGTCATCCTCACAGTGGGCTGCTCCGGGAAAAAATTCATATTTAAAATTATCAGGACTCCACTGAGGCTGAAGGCCCTTGATTAGAGAGGTTATCTTTTCCTGCGGCCCTTCATATGCGGCATCAAGGGTGGCATCTCCCCTGTCCATATACAAAAGATGTCTTCCGTCAGCAGGCAGATTATCAGCAAGATAGCGAAGAAAAGCCTCTATGGACGACTCTTTCGGTGACGGACTGGATGGGGATGAAAAAGTGCAATGAGTTGACAGGCATGCGGCTCCGCCAAAGACTTCAGGATATTTGCACAGGGCATAGAGACTTATGAGCCCTCCGCAACTGCTTCCCATTATGAAGGTGGATTCACAACCTGTATTGGTCGAGAAATTCTTATCTACGAATGGCTTTACCTCCTCTACCAGAAATTTCAGATAGGCATTACCCCTGCTTTTGCATTTTTTATAGACCGTATCGCCCTTCTTAAGATAGATAGACACATCTTCCGGAGAAAATTCCCCTATTCGCCTCTTTTCATTATTGTCCACACCAACAACTATGCAGTCACGGATGGCTCCTGCGGCAAGTAGTTCGGAAACGACTTCATCAACACCCCACTCCTGGTGGTTCCAGGACACATTGGCATCCCAAAGCATCTGACCATCGTGCATATACAGGACATCGTAGCGCTTCGAAGAATCATATCCCTCAGGAGTCCAGACCCTTACAGTACGCCGGGGAACATATTTCGAAGGGAATTTTTCATATGAATGCAACGTCCCGAAGGAAACTTCGGGCTGCCCTGAGGCAACCCGACAGCCTGCAAGCGACATAGCCGCTGACAGACAGGTAACCAAGATTTTTTTCATCCCTGAGCAAGGAGTTTTTTGACGGCAGCAGAGATGGCACGCCCATCGGCAAGGCCTGCAAGACGTTTGGTAGCCACACCCATCACCTTTCCCATATCTGACGGCTTTGAAGCGCCTACTTCAGCGATTATCTTTGACAACTCCGTTTCCAGCTCAGCCTCTGACAATTGTTTCGGAAGATACACTTCCATATATGAAGCCTCCGCCAATTCATTCTCAGCAAGTTCCTGCCTTCCTGCTGCACTGTACTGTTCTGCGCTTTCCTTACGCTGCTTGACAAGTTTCTGGATAAGTTTCACAATATCCTGATCCGTAACCTCCCCAGATGCTCCCTCCGCTGTTTTTGCAAGTAGGATTGCAGCCTTGACGGCTCTCAAAGATGCCAGGCGTACCGCCTCTTTTGCCTTCATGGCACTTACCATATCGGCCTGAATCTGTTTCTCAAGTTCCATAACATAAAATTTTAAAGTATGCAAAGATAAAATTTTCATATTTATATTGGAATTGTAATTCTAAATTTCAAACTTTGTAGCCGTTATGACAAGATTCAACTCATATTGGTGGTGGTGCCTATTACAACTCAAGAAGTCGTAAGGGGTATCTAACCGTATGTCATATATGGGGGTTCGTCCGATGCGACGTACCCCCTTTTTTATTTTCCAGAGCACATATATCCAAAACACAACTAAAATCATCACATTATGGAAAAGAAGATTCCTTACAAGATTTATCTCGAAGAACACGAGATTCCAAACAAATGGTACAATGTCCGTGCAGATATGACAACTAAGCCCGCACACCTTCTGAACCCTATAAGCCTCAAACCTCTTACTGCAGAAGAACTTGAACCTATTTTCTGCAAGGAACTCATCGCACAGGAACTCGACGATGACACCAGGTATGTCGATATCCCCGAAGATGTGCTGAAGTTCTATAAAATGTACAGGCCATCTCCATTGGTCAGAGCATATTTCCTCGAAAAAGCGCTGGACACTCCGGCTAAAATATACTACAAGTTTGAAGGGAACAACACCTCCGGAAGCCACAAACTAAACTCCGCCATTGCACAAGCCTATTATGCAAAAAAACAGGGTCTGAAAGGAGTAACGACCGAGACCGGTGCTGGCCAATGGGGAACTGCCCTGAGTATGGCCTGTTCTTATTTTGGTCTTGATTGTCAGGTCTTTATGGTCAAATGTTCATATGAGCAGAAGCCTTTCCGCCGCGAGGTGATGCGCACCTATGGAGCGAAGGTCACCCCATCTCCTAGCAATACGACAGCCATCGGAAGGAAAATTCTCTCAGAATATCCCGACACCACCGGCAGTTTGGGATGTGCAATCTCTGAGGCAGTGGAGGCTGCTATTTCCCAGCCCGGCTACAGGTATGAATTGGGTTCAGTACTGAACCAGGTGCTGTTGCACCAGACCATAATTGGTCTGGAAACCCAGGTGGCTTTACGCAAATATCACATCAAGCCGGACATTATCATAGGTTGTGCAGGTGGTGGATCAAACCTTGGAGGACTTGCCTCTCCATTCATCGGTGAGATGCTCAGAGGAGAAGCTGACTATCAAGTTATTGCAGTAGAACCTGCATCCTGCCCTAGTTTTACCAGAGGACGTTTTGCATATGATTTCTGCGATACGGGTATGATATGTCCATTGGCCAAGATGTATACGCTTGGAAGTCAATTCATTCCATCTGCGAACCACGCTGGAGGCCTTAGATTCCACGGTATGAGTACCATTATGTCCCAACTCTATCACGATGGATTTTTTGAAGCCAGGGCTGTAGAGCAGAATTCTGTATTCGAGGCAGCCACCCTGTTTGCCAGGGTTGAAGGCACGTTGCCGGCTCCTGAAAGCAGTCACGCCATCAGGGTTGCCATCGATGAAGCGCTCAAGTGCAAAGAAAGCGGAGAGGCCAAGACCATTGTTTTCGGACTCACCGGAACCGGATACTTCGACCTGAAGGCCTATGAGCAGTACAACGATGGTAAGATGCAGGATGTAATACCAACCGACGAACAGATTGCAAGTTCACTGGCCAAACTTCCGAAAATTTAGTAATATGAAAAAATCTGACGGTGTCCGAGGTTTCCGA
>CAMBRR010000028.1 GCA_945870315.1 uncultured Bacteroidales bacterium
TTTGTACTATATTATCTTTGTATGAAGAGGTATTACGGAATATTCCTGTTGCTTTCAATCCTGATTGTGGCCAGTGCCTGCAGTACGACAAAAGTGCTGCAAGATGGAGAATACAGACTGGCCAAGAACAAGATAGAAATAAAACCGGAAGGGGAACTCAAACCTTCCCAACTGGAGCCATACCTCAAACAGAAGCCCAATTCTTACTTTATTTTCGGGTGGAATCCATTCTTGAACATCTACAACTGGCAAAATGGCAAAGGAAAGGGATGGGACAAATTCATCAGGAAAATCGGTGTCGCCCCCGTGGTATATGATCCTGAAATGGTGGACAAATCCTCTGATGCAATACTGAAACATCTGGATTATCAAGGCTATTACCACTCAGAAGCAAGCACCGCCATTCGGGTAAAAAAAAGGAGGGTATATGTTGATTATCAAATATTTCCAGGGAAAAGAATTCCCATCAAACAGATAGTTCTTGACCTTCCGGACAATCCTGAGTTCAATAAAGAGTTTCTCAAGGATACAGTAAAATTCGGGGTAAGGGCTGGAGACTATCTCAGCGAGGAAGCGCTTGAAAAGGAGACGTCTCTGTCTGCTGCAAGGATGAGGAACCTCGGATTCTATACATTCAGCAAGAACAATTTCTTCTTTGAAGCTGATACTCTGACAGACCCCACTGGCGCCATCCTCACAATGTCAGTGAGGGAATATACCAGAAACGAGTCTCAGCAGCAGAGCGTTCCTCTCAAGAAATATACGATTGGAGATGTTACGATAAACTACCCTAAGACTCTGAAAATAAGGGAGAAAGTACTGAAAGAACTGACAACGATAAAGCCTGGTCAGACCTACTGTTCCGATGTCGTCAACAGCACATATTCAAGGCTCACTTCACTGAAGGTCTTCAACAGCGTCAACATCGGTATGAGTGCCTCTGACAGCAGCAAGGTGGACTGCAACATATCCCTGAATCCGGCCAAACTTCAGGGATTCAAGGTCAATCTGGAAATGTCCATCAACTCCTCCGGACTTTTCGGAATATCGCCACAACTTGCTTATTATCACAAAAATATCTTCGGAGGAGGAGAGTGGCTGAATCTGAATTTTATGGGAAACTTCCAGTTCAAGTTCAACAACAGCGTCAGATCCAATGAATTGGGAGCATCCGCCGGACTCAGTTTCCCTAAATTCTTCCCACTTCCTTACCGACTTTTCAAGGGTTCCATACCAAGAACAGAGGTAAATATTTCATATAATTACCAGAACCGCCCTGAATATACTCGTAATAACATTAGTGTTACATACGGATATATGGGCAATGTACGGAACAGATTCTTCTATCAAGCATATCCGATACAGTTGGGTATCGTCAAATTGGTCGATATAGATGAAAAATTCATTAATAATCTAGCCAATGATCCATTCCTAAAAAATGCCTACCAGAACCACTTTGACCTTGGTAGTGGAATGATTCTTTATTATACTACAAGCACAGAAAGCATCCCTACATCTTCATATTTCTATTCAAGGCTTTCGTTTGACATAGCCGGCAACCTTTTGAGGGCATTCCACAAATTTATGGACAAGGACGAAAGTGGAGCTGGAACTATATGGAAAACGCCGTTTTCTCAATATGTAAGAGCAGAATGGCAGATTGGACGCACTTGGGTATTCGGAAAGAACAATGGGCAACAGTTGGCTACACGTGCTGTTTTAGGGGCAGGATATGCTTACGGCAACTCCAGCGCAATGCCTTTCGAGAAACACTTCTACTGCGGAGGTGCGAATTCGCTCCGAGGATGGCAGGCAAGGACGGTCGGTCCCGGCTTGGAAACCCGTGACACCACCTTCGTGATCCCTAACCAGACTGGAGATATGAGACTGGAAGCGAATGTGGAATATCGTTTCAAGATGTTCTGGAAATTCGAAGGTGCTGTATTCGCCGAAGCTGGAAATGTCTGGACACTACAGAACAACAAAAAGGAAGACGGCAGTCTAAATCCATCTAGATTCAGTTTTTCCAATTTTGGCAGGAGTATCGCAGCGGACTGGGGAGTAGGTATTAGATTGAATATGAGCTTCCTACTTCTTCGCATCGACCTTGGTATGAGGGTGCACGATCCGGCAAGAGAGGTAAGGTGGGTTAATCCGGGACAATGGCTCCGCAAAGGAAATTACGCCCTGCATTTCGGAGTCGGATATCCGTTCTGACAGATCTCTTTCAATAATTGTATTTTTTCCAAAGTTTAGAAAGGCGTTCACGCAGAGCATCTTCCTGACGGTTATCTGCCGGCTCGTAGAATTTATGTCCTTGCAAGCCCTTTGGCATAAACTCCAGATCTGCAAAATGTCCTGGAAAGTCGTGAGCATATTTGTATCCGTCTCCATATCCCAGAGACTCCATCAATTTTGTAGGAGCATTCCTCAGATAAAGAGGGACTGATTCCATCTGGGTTTCTGAAGCTACAGCCAAAGCATCGTTGATAGCCATATAGGCAGAATTACTCTTGGCAGAACTTGCAAGGTATATGGTACATTCCGCAAGTGGGATACGAGCTTCAGGCATACCTATGGAATGCACAATCTGGAATGTGGAATTGGCAAGAAGCAAAGCATTCGGATTGGCCAGCCCAACATCTTCAGCAGCAAGAATACAAAGTCTTCTTGCTATGAAAAGAGGATCTTCACCCCCATCCAACATCCTGGCCAGATAATATATGGCAGCATTGGGGTCGGAACCTCGCACACTTTTGATAAATGCGGATATTATATCATAATGCATCTCTCCGCTCTTGTCATATATGGCGACATTTTCCTGAAGACACTCGGTAACTTTTTTGTTATCAATCACTATTTCAGTGGCCCCACCAAATGAACTTACGACTATCTCCAAGATATTCAATAACTTACGAGCATCACCAGAACTATATCTGAAAAGGGCCTCCACTTCTGCCACTTCTATCTTCTTCGTACTGAGAACAGGATCCTTCTCAAGAGCCCTATTCAGAAGAATCTGCAAATCGTCCTTCTCGAGGGACTTCAAGACAAAAACCTGACATCTGGACAGAAGGGGAGTGATGACCTCGAATGACGGATTTTCAGTTGTAGCGCCGATAAGGGTTACAGTGCCATCTTCCACAGCCCCCAACAAGGCATCCTGCTGAGATTTGTTGAAACGATGAATCTCGTCTATGAACAGGACTGGAGCGGCAGATGAGGAGAATAACGAACGCGACCTGGCTTTATCGATGACTTCCCTGACATCCTTCACTCCGCTGGACACCGCGGAAAGAGTGTAGAATTCGCGGTCCAACGAGGTGGCAACTATTCTTGCAAGGGTAGTCTTTCCCACACCCGGAGGCCCCCAAAGAATGAATGAAGAAAGATTTCCGCTTTCTATCATATTCCTCAGTATGCTTCCTTTGCCAACAAGATGCTTCTGCCCCACATATTCATTGAGATTATGAGGTCTGAGCCTTTCTGGCAATGGTGCGAGCGAGTTTTCCATAATCAGTCAATAACTTTGGTATATACTCTGCGGCGCTTATGTTGCTCTCTTTCAAACAACTGCCACATTTGTTGCACTTTGGTATTGGTTTCAAGTTCAGCACTTGATTCCGCATATTTGAAGCCCATCTTCTTGAAGTTGGTAAACAAATCCACAAAGAGAAGAGTATTGACACCCTTGTTCTGATACTCAGGCTTGATGGCAACCAGCAGAAGATCCAGAGTATCCGGCTTCTTTATGAACATATTCTTCAGAAGGTACCACCAGCCCAATGGGAAAAGGTTGCCACCGCATTTCTGCAGAGCCTCGGAAAGTGACGGCATAGTGACACCGGCAGCAACCAGGTCGCCATTTTCATTTTCCACGAAACATACCATCTTCAGGTCAATGACTGAAAGATAGAATTTCACATACTGGTCAATCTGATCAGGAGAAAGAATCGAGTAGCCGTAAAGATTGCAATATGTCTCGTTGATCAGTTCAAAGAACTTCTGGCCATAGCCTTCCTTCATTACCTGTCGCCGAGTCAATTTTCTTATTTGCAGCTTGTTACGCTCCTTTACAACCTCTGCAATCCTTACAAACTTCTCAGGGAGTTCATCCGGGATTGTAATTCTGTATTCCAGCCAGTCAACGTCTTTTACAAATCCCAACCTCTCCATATGTTTCATATAATATGGATGATTGTAGATCATTGCCATTGTGCCAAGGCGATCGAAACCTTCTACAAGCATTCCCTCCGGATCGAAATCAGTAAATCCTAATGGACCTACAATATGTGTCATCCCCCTTTCCTTTCCCCAGGAAGATACGGCCTCAAGAAGAGCCTCAGACACCTCCGGATCATCTACGAAGTCAAACCACCCGAAACGAACTTGCTTTACACTCCAAGCATCGTTTGCTTTGGGATTGAGAATAGCAGCAACCCTGCCGACCAATTTTCCGTCCTTGTATGCAAGAAAGTAATCAGCCTGGCAAAATGCGAAGGCAGCATTGCTGTCCTTGCCCAATGTTATCATCTCGTCAGGTGGCATTGCCGGCACGTAATACGGATTACCTTTATATAATCTATTAGCGAATGTTGCGAATAATTTCAATTGGCTACGGTCAGAAACTTTGATAATCTTTACAGGCATATAATTTCAGGTTTAGGTGAAAAAATCTCGGCAAAGATATTACTTTTTATTTCATATCCTCCATTTTTGATACAAAAGTGCTACATTTGTAAGGCCTGTAAGAAAACTTATGTTCAAAAGACACTATTATATAATATTCTGCATTACAGCGACATTATCCCTGGCCGTATCTCTAAAAGCACAGCCAAAGGCAATCGGCTGCAGCAATTCATTCAACGGATTCGGAATAGTCTATGAGCATAACCTTCAGCAGGACAACTTTCTCGAAGTTAAACTGAAGACTGATATGCAGGAAGTCTTTCTTGGACGCACCTCTTTCCCGGGAGCATCTGCATCGATATGCTGGAACTATGTCTTGCACAAAATGGAAGACAAGGAAGGGAATCTCTGGCAATTTTTTGCCGGTCCTGGAGTCGGAGCTGGATATGGAAAGGACTTTAGAAAAGATGAAGGCTGGTTTATCGGACTTCAAGGAAGGGGAGGGGCAGAATGTTTGTTCAGGAGAAATATTTCCATCTCATTCACAGTCAATCCATTGCTATCGATACAATTTAGTAGGGACAGAGAACGGGGAACAGTCCTGACAACCTGGTACCGGAACGGAATAATATGGGCTTTGATGCCTGAACTTTCCATCAAATACAGCTTCTGATGATGAAAAGGTATCTGATATATATTTCTATCGCATCCTGTTTGCTTCTACATCCCAAGGCATCTGCCCAGAATAGGGAAGTGCCACTGTTTGACATTGCGGTGGAATGGAGTTATGTAGCCTCCTTTCACCTTGCATCAGTGCAGAATTTCTATGCACCGGAAGGATACCGCATACACAGGAGCAGTTCAGAGCTGAATTATTTCACAAATGCGGAGGTTATGGTGCGTCCCGGCATCAATCTCACTCCAAGATGGAACCTGTCAGCCGGATTCGGCGTCACTGGCGTCCACAGAAAATACACCGCCATTCCAATTACACTCAGAGCAACACATTATTTCAGTTCCAAACCCGACAAGGACCGCTTTCTGGCATACCTGGATTGCGGTTTCGGAATACATACTGGAGCAGACAGCAGGGCAATCTTCAGGGGAGCTGTTGGCGGTGGATACCAATTATATCTTTCCAGACACGCCAGACTGGGCTTTCTTCTGTCTATAAGAAGTACTCTGTTCCATCCGGAAGTGGTATTATATGGAGAAAGCATCGCTCCCGGTGACATCAACAAGAACGATGCTTTGTCAACTTCCGTTTCTATCGGAATGAATCTTACTTTTTGAATCTTCCGTTATATTTGCCGAACGGGAAGTTCAATCCAACTGCCACTGAAGTATTCAGAGTCTTTACTGGGATATATTGAGGTGTCACTTCCATCAAAGGAAGGAAGGAATCCGCTCCAACAAAAAGGTTAAATCCTTTAGCGTGAATATTGAGCGCACCTCCGAATGAGCTTCCAAAATCAGACAGGGCGTAGTTTGCAGTAAGTGAAAGCCAGTTCAGAGGAGCTATATTAACACTGAGACGCCCCTCCGTCCAGGAAAATGGCCCGTCATAACGGTGAGTTGCAAGAAGACCGAAAGAAAGGCGTTTCCAGAAAGGCATCATGACTTCAACTGAAATATACGAAGTCATTGCAAGCCAATCAACCGCCTTAACCCCCTCGGAAGTCTTCTTAAATTCAAAGGCATTCAGCAGTTCTGTCCCGAATTGCTCAAAATCAGCACCGGCTCCACCGTCTGTGGAGATTGAACCGAAGCCGTTGAATGTCCACGGATTACCACTAGTAACGCCTTTGGTGACATCATTCCAGGAAATCAATCCAATGTCTACCATTGCAGCGGAAATATCAATGAAACCAAGAATATGTGCAGAAAGTCCCAAATCAATCGCGCCACCGAAACTTGGCTTGCGAAGAGAATTCAGAAAGCCCTCTGTATCAAAGCCAATATTCTCAAAATCAATAACTTGCTCGCCAGAATCATTGGTTTTCTCAGGAAGCATCAGTCCTCCGCAAGAAGCCTCAAGAGACCCCGATGCCTTAACCGACCACTCATCAGCGGCAGTTTTGAAATTCACCTCTTTCAAGTTGACTTCAGCCCTAGCCACACCGGCAAGAAACTTAAGTCTCACACCAAAATCCAGCCAAGAAGTCAACGGTCTTGAATATCCGTAAGCAAGTTCAAGTCTGCCGTCAGCCTTGACCATAAAATCCTTGACATTATATTCAGTAGTACCGTCTGCAGAACCGACCTTAGCAAACTTAAACAATGATTTAGGAACATTCACCCCAGCTCCGGCCTTTACAGACAAATCGATGGTGTGATAACTCTTCTTTGTTCTGAAACCAAGTGCGAGCACAGGCATATCCAGATTGACATTCAGTTTGTTGTTCTCCGACAAACCATTAAGAAAGACATTGTCATCAACGGATGAATTGAGGAAGGTGGTAAGATTCCCATTTTCGGTAGGGTAGAGGAAGGTTGAAAGACCCATATTGCTTTCAACACCCACATTCAGATTTCCAAGAACCGGAAAGGAAATGAAGCCCCTGTCCCCCTGGAAAGAAGGATTGAAACGATATTTGTATGAATATCCATCAAGAAAATATCCTGTCCTGAAGTTGCTCTGAGCTGACAGAAGCGATGGCAAGAACAAAACTGTTGCTGCAATAGCTATTTTGAATATCTTTTTCATTATTCTTCACTGTTAGAGGTTATTTCTATTCCATCAGGCAGATTGATGGCAAGGTTCTTTATCGTGAGAGTCTGCTTTTCGTTCAGGCATATACCTGCATACTCTGGGGATACACTAGCTTTGAGTTTCAGTCGTAATGCACTCAATTCCAAACCATTAGGAGCAGATATTGATACAACAGCGTCAGTGACGGAAGGGGAGTCCAGACTGCCACCGTGAATAGTTGAACCCGACTCTACTTCCACGGTAATGTCAGGATCAGGATTGGAATTTGAGTCAAGTACCTGCAAATCAATGTCAAAGGAAAGAGGAACCGAATTCTCCAAAGTAAGCATTAGTTTTGCATTCTGGACACAAGGTTCTACAAGACTCAACTCGATATCTTCAATGTCATATTCAAAACTCATAGAAAGTTTTTCACCGAATGAAAGGGGAGTGAACAGTTTGTAATCCATTGAACAATCATACGACTGGCCACAGACAACATTCTGATATTCTGATGATTCCACAGTCTTTATTGTCATCCCTGATATAGAAATCTTCTCCGGAACTATGTTCAAGATATTGGCAATATCCGGATTCACGATATTCTCGAATTGACCTCCTTCAACCTCACGGGCAGAGATGCAGAAACTGTCATTGCTGCCTGACTTGATGACAATAGGATCGATGGTCATTGTCTTTTTATCACTGCCTTTATATGCACTAACTTTTCCTTCAAAAGTCAAATCTACAGGAAGCGGATTATGTGCAGAGAAAATTACCTGAGGATTATAAAAATCAATGACTAAATCATCTCCTGAAAAGAATTCAGGCAAAGACGAAAAGATGAATTCCTTGTCAGTAAGTTTAATCTGGTGTTTATAACGAGCTACAATGCCAGATATCTTAAGATTGGAACTCTTCATTACAAATTGATAATTCAAGACAGAAGGGATAACTGAATATTCAGAGAGTTCAGTCTTGATTTTTCCCTGAACTAAAATCTCATCAGAAAGATTGAGCACATTATTGGACAATGCTCCCGCAGGGATATCCATATGAGTAAGCAATAGATTGATTGTCAATTTTTTACCTGCACCGAATGATTGATCCTCAGTAAATTGGATTATATGCTGATCCTTAATTTCAAATCCCTTTTCTGTGGCATTGGCTTTCTCTATGGTCAGATAGTCAGGGAAAACGATTTCCGTACCACTGCAAAGAGACATTTCCGGATTGGAAGCAGGCTGCATTTCAATCGAAAGAACAACATTGGAATAAAGCGTAACCTCCTTTAAATCAATTATTTCCTCAGGTACAGAACTACTAATTGAAAAATCAGCTTTTTCATTGACATCAACCTCAAACAAATATGAAAAACCTGGAACAGGCGTAATTCCGGCAAAATCTCCTGTGGAAACATCCAATGATGCAGTTTCGGAAGAGAAATTCTGCAAAGAGAATTCAGGAATTGAGAGATTCTCGCTGAACGTACCAGAAGCGCCTTCATAATAATAATTGCCTTCAGAATCGAGCAAAATAACATTTTGTGATTCAATATCAATAATTTCAGAAAGCTTTACAGGTTCTAGGTCACCGACAGGCAGAGTAACATTTTTTAGCAATGTCATCGTCGTATCAATGGGCTTGGACAGGTCGTAATCCGGATTGACACACGAACTTAAACATAATAGAAAGAACGGGATTGATATTGAAATCCCAAATAGTTTAATAATTTTCATAGACACACATAATTATCTTCGCAAATCTAAATATTTTGAACTAGATAGACAAATTTATGTTTATCATAGATGGTGCTTTATTTTCTTTTTGGTAATTTGTTATATAATTGATATTATGTTAACTAATGTAAATATGCACACGACCTCACCTTCCCTGACCGGATATATTGATATTTTTATGTAAATTCGCGGCCTGCATATATTTGGAATATTTGAAACATTATAAAGGAAATTGTTCATAATGGCTAGAAAGAAACAGGAAATAATTCTTGAAAATATTGAAATAGAGGCAGTTGCAGCTGAAGGTAAAGCTCTTGCACACGTTGATGGCACAGTTCTGTTCGTACAGTTCGCCGTTCCGGGAGACATCGTTGATGTAAAAGTCACAAAGAAGAAGAAAAATTATATGGAAGGCTTCATCCTGAGAATTGTGAAACCTTCCGAACACCGTCTGGAGCCCTTCTGCAAGCATTTTGGGATATGCGGAGGCTGCAAATGGCAGCCACTTCCCTATTCTATGCAGCTACAGGCAAAACAACAGCAGGTTTACGATCAGTTGGTCCGCATCGGTCATCTTACAGTTCCTGAGATTATGCCTATAGTTCCTTCGGAGAAAACCACCTATTATCGTAACAAGCTGGAATTCACCTTCTCACAAAGACGTTGGATTTTCGAAAATGAAGATCCGGACAGTTTGACAGCAGCAGAAAGATGTGGACTCGGATTTCACGTAGGACGCTTTTTTGACAAGGTATTGGACATAGAACATTGTTATCTCCAGAAAGAACCTTCCAACTCTATCCGCTTGTTTATCAAGGAGTTCGCTCTATCTCACGACATATCATTCTTCAATATCAGAGAGCATTGCGGTCTTTTGAGGAATATGTTCGTCAGGACTACAGCCAAGGGAGAGGTAATGCTGATAATATGCTTCTATTACAACGACAAACAGGCAATTGAATTGCTCTTGGATGCCGTTTCAGAGCGCTTTCCTCAGATTGTCTCCCTCTATTATGTAGTGAATTCAAAGGCAAATGACTCCATCTCTGACCAGGAATGTATATTATATAAAGGTGAAGAGGCAATATATGAAGAAATGGAAGGCCTGAAGTTCAAAATCGGTCCGAAATCCTTCTATCAGACGAATACGGAACAAGCATATAAACTCTATTGCGTAGCCAGGGAATTTGCCGCCCTCAGCGGCAACGAAGTTGTATATGACCTCTATACCGGGACAGGGACCATAGCCCAGTTTGTAAGTGCAAAAGCCTCCAAAGTAATTGGTATAGAGTATGTTCCGGAAGCAATCGAAGACGCTGTTGTCAATGCGCGCAATAATGGAATCACCAATTGCGAGTTTTTTGCCGGTGATATGAAAGACATTCTTACAGACGACTTTGTCAGTGAACATACCCGCCCGGACGTGGTGATTCTGGATCCCCCAAGAGCCGGTATCCATCCTGATGTGGCAAATGTTATTCTGAACGCAGCCCCTGACAGGATTGTCTATGTAAGTTGCAATCCTGCATCTCAAGCCCGAGACCTTGAACTCCTTTGCAGGGATTATGACATCACGGCTGTTCGTCCGGTGGATATGTTCCCGCATACGCATCACGTAGAAAATGTCGTTGCTCTAAGCAGAAAGGCGTAATTTGTGCTTTATCTTATTTTTTTTGTAACTTTACCGCATTCAATTGTTGTTTTACGTAAACTTTTGAGACTTCGTTCGTATAGATTATTATGTTTATTCAGATTATAATTCTGCTGGTCGGGCTCGCGCTGATTCTTTTTGGAGCCAATTTCCTTGTAGATGGCTCATCCAACATTGCCAGAAAATTCGGTATAAGCGAATTTATCATTGGTCTCACAATCGTAGGAATCGGCACTTCCACCCCGGAGATGGTGGTGAGTTTCATTTCTTCCTTTCAGGGAAAGGCTGATATGGCTATTGGAAACGTTGTAGGTTCCAATATCTTCAATACCTTGCTTATCCTCGGCACAACGGCTCTGATCTCCCCTCTTGCCATCACCAAATCCAACATCAAAAGAGATATCCCCATGAACATAGCAGTATGTGTGATTCTGATACTGCTGGGATTGAAAAAGACCATATTCAACATCGGAAGCGACAGCATAGGCCGCATCGACGGACTCTTTCTGCTGCTTCTTTTTGCGTGGTACCTATACAAGACATTCAAAGCCAACGAGCCCGTTGAAGAAGACGACTCCCCTATGCGTCCGATGTGGTTGGCTACATTGATGATAGTTGGCGGACTTCTCGGTCTGGTCGCGGGTGGACGTCTTTTCGTGTCTTCAGCCTCTGCAATCGCCTCGATGTGCGGCGTGTCTGACAAATTCATTGCAATTACAGTTATGGCCGGAGGTACATCAATGCCGGAACTTGCCACTTGCATTGTAGCAGCCTTCAAAGGAAAGGGACAGCTGGCTCTCGGCAATATCCTCGGCTCGAATATTTCCAATATCCTGCTTATTCTTGGAGGAGCCTCCCTCATACGCCCGCTGAGTTTCTCCGGAATGACACCAGTGGATCTTGGCGTACTTGTAATTTCTGCTCTTTTTCTGGTACTAAGTTATGTAATGTTCATTAAAAAGAGCCTTGATAGGACCGAGGGTGCAATCCTGCTTCTTATAGAAGCCGGATATATGTGGTACCTGATAGCCAATATATAGTAATCCTCAAAAAATAAACTGACTAAAACCAAAAACAATGCATTTCAAACAAACAAACTATTCTTTGGTAAACGTGGCTACAGGCCGCGAATTCCAAGATGAAGGTTGGACTCTTGCAGATCCCCAGTCAGACTCCCCAAGCCTCGTCCGCGCAAAATACGAGACTATAAAGTTTACTCCGAGAGAAGATCTTGATGGTTTTTACAGATATGCCAACTGGCTCCCTATCAGCAGGACACTGGCAAATTCATGTGCTCCTGTAACATACAAATCAGAAGGCCTGGCTGCAAAGCTTGGATTGTCACAACTTTGGATCACATTTTCAGGATATTGGCCAGAGAAAGGAGTCCGTATGCAGACCTGTTCTTTCAAGGAGACAGAGGCTTATTCAGTTTGCGGAAGATTGAAGGAAGACCAGGACAGAGTCCTCGTAGTGGCCTCCGCCGGCAATACGGCACGTGCTTTTGCAAAAGTATGCTCAGACAACAATATTCCCCTGCTTTTAACTATACCATATGATAATATCGGTGCCCTCTGGTTCACGAAAAAACTGAACGACTGCGTCAAAATCGTGGCCTCCCCGGCGGGTTCGGACTACTTTGATGCAATCGCTTTATCAGACATCATATGCAAAAGCCCGAAATTCATGGCGGAAGGAGGAGCAAAGAACATTGCCAGGAGGGACGGAATGGGAACAACCATCCTTTCAGCTGTTGAAAAGATTGGTAGGATTCCGGATGCTTACTTCCAGGGGATTGGCAGCGGTACAGGTACCATTGCAGTCTGGGAAAACAACCTCAGACTCATATCCGACGGCAGATTCGGCTCGCATAAGATGAGGCTGTATCCTTCACAAAACGATCCGTTCACCATTATGTATGACTCCTGGAAAGCAGATTCAAGGGCATTGGTTCCATTCCCGGCTGATAAAGCACGCGAAGCTGCCGCAGCCATTGATGCAAAGGTGCTATCCAACCGCAAACCTCCATATTCCCTTGCAGGCGGACTGTTCGATGCAATGAAAGATGCCACAGGAGATATCTATAAAGTCACGAACGAAGAGCTGCGCGAGTGGCAGACAATCTTCAAGGAGACGGAAGGAATAGACATTTACTCAGCAGCGGCTGTCGCAGTCGCCTCTCTTGCGAAAGCTGTAGAAGATGGCTCTGTATCAAAGGATGAAACAATAATGTTAAACATTACGGGAGGAGGAGAACAGAGAATCAGGGACGAATTTGAGGTATGCCAGGCAGAACCGTCTCTTGTTTTGGACCCTGATTCTGATGCGAATCTCATTATCAAAGAAGTTGAAGCTCTCTTCTAAGTATTTTTAAAAGAATATTCAATGATACCTCTCCAGTCATTCATTCCAGATTCCCTGGCACAGAAACATATCCCAGACAGTTTGAATGCTGTCCAGTCAGAGATTGTTCAGGTTGCAGAAAAAATTGCCAGCACTCCGATGCAGGTACTGATATCAGAATTGGTGGACAAAGCCATTGCCTTTGGTCTGAAGGTTCTGGTTGCAATTCTGATTTACATTGCCGGAGCCTGGCTGATTAGAAGAATCAAGAAACTGATTGACAAGGTATTCATAAGGAGAAATACTGATGCCACCATCGTTTCTTTTGTCCAAAGCTTGGTAAGCATAGCACTGACCATCATCCTTATTCTGACAACAGTCGGTGCCCTTGGTATTGACACGACCTCCCTTGCAGCCCTGCTGACAGGTGGAGGTCTGGCAATAGGTATGGCACTCAATGGAACTGTCCAGAATTTCGCAGGTGGGATTATGTTATTGGTATTCAGACCGTTCAAGGCAGGAGACTACATTGAGACACAGGGTTACGCCGGCGTAGTCTCTGAAGTTACCATAGTCAGTACAAAACTTCTGACAGTTGACAACAAGACAGTCATAATCCCAAACGGGATACTATCCAATGGTACCGTCAACAATTTCTCACTTAAGGAGTTCAGAAGGCTGGACCTACTGGTGGATGTGGAATACGGTACAGATTGCGCCCATGCCAAGGAAGTGCTTACCAATCTTCTCAATGAAGACGAACGTATCCTGTCCACAGCCCAGGGTGCCCCGGCCGACATCTTCGTTGCACTGTCCGAACTCAGGGACAGCAGCATCCAATTCGTTATAAAAGCGTGGGTCAAGACAGAAAACTATTGGGACGTAAAATACTCTGTTACAGAACGTATTTACACAGAGCTGCCAAAAAATAACATCGAGTTCCCTTATCCGAAACTCGATGTCAATCTATTCAAGAAAAACTGATTAGTTACAAAAAACTGATTGTTATAAGAAATTGGCGTCTTCCTTTGCCTTCACAGGATTAGCATAGATGTCAATGAAAATCTTCCTGAGTTCATTACGGTCAAGTTCAGGCTCAACTGATTCCAGTTTCTTTTCCATATATCCGATAAATGACGCTTTTTCGTCATCGGTATATTGGTTGCTGTACTTACCTCCCTCATATGCAAGGTCATATGCGATGTAGTTGGTTTTCCACAGATGGTATCCCTCCACAACCCTGATGTCAACAGCATGTCGTATCAGTTGATAGCGGTCATTCTTGTCACATTTTGCAGCCTCACAGATTTCCTCAGATGTAAGAGGCTTGCCAATGTTAAGGTGAATGTTCCCTTTCTGCTGCTTAATGCCGGTCAGGATGCTGTTAAGGTCCTCACCTTCAGCCTTGACATATTTCTGGGTACGGGAAATCAGCAGTTCACGGGCCTTGAGTATATCGCAAGGTTCATATTCATATGATATACTCATCGGAATTATGTTCAATTCCTCGAAATTTGTCTGGAAATCCGCCGTTCCACTCATATCCAGCATCTTGAGAAGACCTTGCTCCGTGAGGTCATAACCGTTCTTTGTACGTCCCTGACGCTGTGCGAGCCAGATGGAACTTTTTTGTTCTGTGATATTCAGGCGGATGTATCTGGACAGAAGTTGTGAAGAAAGGTAAAGTTCCCTTGCGGAAATTCCTCTCATCACCTTTATCATACGGTTTGAACGAATCAGATACTCAACGGTCTTGTTGGTTATAAGGTTGTCACCTACGGCAATCTCTGTCATAGGTATGCCGTTGTTATACAAGACAAGCTGAGTGATGGCAGGATCCAAAATTATATCCCTGTGGTTGGACAGGGCAAGGAATTTCTTCGATGAATCGATATTGGATATGCCGTTGTATGAAAAATTATGGGCGGTATGCTCCAAAACCCACTCTATCACCTTGGACATCACCAAAATCTGGAAATCATCTATGGTTTTGATGCTCTTGAGGAGATTCCTAAGGAAATCCTTAGGTTTGTCCGGGAAAAAATACAGAGAAAATTCAGTTACAAGCGGATAATCAGCCAGAATGCTCAAGGCCTTTGCCGCTTCTTCATCAGTATAAGGACTGATGCTTTCGAATTCAGATAAGTCCAACATAATAAGATTCAGGTTTAGTTTCAGTAACTAATATCCGGCAAATTTAACAAAACCATAAACAAAATCAAATCTTATCGCGGAAAAGGATGGAACTGTCACCATAACTGAGAAAACGGAAATCATTTTCCATAGCATAGTCATAAATCTTTTTCCAATTTCCATTGACAAAAGCTGATATCAAAAGCAGCAAAGTGCTCTGAGGCTGGTGAAAATTTGTCACAAGAGTATTTACGATACGAAACTGGAAACCAGGAACAATGATAATCCTAGTCCCGACACTCAGGTATTCAAGACCATTCTCCTTCAAATATCTTATTATGGCTTCCAAAGACTCCTCCAAGGTGTACGAATACTCCCTTTCATATGGTTCCCACTGTCCTACATCTGACGGGTGCCCATTTTCGATGCACTTTACACCTATATAATATAGAGATTCAAGGGTACGTACCGATGTAGTCCCAACTGCAACGGTATTTCGAGAGCCCGAAGCAAGTTTCTCAAGCAACGACAAGGATACCACAAACGGCTCCCTATGCATTGTATGCTCACTGACAAGGGAACTTTTTACCGGAAGAAATGTTCCCGCTCCGACGTGAAGGCATACAGTTGCTTCATCAACGCCACGCTCCTTTATTGAATCCAGCACATCCCTGGTAAAGTGCAGACCAGCAGTAGGGGCTGCAACAGAACCACGGTATTTTGCATAGAGTGTCTGATAACGCTCAAGGTCAATATCTTCCGTATCACGGTTCAGATAAGGAGGGATGGGGACAGAGCCACAAATTTCCAAAACACGGGAAAATGGAACATTGCCATCCCAGTTAAACTCGACTACAGCAGTCTGATTCTCCCTTGAAACAAGCGTAGCTTTGAGATTCAATTCCTCCATCTCTTTGTTTCTTCCCGCAATATACGGTGAAATCGGCTCGCCTTTCCACTTTTTTGCATTTCCAACAATACATTTCCATCTGCAGGACGCTGTAACGGAAAACATTGTAGCATATTCAGCCGGCAATACTGGCTCCAGGCAGAAAATTTCAATCATTGCTCCAGTTTGCCTCTGAAAATGAAGACGAGCTGGAACGACCTTGGTATCATTGAATACCATAAGTGAATTCTCAGGGATCAGATTGGTAATGTCACGGAATGTATATTCAGATATAATATCTTCTTTATAGCACAATAATTTTGACGAAGCTCTGTCTTCGAGCGGATATTTTGCAATCCTGCCGTCCGGCAGGGTATAGTTGTAATCTTCAATTCTTATCTGCGGTATCATCGCGTATTTCCTTTTAGAGCTGCAAAATTAAGTAAAACTTTTGATTTATTCTTAAACTCGATGAGTTTACAAAATTGAATTACAAATCCAAATTAAATTATTCAACATTGTAAACATCATAAATCCAAATTTAAAATATTAAACTATATTTGTTAACCTAAACAAATGTAGCATAAGCATATCTTATGAGTAATGATTGATTTATCTATGTTATTGATATACGCATAATTATATAAGTTTATATGGATTTGTAATTTAGATAGATTTTGTAACTGTATTCCATATTGGCAGAAAATTGGCTAAAAACCACCATTTTTCAAAATAAATTAGAGTTTAAAATACTAATATAAATATCTTTACTAATTATTATATAAATCATTACTTTATATTTAATCCGTATACTTCTCTCCCCTATTAACATCTATACACAATGAAAATACTTGCAATTTACAAGTATTTGAATTACATTTGTAACTCAAACGATTACAAATATGAATACGCGTCTTAAGCAGTTTATAGAGGCTGAAAATATCTCTCAGGCAGAATTTGCCGATAAACTAAAAGTTGTCAGGGCAAGTGTATCCCACATCATAGCAGGAAGAAATAAGCCAAGCTACGAATTCATTCGCTCCCTCATACTGCACTACCCTCAATTGAATATGGAGTGGCTGATGTTAGGAAAAGGCAAGATGTACAAGCAGACAGCCACCCCTGAAGAAGAAAAAAATGATTCTCCTGCCACGGATGAAGGAGTACTGTTGTCTTTCGAACAGGAGCCATCGAGTCAACCATCTGACAATACAGAGGAAAATATTCAATCCTCGTTTGACATCAATACTTTAATTGAGCCTATGCAAAAGCCTATCAAACAAAGGAAAGTGGTCAAAGTTGCAGTATTTTTTGACGATGGCACTTACCAGGAACTCTAGTCAGAATCCAATTTTTTGAGTATATTTGCCTGATTTTGGAAATACAGGTTATGTACAAACATCTCATAAGGCCTATTCTCTTCAGGTTCAACCCTGAAACTGCGCACAACATCACATTGTCCTGTCTGTCGCTGCTTAAGCGTATTCCTTTTGCAACTTCCATTGTCAGAATGATTTATCATCGTGACTACCCTTCTTTGGAAAAGGAAGTATTCGGAATTAAATTCCCCAACCCGGTAGGGCTTGCCGGTGGACTTGACAAAAACGGGGAATACTATAACGAAATGAGTAATTTTGGCTTTGGTTTCGTTGAAATCGGCTCACTGACTCCCAAACCTCAGGATGGAAATCCCAAACCGAGATTGTGGAGAATCCCTGCTGACAAAGCCATCATCAACAGGATGGGAATCAACAACAAAGGTGTAAAGAATGCAGTTGACCACCTCATCAAGGAGCGTCCAAAGGTGATTGTAGCAGCCAATATCTCCAAAAACACCAACAGCATCAACGAAGACGCGGCAAAGGATTACGAGACATCATTCGCTCTGATGTATGACTTTGTAGATATGTTCGTTGTCAATGTATCCTGCCCTAACGTTGAGGGACTTACATCCCTGCAGGATATCAGTTTTCTATCAGACATCGTTGACCGTCTGCTTGATTTAAGGAAGTATTACGAACAATTCAAGCCGATTCTCCTGAAAGTCTCACCGGATTTGTCGCACCAACAGCTTGAGGATATCGTTGAATACTGTTTGAGATCCGGAATTGATGGAATTGTTGCAGGCAACACCACACGTTCAAGGGAAGGCCTGACATCAATATCAGAAGCGCGGATTCAGGAAATAGGCAAAGGAGGCCTGTCAGGTGCCCCTCTTTATGAAAAGAATCTGGAAATGATCCGATTCATAAATGAAAAATCAGGAGGTAGACTGCCTATAGTTGGTGTTGGAGGCATTATGACTCCCCAGCAGGCAAAGGAAATGCTTGATGCTGGAGCTTCATTGATTGAAATCTATTCCGGCTTCATCTACGAAGGCCCGGGATTCGTTAAAAGGATATTAAAACATCTGTATGACACAAGCAGCAATATGCACAATCGGGGATGAAATACTGATAGGTCAGATTGTTGATACCAACTCATCCCACATCTCCAGAGCTCTCAACTCACTGGGAATCAGAGTGAGAACCCATCAATCAATTGGAGATGACAATTTTCAGATAATCTCTTCTCTGGATGCTCTCCTGAAGGAAAACCAGATAGTAATAGTGACAGGAGGCCTTGGCCCCACAAAAGACGACATCACAAAAAAGGCTCTCGCGCAGCTGTCCGGGGCGAAGACTGTGAAGACGGACCAGAGGCAGCTTGAAATAGTGCACAGGATATTGTCCGCAAGGGGGCTGGATATGCTGGAGATCAATAGAGCGCAGGCTGATGTACCGGACACCTGTGAAGTCATCCCGAACAAGTTGGGAACAGCTCCTATTATGGTATTTCGCTTCCCTGCTGAACGTTTCGGACACAAGGCAGTACTTTACAGTATGCCTGGGGTTCCGTTTGAGACAATTGCAGCACTGGATGACGTACTCGAGGATATTAAGGCTCATTTTGACATTTCTGACATCTTCCACTACACACTGAATACCTTTGGAATGGCAGAATCAGCCCTATCCAGAAAAATTGCCTCCTGGGAAGACTCTCTCGATGAAGATATGCACCTTGCATATCTTCCGAATCCACTTAGCGGCGTGCGTCTTAGGCTGTCCATCTATGGAGGAGAACGCTCCCATCAAGAGGAAAGGGCAATGGAGCGCATACGGGAGCTGAAGGAGATACTTGGAAAGGAATTGTACTACGAAGGAGATTCCTTGGCTGAAAACATAGGAAAAATGCTGCTGGAAAGCGGAAAGACAGTAAGTGCGGCTGAATCCTGCACAGGCGGGCTGATATCCGCCCTGTTCACCCAGGTTGCAGGCTGTTCAAGCTACTATCTTGGCAGTGTAACTTCTTATGCCAACAGCGTAAAGACCGGAGTGCTGGGGGTTGACGCCTCCGTAATAGAGTCCAAAGGAGCAGTCAGCGAAGAATGCGTCAGGCAGATGGCCGCCGGGGTAAGGCGCCTGACCGGGAGTGACTTTGCGGTTGCGACTTCCGGGATAGCCGGTCCGGGAGGAGGAACGAAAGACAAGCCCGTTGGCCTGGTTTGGATAGGAATCAGTTCGGAAAGAGGAACAAATGCCGTGAAAATGGAGTTCAAATCTGACAGAAAACACAATATTGAACGTTTTGCAGCCAATGCTTTGAATGAACTTCGTAAACTGATTACAAAAGAACTAAACTATTGATATACAACTACTGCAACATACTTGTTTTAGAGTATAACAAAAATGTTTCGTTACTTTTGTATATTAAAAGTTCAATTATTTGACGATTACTAACCCCAAATCCTGAAAAAATTGGCTCCGGCAATCTTTCGGATGTCTTCCTTAGAATATCCTCTGGAAACAAGGTCTTCAAAGACAAGGTGAACCTTTGAAATGTCTTCCATTCCTTCCGGAGTAATCTCGATTCCATCAAAATCGGAACCCAATCCGATATGTTCTACATTGCCCAGAATCTGGGCAACGTGATCAATATGGTCTCCGATTCTTTTATAGGATGGCATTTTTTCCTTATAGTCGGAAGACAGAAAAACGGGATAGAAATTAATCTGGATTACTCCCCCGTTGGATGCCAGACAGCGGATCATCTCATCGGTCATATTCCTTGGATGGGATGCAAGGGCACGGCAGCAGGAATGTGTCGCTACAACCGGCTTAGTGGAAAGGTCCACAACATCAAAGAACGACTTGTCAGAAATATGCGACACATCCACCAGAATCCCCGCCTCATTCATCCTCTTTACAACTTCTCTTCCGAATCTGCTCAAACCATTCCAGGTAGCGCAGGAGGATGCGCAAGAGTCGCATATTGCATTGTCAGCGCTATGACATAGGGTTATATATCTTATGCCTTCTTCATGGAGGGTATCAATCCTGGACAAATCATCAGAAAGAGCTGAACCGTTCTCGAGAGCTAGCATAACTGAAAACAGTCCCCTTTCCTTATTCTCTTCAGCCTCCTTTGCGGAAATTGCAAAGGCTACCTTGTCAGAATGGGCACCAACGAAGTTCTTGGTCGACTCCAGCAGGATGTGAGCGTATTCCCAAGCCTGCTGCGGAGACTTTTCCGCCGGCACATACAAAGCAAAAAAAGCCCCGTCCACTATGGAGCGCTCAATTTTGGGCAAATCCACGTGGCCAGTGGCATTATCTAGTGACATATCCCTTCCACGGAAGATTTCTGAAGGTGTATCACAATGAGTATCAAGAACAAACATTACTTAAGAAGTCTTTGCCTTACAGCTTCATACATTAAAATACCGGAAGCTACGGAAACATTTAGGGAAGATATCTCTCCTGCCATTGGTATTGCAGCCTTTTCATCTGCCAAATCAAGCATTGACTGCGAAATCCCCTTGCCTTCTGACCCCATAATTATAGCACAAGGTCCCGTAAGGTCCACATCATAAATCAGCCTGTCAACCTTCTCCGTTGCAGCCACAAGACGGAAACCGCTCTGCTTGAGGTAATAGGCGGCAACCCTCAGATTGGACACCTTGCAGGTATCCATCCTAAGGAGAGCCCCGGCAGAGGCCTTGACAGCATCAGCATTGATAGCCGCGCCACCCTTTGCCGGCACAATTATGCCATTACCTCCGGCGCATTCAAGACTACGCGCAATTGCACCAAGATTTCTGACGTCACTCACACCATCGAGAATCACAATAAGAGGACTTAAAGTTCTACTTAAGGCATTATTTACAAGTTGCTCAATATCAACATAATCTATTTGCGATATGTAAGCAATGACGCCCTGGTGCGCCCCCCTGGTTGTCCTGTTTAGTTTCTCAGCAGGCACAAACTGGAAAGGGATTTCATTGGCAGTCAGCAAATCCATCAGTTCTCTGAACTGCACACCTTCCAGCCCCTGCTTAAGCAAAACTTTGTCAAACTTTCTTCCTGATTTCACCGCCTCTAGAACCGGATGCATTCCGAAGAGATATTGCATATTCTTTTCTTCCATATGATATTTTTTGAGGATTACTTAATCTAGGGATTCGCTCAAACTCTCCCATTCTTCCATTTTGTAATCTAGTTCTCTCTTGTACTCCAGATATGAACGAGTAAGTTCCATCACATCGTCTTCAGGCCCAGGGGAAGCAAGAACGGACTCAATCTCCTTCATCTTCTTTTCTATTTCATCTATCCCCTTCTCCAACTGCGATATACGGTTTCTTATCTTACGTTCTTCTTTAGATATAAACTTCTTCGCTTCATACTCCTGTCTTGACTCTTCCTTCCTCTGCTGCTGAACCTTGGACGCCTGGGATTCGCTCTCCTCCTTCTGATAATGTCTTTCCAACTCGTTCAGTGTCTCTATTCTGCGTTTCTCAAGAAACTCAGGTATACCTCCCAGATGCTCCTTGACACGCCCGTCTCGGAACTCATAAAGCTTATCAACCAGACCATCAAGAAAATCCCTGTCGTGAGACACGACTATCAGAGTGCCGTCATACGACTTAAGAGCCTGTTTCAGAATATCCTTTGACCTGATATCCATATGGTTGGTAGGTTCATCCAGAGCAAGCAAGTTATATGGCTTGAGCATCAGTTTTGCCATTGCCAGCCTTGCCCTTTCTCCTCCACTAAGAACAGCGACTTTCTTGTCAATGTCCTCACCTTTGAACAAAAAAGCGCCAAGGATATCTCTAAGTTTTGTACGGATATCCCCTACGGCTATCCTATCCAACGTTTCAAAGACTGTATCATTCTTATCAAGGATATCTTCCTGATTCTGAGCATAATAGCCTATATTCACATTATACCCGACAGTTGATGATCCTTTCATAGGTTCCAGCTCTCCCATTATCGCCCTCATCAAAGTGGTCTTTCCTTCTCCGTTCCTACCGACAAGGGCGACCTTCTCCCCTCTTCTGACCTCAATCTCAGCACCAGAGAAAACAACCTTTGAGCCATAGCCAAGACTTAAATCTACAGCCTTGTACGCAATGTCTCCAGAACGAGGAGCAGGCGGAAATTTCACGGACAAAGCAGACTTATCTTCGATTTCCACCTCTATCCTTTCGAGTTTTTCAAGCTGCTTTACCCTTGACTGCACCTGATTGGACTTTGTGGGCTTGTAGCGGAATTTCTCGATGAATTCTTCCGTTTTCTCAATCATTCTCTGCTGGTTCTCATATGCAGCCTGCTGCTGGGCTATCCTTTCCTTGCGCAATTCGACATACTTGCTGTATGGAACTCTATAGTCGTGAATGTGCCCGAGCATTATCTCCACAGTCCTGTTGGTCACATTGTCCAGGAACTTTCTGTCGTGGGAAATCAGCACCATCGAGCCTTTGTATTCCTTCAAATAACCCTCAAGCCATTCTATTGACTCTATGTCAAGATGGTTAGTAGGCTCATCCAGAAGCAGGACATCAGGCTTCGACAACAATATCTTGGCCAGTTCTATCCTCATATTCCATCCCTGACTGAAACTTTCCGTAGGCCTCTCGAGTTCTTCATACTTAAAACCAAGACCAATCAAAGTCCTTTCTGCCGTTACCCTTGGATTGTCCGAATGCACATAGGCAAGACGATCGTTCAGATCAGTCATTCTCACAATAAGCTTGTGATATTCAGCACTTTCGTAATCTTCACGGGAAGCAAGTTCCTGTGATATCGCATTCATTTCATCCTCAAGAGCGAAAATGTCGGCAAAGGCAGTCATAGCCTCATCAATCACACTGCGTCCCTTGTGATGTTCCATTATCTGTGGCAGATAACCGATTTTCACCCCTGAAGGACAGGCAATAATCCCGGAAGTCGGACTCTGAAGGCCACAAATCAACTTGAGAATCGTGGATTTGCCGGCCCCGTTCTTTCCGACCAGGCCAATTTTGTCATTGTCACTTATGTGGAAATTGATATTGTCCAACAAAGTGAAACCGCCATAGGCTACAGTGAGGTTGTTGATAGAAATCATAGCTGTCAGATATTGGCTTCAATGACTTTCAAAAGCCCTTCCGGACACCTGACAGGCCTCCTGGTCTGCTTGTCGAGAAAGCCCAGGGTAACGCTTCCGTCACACAGCAGTTCACCAGAGGCATTGTAAACCTGACTTTTCACCTTCAGTTTTGCCATAGGCACATCATCAATAAAACTGACTATCTTCAGCCTGTCTCCCATAAATGCCGACCTCTTGTACCTACACTCAACAGCCACCACAGGAAGCACGACTCCAGCTCTTTCAACCTCCGAAATAGGAAGTCCCAGTTTCTCCATCATATCCGAACGTCCACATTCAAAATATCTGATGTAGTTGGAGTGATGAACGATGCCCATCTGGTCAGTTTCATAGTATCTGACATCCAATTCAAGTTCAGTTTTTATCATAACAAAAAAGTTATAAAGCCTAACACATCTGTTTTATAGGCTCAATTTCAATGATTTAATTGAAGCCTCAATAGTTTCAATCTTTGAAAGTGAATCAGATTCCTTTTTACGTTCAAGAGCGACTACAGACTCTGGAGCATTGGCTGTAAAGCGCTCATTCGAGAGTTTTTTCCTTACGCTTTCAAGGAATTTTTTCTGATATGCAAGCTCGCTTTCAAGTTTGGCAAGTTCTGCCTCCGCATCAATCAGGCCAGTCAAAGGAACGAACATTTCAAATGTGCCGACCATAAACCTCTGTGCAGATGACAAGTCACCCTCAGCCTTGAGAACTTCCACATTCGCAAGTTTCTCAACAACTGGAACAACTTCAGCAGGGAACTCCCCTCTTACCATCAGACTCAGTTTCTCCTTTGGTGAAACATTCTTTTGCTGTCTGACATTTCTGACACCAGCCACAGCCCCGCAAGCAGACTCAAACTCGTCAATAAAACTCTTGTCATAAGGTTTTGCCTGAGGATAGCGCTGGAACATAATCGTATCTCCATCCTTGCGTTCAGCCATATTCTGCCACAATTCTTCAGTGATGAAAGGCATCACAGGGTGAATCATCTTCAAGAGAGAGTCAAAGAAGCTCATCGAAGCATCAAACGTTGCCTTGTCCATAGCGGCTCCCCATTCCGGTTTCACAGCTTCAAGATACCAGGCACAGAAATCATCCCAGAAAAGCTTGTATATGGTCAT
>CAMBRR010000029.1 GCA_945870315.1 uncultured Bacteroidales bacterium
ACGAAGGTGACAGTGTGAGTCTTCTGGTCATCGTTGTGATTGATTTCCTCTTGCTGGCAAGCAGCGAATCCGAGAAGTGACAGGGCTATGAGAGCGAAAGTTTTAAGATTTTTCATATCTGTACCCTCCCATTAAAAAACGTCTTCAATAATAATAGTATATGCACCATCTGCACCGGCATCACCAGCAGCACCGTAAGGAGAACCGTTAAGTACAGTACTTTCGCTCAGAAGTTCGAGCGTCAAGATTGAGGGAGCTTCGTATCGTGCAGAACCCCCTCCAACAAAAGAATTTGTTTTGAGCATAGTAGAAATATTTATTGTTACACACATTCTTGAAATGAGTCGGAACGCTGCACGTTATTCGCCGACTGCAAATATCTCACAAATGTATATATTATACAGAATATATGCAAAAACAAATTGTTAAAACATTGTAAATCCAGAAGGCAGCCGTCTATGGCAGGTGATTTTCGATTTTGCCTCCTTTTTCATAGACTACGCCGTCCTCTACATAACCCCAGCTTAGTGTGTTGCAGTACTCCGGGCCACTCCAAGAATGCCGAAGAGAACGACTATATATAATATAGGTATTGCTAGAGAGTTTCGCGGATGTTGTAGTGGTTGCGCTCGCCGCTGTTGCGGGAAATCATCTCGCAGATGAATCCGGCAAGGAACAGCATAATGCCGACAACAAGGGCAACAAGAGCAAGGTAGAAGAGCGGCTGGTCGGTAACAGGCCTGAAGCGGAGACCATTGGCTTGATTGACAAGCTTTTCGATGATGAGCCAGATTGCAATGATGCCACCGATGAAGAATGTTACAAGACCAGTGAAGCCAAAGAAATGCATCGGCTTCTTGCTGAATTTGCTCAGGAACCAAAGCGAAAGCAGGTCAAGGAAACCATTGACAAAACGCTCGACACCGAATTTACTTTTGCCGTATTTCCTTTTCTGATGATGAACTGGTTTTTCAGTAATCCTGTCAAAGCCGGCATTCTTTGCCAGATACGGAATGTACCTGTGCATCTCACCATATACCTCAATGTTTTTTACGACCTCTTTCCTGTAGGCTTTCAAACCGCAGTTCATATCGTGCAACTTGATGCCGGTAATCCATCTTGCAGTCGCGTTATAGAGTTTTGACGGCAGATTCTTTGTCAACTTGTTGTCCTGACGATGCTGCTTCCACCCCGAGACAATATCATATCCCTGTTCGGTTATCATCTTGTACATTTCAGGAATTTCCTCTGGAGAATCCTGAAGGTCCGCATCCATTGTCACTACGACACTTCCATTTGCAGCCTTGAATCCTTCATACAAAGCCGCCGACTTACCGTAATTGCGTCTGAAAGAGATGCCCCTTATGCATTTGTTCTTCTCGGCAAGTTCCCGCACAACCTTCCAGGAGTTGTCCCGGCTGCCGTCATCCACCATAATGATTTCATAGGCATATCCCTCCTTGACCATTACGTCTTCAATCCATTTTGCAAGTTCGCGCAAGGATTCTTCCTCGTTAAACAGCGAGATAACTATTGAAAGGTCCAATTGATTGTTATTCATCTTATTCCTGAGGTTTATAGTTAGCAAAAGGATCCTGCTGAGGGATGTTGCGTGAAAGGATGAACGAAAGGATGGTTCCGTACAATGTGCAGTAAATCAGATTGGAGAAGAAGCTGATGTAAGACATTTTTCCCATCATTTTCTCCAATGCAGCAATTGAATTGGAATCCAGCATCTTGGAATACACCTGCATCATTGCATTATATGACTCGGTCATCAGGTCGGTGGAAATATATTCTATGTTGATGAAACTTGCGCCGGCATACAATAGGGCGGAGAGCAAAGATGTGACAAAACCGAATTTCATAGTGTCGGAATTGGTAATCCGCTCGTTTTTCTTGACCAGTCTTGACATCAAAGCCTTCATCAGCAGGATACATCCTATGAATTTGGCAATCCACAGAACAAAAGTAATAAGCGAATTGAGGGCAATGGGGATTCCTGTGCATTGACCCAACAATTGGGTAAGGAACATATAGGAAATGGAGATTGCCGCGAAAATCAGACCTGCGGTTGCAGCGCTGTTGTATATTTGTCTCATTTGTCTTCTGTATTAATTTTGATTGTTTTTCCCAACAAATCGTGCAAATATAAGCATAATTTATAAAAAGTATCTACATTTGCTGCCCTACCTCAAAAGAACCTGAGATGAAAAACAGAACCAAAGCAATACACCTGGATTACCAGAGACAAGACCCGTACGGGGCACTGAATATGCCTGTGTATAACACTGCGGCATATGAATTTGAAAATACAGACGTGATGGCAGACTCGTTCTGCGGTCGCAACGATTTGCCTGATTATTCCAGAGTTACCAATCCTACGGTTACCTATTATGAAAGAAAGGTCAAGTCGATTACCGGAGCAGAGAATGTCTTTGCATTCTCATCCGGAATGGCTGCGATTTCCGGCGTTCTCCTTTCCCTGGCTTCTGCCGGAAAGAACATCGTTACGTCCAATCACCTTTTCGGCAACACCTGGCTTCTGATTACCAAGTCGCTTGGCCGCTTCGGCGTTGAAAGCCGTCTGTGTGATTTGACAGACAGTGCTGAAACTGCTTCTTGGATTGATGCCTCCACCTGCTGCGTGTATGTCGAGATTATCAGCAATCCATTGATGGAAGTGGCTGATTTGAAGGCTCTTGCTGATGTGGCTCATAAGGCGGGTATCCCTTTGGTCGCGGATACCACAATGATTCCTTTTACGGAATTTTCTGCCCGTGAACTTGGCGTGGACATAGAAATCGTTTCAAGTACAAAATATATCTCCGGAGGTGGGACTAGCATAGGGGGACTTGTCATCGATTATGGAGTTGAAGGCTTTGCCGGAACAATGAAGGAAGTCCTGCTCAATTTCGGGGCTTATATGACGCCTCAGGTAGCATATATGCAGACCCTTGGACTTGAAAACCTGGATGTCCGCTACAAAGCGCAATGTGCTACTGCTCAGGAGATTGCCGAGAGACTCAGGACGCTTCCCCAAGTGGTTAGCGTCAATTACCTGGGCCTTGAAGACAATCCATACCACGACCTTTCAGTCAGCCAGTTCGGCCACACTTTCGGCGCTATGCTGACTTTTGACCTGGAAAGCGAGCAGGCCTGCTATGACTTCCTGAACCGCTTGCGCCTGGTTTTCCGTGCCACCAATCTCTTTGACAACAGAACTCTGGCTATCCACCCATACAGTACCATATTCGGCACCCTGACCAAGGAGGAAAGGGCCAGGTTGGACATAAATCCTGCTTCAATACGCCTGAGCATAGGGCTGGAAGATGCAGATGATATATTTGATGATTTGAAGCAGGCAATACAAGGATAAAATAAAACATAGATGATTCAAAAAAAATTGCTACCTTTGCATGCTTGTTAAAAAAATACATAAGATTATGATTAACATTACATTTCCTGATGGTAGCGTGAAACAGTACGAGAGTGGTGTTTCCGCTTATGAGATTGCACAGGGCATCAGCCCTAAACTGGCAGCCGAAGTTCTGGCTGCAACAATAGTAACTGCAGACGACACCACAGGAAGGGGAACGATATACGACATCACAAGACCTATTCTCAAGGATGCCTCCATCCGCCTGCACAAGTGGGAGGATGCAGAAGCCAAACACGTTTTCTGGCATTCATCATCACACCTTCTTGCAGAGGCTCTGGAAGCGTTGTATCCGGGAGTGAAGTTCGGTATCGGTCCGGCCATTGAAAATGGTTTCTATTATGACGTGGATTTCGGGGGCAGACAGATAACTGAAGCTGACCTGAAGGCTGTAGAAGACAAAATGATTGAGTTGGCCCGTTCCAAGGAACAGTTTGTCCGCAGGGAGGTGTCCAAGGCGGAAGCCCTTGATAATTTCACCAAAAAAGGAGACGAGTATAAATGCGAACTCATCTCCGAACTCCAGGACGGTACCATAACCTTCTATACTAATGGTAACTTTACGGATTTGTGCCGTGGACCACACCTCAAGGATACTTCAGTAATCAAGGCAGTGAAACTTACCTCCATTGCGGGAGCATACTGGAGAGGAGATGAAAAACGCCAGATGATGACTCGAATCTATGGTATAACCTTCCCTAAGAAATCACTTCTGGATGAATACCTTGTGATGCTTGAGGAGGCAAAGAAAAGGGATCATCGCAAGATTGGCAAGGAAATGGAACTTTTCACATTCTCCCAGAGAGTCGGACAAGGCCTTCCTTTGTGGCTTCCTAAGGGTGCCGCACTTCGTGAGCGTCTTGAAAATTTCCTTAGAAAACTGCAGAAATCATATGGCTATCTTCAGGTTATCACCCCGCATATCGGAAACAAAGACCTGTATGTGACTTCCGGTCATTATGCCAAATATGGCAAGGATTCCTTCCAGCCAATCCATACTCCGCAGGAGGGAGAAGAATATCTTCTCAAACCGATGAACTGCCCTCACCACTGCGAAATCTATCGTTCAAAGCCACGTTCCTACAAAGATCTACCGCTCAGGCTTGCCGAGTTCGGAACAGTGTATCGTTATGAGCAGAGCGGAGAGCTTCACGGTCTGACCAGGGTTCGCAGCTTTACTCAGGATGATGCTCACCTGTTCTGTCGTCCGGATCAGATCAAGGAAGAGTTCTGCAAGGTTATCGATATCATACTTTATGTGTTCAAAACGATGAATTTCAATGAGTATATTGCTCAGATCTCTTTGCGTGACCCGGATAACAAGTCCAAATATATCGGTTCTGATGAGAACTGGGCCAAGGCTGAGGCCGCAATTGTTGAGGCCGCATCGGAAAAGGGACTCAATACCGTAGTGGAATATGGCGAGGCCGCATTCTACGGCCCTAAGCTCGACTTTATGGTAAAGGATGCCATCGGAAGGAAGTGGCAGCTTGGAACCATACAGGTGGATTACAACCTTCCTGAGCGTTTCGAACTCGAGTATGTAGGCGCAGACAACCAGAAGCATCGTCCGGTGATGATTCACAGGGCTCCGTTCGGTTCTCTGGAGAGGTTTGTGGCCGTGCTTCTTGAGCATACGGGAGGAAAACTTCCTCTATGGCTTACTCCAGACCAGGTAAATATCGTCCCAGTCAGCGAAAAATATGAGGATTATGCAAAAAAAGTTTGTGATTTGCTGAATAATTCCGATATTCGCGCCGCTGTTGACGACCGTAACGAAACTCTTGGTAAACGCATACGAGAGAGCGAGTTGAAGAGGATACCGTTCCTGGTAATCGTGGGAGAGAAAGAGACAAGTGAGGGTACGGTTTCTGTCCGCAGACAAGGTGGAAAAGATGAAGGGTCTATGCCTGTTGCTGATTTTATATCTTTGGTAACCAAGGAGATAAATGAGCAACTGTCATAGTTCTCATATATTTTTAATAATTATTTATTTTTAGGAGGATTTTTTTATCGCAGCACCATTTAAACCATCCGGTCCACGTTTCAACGGCCCGAAACCAGGCGGAAACGGACCAGCCCGTCCAGGCCAGAGGCCTGATGTTAAGAAAGACGACGACGGATTGAGAATCAATGAAGAGATTACGGCACCAAGAGTGCGTCTTGTGGGAGACAATATTCCCGAACAGGGAGTTTATCCGGTTTCGCAAGCACTCAAAATTGCCGATGAACTCGGCCTTGATTTGGTGGAGATAAGCGCGAAAGCCGATCCTCCTGTATGCAAGGTAATTGATTATCAGAAGTATCTTTATCAGCAGAAGAAAAAGGCCAAGGAGATGAAGGCCAATGCTGCAAAGATAGTAATCAAGGAAATCAGGTTCGGACCAAATACCGATGAGCACGATTTCCAGTTCAAGCTCAAACATGCCCAGGAGTTCCTTCAGGAAGGTTCCAAAGTCAAGGCTTCGGTGTTTTTCAAGGGACGTTCCATCCTCTATGCGGATCAGGGTGAAAAGCTTCTGCTTCGTTTTGCGGTTGAGTTGGAAGATTTCGGAAGAGCCGAGCAGATGCCTAAGCTGGAGGGCAAGAGAATGATGATGATGATTGCCCCTGTAAAGAAGAAATAATCCGAGTGATCGGAAATTATAGTATTAATTAACAGTCAAAAAATTTAACTATGCCAAAATTGAAAACCAACTCCGGTTCAAAAAAGCGTTTCACGCTTACCGGAACGGGAAAAGTTAAGAGAAAACACGCTTACAAGAGCCACATTCTCACCAAGAAAACCAAAAAGCAGAAAAGAAATTTGACTCACGTTGCTGTTATCACCAGCGCTGACCAGAAGAGAGTCAAAGCTTTGTTGGCTATGTAATTTTTATTACAGTTATTCATTTTATTTGTTGAACTTGGAACGCAGTAGAAAAGCTCCTAAGGACACTGCCTCCATAAACCAGTTAAATTTATGCCAAGATCGGTAAATTCAGTTGCCTCAAGGGCACGCCGCAAAAAGATTCTTAAAAGAACCCGCGGTAATTTTCTTTCAAGAAGAAATGTTTGGACGGTAGCAAAGAACACCTATGAGAAAGGTCTTACCTATGCTTACCGTGATCGTAAGGTCAAAAAACGCACATTCCGCGCATTGTGGATTCAGCGTATCAATGCAGCTGCACGTCAGTACGGTATGACTTATTCTCAGTTTATGGGCCGTATTGCAAAGCAGAACATCGGTCTCAATCGTAAGGTTCTTGCAGACCTTGCCATGAACAATCCTCAGGCATTTGAGGCTATCATCAATTCTGTAAAATAGTGAAATGAGCCTGAAGGAATTATATCACAATAGATGGGTGCGCTTCGTATTCTGGTCGCTCCTGTATATATTGTGGGTAATATGGCTCGGAAATTACTGGTGGCTTTTCGGCCTCATCCCGATTTTTGATCAGCACATTACCAAGAAGGTGAAATGGCTGTTCTGGAAGAAGGAATATGCAGAGGGCGAGAAACATAATGCACTTCTTGACTGGCTGGATGCGATTATCTTTGCTGTCATTGTGGTGACATTCATCAATATTTTCTTTTTCCAGGCCTTCAAGATTCCTTCATCCTCGATGGAAAGTTCTTTGTATACGGGCGATCATCTTTTCGTAAGCAAGCTCGCCTATGGCCCGAGACTTCCTCAGACTCCTCTGACCATTCCTTTCACGCACAATGTCATTGGGAACAAGGAATCGTATTCGACTCTTATCCAGAATGATTACAAGCGTCTCAAAGGTTTTGGCTCGGTAAAAAGAGGTGACTATGTGGTGTTCGGTTTTCCTCACGGTGATACCGTACTTGTCAAAGCTCCTGCAGATGACTATTATGCCGTCATCCGTACTCTTGGAAGGGAATATACCCTTGCCAATTACGGTCCGGTCAAAGTAAGACCTTCCGACAAGAAGGACCATTATGTAAAAAGAGCCGTGGCAGTATCCGGTGACACTCTCCTGATAAAGGATGCGCAGGTATATATCAATTCGCAGCCCCAGGAGGTTTGGCCGGGAGTCCAGAACAGCTACAAGGTAACGACTACAGGACAGAGGATCAATTCCGTCAACCTTGAGAAATTAGGCCTCAACTTTGCGGAACTCTGGTTCGATGTCAACACTTCTTCCTATCCGGCAATGCCCCTGACGGCTCAGATGCTGGAAAAGGTGAAAGGTTATCCGAATGTCGTCTCTGTGGAAGCAAATATAGATGTCTGGCCGCCTGATTATCCTGATTCCGAAAGGTCTATCTTTCCGTTTGATTCGAGATATGAGTGGACCAGGGATAATTTCGGACCTTTGTGGATTCCGAAAAAGGGAGTCGAGGTCGCTTTGACCATGGATAATCTTCCTTTATATGAAAGGATAATCACATCCTATGAGGGCAATACTTTGAAGGTGGAAGGTGAAGATATTTTCATCAATGGGGAAAAGGCTTCAAGCTATGTTTTCAAACAGGATTATTATTTTATGATGGGAGACAACAGGCACAATTCCCTCGATTCAAGATACTGGGGATTCGTTCCTGAGGACCATGTGGTCGGAAAGCCTGCAATGATTTGGCTTTCAGTAGATTCACAGAAGAAGTTTCCCAAAAGTATAAGATGGCGGAGGTTTTTCAAATTCGTATAAATTTTTGCAAATGCAATTTTTTTATCCGATATTTGCAGCCCGCTAATTATGAATTAATTAAAAAAGTTATATACAATGGCAAAGGTTTGTCAAGTTACAGGTAGAAAGAGAATGGTCGGAAACAATGTTTCCCATTCAAAGAAACGCACAAAGCGTATTTTCGCCCTGAACCTCAAGACCAAGAAGTTCTGGTCAGAGGAAGAGCAGAGGTTCGTCACCCTCAAAGTCTCTTGCAAGGGTATGAGGATCATCGAGAAGAATGGCCTCGATGCCACTATCAAAGATGCTCAGAATAAAGGATTTATTAACCTTGTTTAATTTTTCGAATTATGGCAAAGAAAGCAAAAGGTAACAGGGTGCAGGTCATCCTTGAGTGCACTGAGCAGAGAGAAAGCGGTGTACCAGGTATCTCAAGATACATTACTACCAAGAACAAGAAGAACACGACTCAGCGTCTGGAGCGTATGAAATACAATCCTTATCTGAGGAAAGTAACCCTTCATCGTGAAATCAAATAATTTTTGGAGGAATTGATATATGGCAAAGAAAGCAGTCGCAACCTTCAAGGCCGGTGTACAGAAGAAAGTCGTAAAGTGCATCCGTATGGACAAGTCTCCTAAGACTGGAGCCTATGTCTTCACCGAGGAACTTGTTGATGAGGACAAGACAAAAGAATTCTTCTCAAAGAAATAATTCCTCTGTTGAAATAAGGATTTTGGGGATGGTCAGATGTTGACCATCCCCAATTTTTATAAATCAAGGATTTTTCAAAATACTCAAACTATTTCGGATACTCTTGAAAATGATTATATTTGCAGGTTAAATGTTAGAATATGGGCATTTTTGATAAAGGGATTAAAAAGACAAACAGAGGCTTTTTCGACAGGATTTCGCATGCTATCATAGGCAAGGCCAAGGTAGATGAGGACTTGCTGGATGCGATGGAAGAAGCTCTCATAGCAACGGATATGGGAGTTGATACCACTATGAAAATCATTGAAAACCTGGAAGAGAGGGTGAGCCGGGATAAATATGTGTCCATTCAGGAACTTGCGCAGATGCTCAGGGAAGAGATTGCAGCTTTGCTTGATGCTGATTCTGAATCTGATGACTCTGCCCAGGACGCTGCTCTGCCTTTTGACTTTTCAAAGAAACCATATGTCGTGATGGTTGTCGGTGTGAATGGTGTTGGAAAGACAACTACAATAGGAAAGCTAGCTTCGCGTCTTAAGTCAATGGGCAAGAAGGTTGTTCTAGGCGCTGCGGATACTTTCCGCGCGGCTGCCGTGGATCAGCTGACCATTTGGGCTGAAAGGGCAGGGGTTGATATAGTCAAGCAGGAAATGGGTTCAGACCCTGCGTCTGTTGCCTATGATACCTTGAAAAGTGCAGTTGCCAAGAATGCCGATGTGGTTCTTATAGATACGGCAGGGCGTCTCCACAACAGGATTGACCTGATGAATGAGCTTACGAAAATCAGAAATGTGATGCGGAAGGTGGTTCCCGATGCTCCTCACGAAGTCCTCCTGGTTCTGGATGCCTCCACAGGCCAGAATGCTTTCCAGCAGGCAAAGGAGTTCTCCCGAGCCACAGACATAACCTCCCTTGCAATCACCAAACTTGACGGAACGGCAAAGGGCGGTGTTGTCGTAGGTGTGGTGGATCAGTTCAAGGTTCCGGTAAAATTCGTGGGAATCGGAGAGGGAGTTGACGACCTGAAAGTGTTCAACAAGAGAGAGTTTGTTGCTGACCTGTTTTCAGTTGACGATTTGGAATAATATATAAAAATTACAAGATAATGAAGATTTCATATAACTGGCTCAAGGATTATCTTGAGTGTGATCTTACTCCGGAAGAAGTTGCGCAGGCCTTGACTTCGATAGGCCTCGAAGTCGATTCTCTTGAGCAGGTAGAGGAAATACCTGGAGGACTTGCCGGCGTTGTTGTCGCAGAAGTCGTTGAATGTGTGGAACATCCTGATTCTGACCACCTTCATATTACAAAGGTGGATGCGGGAGACGGTAACCTTCTTCAAGTGGTTTGCGGCGCTCCGAATGTGGCAGCCGGACAGAAGGTTCTCCTGGCTACGGTAGGAACAGTCCTTGGTGAGGACTTCAAGATCAAGAAATCGAAGATTCGTGGTGTGGAGTCATTCGGAATGATTTGTGCCGAGGATGAACTCGGAATCGGAACTTCTCACGATGGAATCATGGTTCTCGAAGCTGATGCTGTTGTGGGTACTCCGGCAAAGGACTATCTTCACCTTGAAACGGATGCCTTGATCGAAATCGGCCTGACTGCAAACAGGGTGGACGCAGCATCTCACATAGGAGTGGCCAGGGACCTGTATGCATATCTCAAGCATAATGGCATTCCTTGCAAGTTGAATATTCCTGATGTATCCTCCTTCAGGGAGGGCGAGGGGGAAGCCATTCCTGTAGAAGTGCTTTCTCCAGACGGGGCTCCGAGATATACCGGAACTACAATTGCCGGAGTGAAGGTTGGCCCGTCTCCGGCCTGGTTGCAGAAGAAATTGCAGTCGATAGGCTTGCGCCCGATTAACAACGTTGTGGATATCACGAACTTCGTGCTTATGGAGACAGGACAGCCTCTTCACGCATTCGACGCATCAATGATTGAAGGCGGAAAGGTTGTTGTGCGCAGGGCAGTCGAGGGCGAAAAATTCGTTACCCTGGATTCTGTGGAAAGAACACTTTCTTCGGCTGACCTGGTGATTGCAAATACTGATGCTCCGATGTGTCTTGCCGGTGTGTTCGGAGGTGAACGTTCCGGTGTGACAGATTCCACAGAGACCATCTTCCTTGAGAGTGCCTATTTCAACCCGGTTTCCATCAGGAAGACTTCCAAGAGGCATACCCTCAAGACTGACGCGTCGTTCAGATATGAAAGAGGGGCCGATCCTCTGATTGTGGACTATGCCGCCAAAAGGGCTGCGCTTTTGATTGAGGAATTAGCCGGAGGTCATATTGTCGGAAAGGTACAGGAATTCTACCCGGAAAAGATTGAGCGCAAGAAGGTGAAATTGGATTATGACAGAATCGAAGCCTTCATAGGAAAGAAAATCGGGCATCAGGTAATCGAGGACATTCTTCAGGCCCTTGGATATGAATTCCTGGAGAAACGCCAGGGCGGGGCTTTGGTATCCGTGCCTTCATATATGATAGATGTATATCGTGAATGTGACATCGTAGAGGAGATTCTCAGGATTTACGGTTACAACAACATCGAGCTTCCGACATCAATGAAGATGTCCGTCAATCCTTCGCAGAAGCCTGAGCCTGAGCTGGTTCGCACGGCTGTGTCCAATTTCCTTGCAGCCAATGGATTTGTGGAGACTATGAACAATTCTCTCACTAAGTCCGAGTATTATTCATCGCTTAAGACCTTCCCGGAGGAAAGATGTGTGAGGATTCTCAATCCTCTAAGTTCCGATCTCAATGTGATGAGGCAAACTCTGCTTTTGAACGGGCTGGAGGTAATAGCATACAATATCAACCGTCAGTGTACCAATATCCGTACTTTTGAATATGGATCGGTATATTCATTCAAACCGGGCAGCGACGGAAAGACGCTTGACTCTTTCGAGGAGCATACTTGCTATGCTCTTTTCCTGACCGGAAGCAGCGAGAAATCCTGGAGAAGCGATGTCCACAAGAGCGATTATTTCCAGCTGAAAGGTTATCTTGAGGCTTTGTTCAGACGCTTTGGCGCTGATATCTATTCGTTTGAAACAGAGGCCGCTCCTTCTGATCTGTTCAGTGAAGGAATTTCTTACAAACTTCCTGGTACTGGGCGTACTCTGGCAGTTATGGGAACTGTTTCTCCTGCAAGACTCAAGCAATTTGGAATACGCCAGAGCGTTTATGCAGCGGAGATTTCCTGGCCGGAACTTTTCGAACTTGTCAAGAGAGACAAAATCAAATATAAGGAGTTGCCTAAGTTCCCGGAGGTTAAACGTGACCTTGCCCTGCTGCTTGATGAGAGTGTCTCTTATGCTGACCTTCGCAAGAGCGCATTCAGGGTAGGAAAGAAATTGCTCAAGACGGTGACTTTGTTCGATGTTTACAGAGGTGACAAGATAGCTCAGGGCAAGAAGCAATATGCATTGAGTTTTGTCCTGCAGGACCTTGAAAAAACATTGACAGACAATGATGTGGAAAGAGTGATGAGCAAATTGCTGTCCACTTTCCAAAATGAATTCGGTGCAGTATTGAGATAGGTCGGTGCGTCGTATCCCTCATATTTTCTTCCTTGTAACTGTCCTGCTCTGCCTGTTGTGCGCTTGCAGCAGGGGGCCTCGTGTCATCCCGAAACGCAAACTGGCGAAGATATATGCTCAGATGCTTGTGACCGACCAGTGGATTAACGCTACTCCGGGTATGAATCGCATTGCTGACACTTCTCTTGTATATGAGCCTATTCTTCAGGAGTATGGATATGATACTGAGGATTATATGAAAACCGTTGAACATTATATGGACGATCCGGAAAGATTCTCCAGAATCTTGAGGACTACGTCTGATATCCTTGAAAAGAGAATTAAGCAGCTGCAAAAGGAGAAGGAAGAGTTGGAGAAGGCAGTCTTTGTTATCAAGACAGATTTCAAGATTGAAGATTATTATCCATATCTCGAACTTGAGCCATATGTCCACTTCTATGACAGTCTGACCTTTGAATTGGATTCGACTGATTTCTATAGGCTTGTACCTGTCAGCCTCTCTGATACCACTTACGAGTCCGTAAGAATGATTGTCAAATCAGACACTCTGTCCTTGCAGGTTGATTCATTGACGGTGAAGGCAGATTCATTGAAAGTGAATACAGATTCGCTTCAGATGAGGCCTAAACCGGACTCTAGAGATGTAATGCCAATTGAACCGGATGAAAGGACGGAGGCTCTAAAAAGAACTATGCATCCGATAACCATACAAAAACAATGATACATGGCTACTGAAAGAATTGCTGCGAAATATGTCTATACCCTTGAGGATGAGCGCCCTATGGTAGATGCTTATGTCGAGTATGATACGGATACTTCGGCGATTGTTTCGGTTGGAAAGGCATCTGAAGAGGATAATATTATGGATGGAGCCATAGTTCCCGGTTTTGTCAATGCCCATTGCCACGTGGAACTGTCACATCTGAAGGACAAGTTCCGTAAGGGGACTGGAATGGCCGGGTTTATTGACCAGATTAACGAACTGAGGGACTGGGCATCAAGGGAAAGGAAAATAGAATTGACCAAATATTGGATGGACAAAATGTGGGAGGACGGAGTTGCAGCAATGGCTGATATCAGCAATGATGATTCGTCATTCCAGGTAAAGAAGTCACATCCGATGTACACACGCACTTTTCTGGAGGTGTTTGGAACGGAACCGTCACAATGTCGGGAGGTAATGGATTCTGTGACAGACCTTTGGGCTCAGGCAAAAGAGCTCGGCCTGGATGCTGCTCCCACTCCGCATTCCTGTTATACGATGAGTCCGAGGCTTCTGTCTGAAGCGGCTGCCGCCGGACTTTCCTCTGGTTTCCTCTCATATCACTCCCAGGAGAGTCAGGAGGAAGAGCAATATATCAAGAGCAATACCGGGGCTATGTATCACAACCGCATCAAGGCAGGAATGACTGTTCCTGAGGCCACGGGAAAATCATCATTGAGGTATTTTATCGATAGGTTGAGGTGCGCCAAGCCCTCCCCTTATGATGAACATATACTCCTTGTTCATAATGTCTGCCTGAACCAGGACGATATTGATGCCGCGCTGGAAGTGATGAAAAATGTATATTGGGCAATATGTCCATTATCCAATCTGTTTATACACAATGCCTTGCCTCCGGTGAAACTGATGCGCAGAAATAATCTTAGAATTACCGTAGGTACAGATTCTCTATCCAGCAACGAGGACCTCGATATGGTCAAGGAACTGTATTGCATCCAGAGTAATTTCCCACAGGCGAGCGTGACGGAATTGTTTTCCTGGGCGTGTCTCAATGGGGCGCGTTTCCTTAGAAAGGAAGATGTGCTAGGTAGCATCAAGGTGGGGAAGAAGCCGTCGCTTGTATTTGTCTCAGCTTTGGATGCCGATGGCAGACTCACATCCGAAAGCCGTTCAAGAAGGATAGTGTGATATGTTGCATTTTGATAAAATAGTGTTCGGACCCATTTACAGCCGTCGTCTGGGTTCGTCTCTTGGGGTGAATATCCTGCCTCAGGAGGGAAAGATGTGCAATTTTGACTGTGTTTACTGCGAATGTGGTTGGAATCGGGATGGTCGTTCTTCTTCCCGTTTTCCTGTGGCGGAGGAGGTGGCCGATGCATTGGAGATAGCTTTGAAACGGGCTGCTTCGGAGTCTGTAAGAATAGATTCCATAACTTTTTCCGGAAATGGTGAACCGACTCTCAATCCGGAATTTGCAGCTATCGTGGATGTGACTGTCCGTCTGCGTGACAGCTATTGCCCTCAGGCCAAGGTTTCTGTCCTTTCCAATGCGACAACCCTTTCACGCCCAGGTGTGTTTGAGGCCTTGCAAAAGGTTGATAATCCGATACTTAAAATTGATGCCGCCTCTGATGAACTGATTGGCAGGATCAATCAGCCTTGTGGGAAATACAGCTTGAGTCAGGTTGTGGAGAATCTGAAGAGATTTGACGGGAATTTTATTCTTCAGACAATGTTTCTCCGTTCTCCGGATTTTGATACGACTGCTCAGGAAAATATCGATAGTTGGATTGATATCGTGCTACAGCTTCGTCCAAGGGAGGTAATGGTCTATACAATTGACCGGGAGACACCCGATTCGAGGCTTGGAAAATGTACGGTTGAGCAGATGAAGATGCTTACAAAGCCTCTTGCAGATGCAGGAATCCCTATACAGATAAGAGGATAGAATTGAATAATATTTAATACTTTTTTTATGATAGATTATTTGGATAAATATGCTTATGCCCCTAATCAGGAGAGGATGAGCAGGGCCTTGGAGATGATAGCCGCAAATCTTGAGAACGTTGTCAGCGATGAGGTTCTGAAAACTTGTTTTTCAATGATGGATTTGACCACTTTGAAGACAAATGACACTCCGGCTTCTGTCGCCAAACTGGTTCGTAAGGTAAATTCTTTTCAGGAAAGCTATCCTGAATGGCCACTTCCCGCATCCATCTGCGTATATCCCAATTTCGCTTCTGTGGTTGCCAATACCAGAACCTGCCCGGTGAATGTCACGGTGGTGTCCGCTTGTTTCCCTTCCTCCCAGAGTTTTCTGGAGGTGAAGTTGAAAGAGTGTGAGCTTGCAGTCAAGAATGGTGCTGACGAGGTAGATATCGTGCTTGCCTTGAATTCTTTCCTTGCAGGTGATTATGAGACTGCTTCGAACGAGATTGCCAGTGTTCGCAGGGTGATTGATGAGGCTGCGGCCTCCCAGGGTAGGCGAGTACATCTGAAAGTCATACTTGAAACAGGTCTTCTGCTCACTAGTGAGGCCATTGCCAACGCTTCCTTCCTCGCAATGGAAGCTGGAGCCGACTTTATCAAGACATCCACTGGAAAGGTAGATGTCAATGCCACTCCTGCTGCTGCCTATGTTATGTGCGAATGTATTGCAAAATATTATGAGGCTACCGGGAGGAAAGTAGGTTTCAAGCCTGCAGGAGGAATTTCCTCTGCAATGGATGCAGTAAGTTACTATTCCATCGTTTCTTCATTGCTGGGAAAGGAATGGCTCAACAAGGATTTGTTCCGTTTCGGCGTCAGCAGGGTTGCAAATAGCATCCTGTCTGCCGTAATGGGGTCCACCGTTTCATATTTCTAATAAGAATTTTGCTGCACTTTTGAAGTGTTTTTGTAACGAAGAAAAAATTTTTTAAAAATTTTTTATGGTCGGTAAAAAGCCTGTAATATGCCATACAGGTCTTTCTATCGGCCTTTTTTGTCTCTTCTACATAGCGCTTTGACTCCGGGTTTTCAGGAATTATCCGTGTACTTTTTGTGTACGCGGATAGCCCTCCATAATTTTGCATCGAATTAAAAATGATTGCCTATGAGAGTCAAATGTACAAGTTTGTTGACATCACTTTTGTTGATGTCTTGCAGTGGAGAGGGTCTGGTAACGGGCTGGGGGATTGACTATGAATATGGCCGCGACATTCCTCACGAGGAAATCGTTCTCGGAGAGAAGTTGCAGAATCCCTACACTACTGAAAATATGTCCAAGGCTTTGCAGAGCCTCTATCCTACTAAAGCTGATCGGGTGGATGTCCATACCACCAACTATTATGTCCGTTTTCTGCCTTCAGACGAGGCAGAATATGAACTTCTTGAAGAAATGTGCCCTTATCTTCTGGACCATCCTCTGGATTATTCGATTGTAGTTGATGGTGACTGGTATCACGATCCGGAAGTTCCCCAGGGAGATATGACTTGGCAATATACGGTTGTGCCGTCGGATTTTAAATTCCCGGACATCCGTTACGAGGTGTTGGATGCCTGTTATCTTGCTGAGAATGACCCTTCTACAAAGGGAGATGGCATAGACTGGGATGCAGTGGAGCGGGAATCGTACATCTTGACAGGCAATTCGGGCTTGTTGAATGATGCAGTGCTGACCAAGGCCGATAAGACTGTGCCGACAGGAAGAATCACCATCGTTGACCCTCATTTCAAAGGCGGGAAGCCCTTTGGAGTGGCCGGTGTAATGGTCTCCTGCAATTCTTTCGTGAAGTTTGACAAGACCTACACCGACCGAGATGGCTACTACACGATGGATAAGTCCTATTCTGCCAATTTGCGTTACCGCCTGGTCTTTAAGAACCGGAAGGGTTTTGCCCTGGGCTTCAATCTTGTGTTGGTGCCGGGATCGGTGTCAACCCTGGGCAAATCATCTCCGGATGGAGTCAATATCACGGTTACTGACAAGTCGGACGGCAAACTTTTCCGCCGCTGTGTCGTAAACAATGCAGCTTATGACTATTTCGAAAGATGTGCAGCCAACGATCTTGATATTGATACTCCTCCTGCTGATTTGAGAATCTGGATCTTGAAGTCGCTTGATGCCAGCAGTGCCCCGATGCTCCATCACGGCACTATCCTGGAGGGTGACCTGCTGAGGGAATTCCTCGGACTCTACGCTCCGCTAATCGAAGCATTCCTGCCGGACATAACGATAGGGGCAAAAGGAAGGAACGATTATCGGGACCTATATACTGTGACCTGCCACGAATTGGCCCACGCATCACACTATGCACAGGTCAGCAATGCTTTCTGGGATGATTATATCTTATACATAATATCTTCATATCTGAAAAATGGAGGTATGACCTACGGCACAGGCACCGGGGACGGAGCAGGAAACTGCGAGATAGGGGAGATGTGGGCCTATTATATGGAGAGCAAGTTCTACAAAGACCGTTATGGCGGGAACTTCCCGACTTTTGGAACCTCATTCTGGTTTTATCCGCAGATATTCCGATATCTGGATGAAAGGGGGATTCCTGCAGGGGGCATTTTCAAGACTCTGACTGAGGATGTTGTCTCAAGGGAAAGTTTAAAGAAATCCCTTCTTGCCGCCTATCCTTCCAAACGCAACTCCATCGAACAGGTATTCAGCAGATACGGAAACTGACCATATGAAGAGAGTCCTTCTTATTCTTGTGTCCGTTTGGTGCCTGTTTCCCCAAACGGTCCAGGCCCGGCGATTCAGCCTGGGGACCAACATCCTCGGATATGCCCAATTGGGTACTTTCAACCTGGATATGTCCTATGCTGTATCCAGAAGATGGAATCTGACAGTCGGAGCAAGATACAATCCATTCACATTCAATGAGAATAATCCCGAAAAACAGTTTCAGATGCGTCAGCAATCCTATTATGTCGGAGCCAGACTCTGGCCTTGGCATACCTGGTCAGGCTGGTGGTTTGCCGCCAAGGTTAGGTATCAGGAATACAATATGGGAGGAATCCGTTCCCGGGAAACCGAAGAGGGGGACAGGGTTGGGGCCGGGTTATATGCCGGGTACAGCCTGATGCTGAACAAGCACCTGAATCTGGAATTTGGTGCCGGTATGTGGAGTGGAGTTTCATTCTATACTCGTTATGGCTGTCCTTCTTGCGGACTGACTCTCTCCAAAGGCAGGAAATATTTCCTGCTCCCCGATGACTTGTCTATTTCCCTTGTATTTGTGTTCTGAAAAATGAAATCAAAAACACTCATATTTATATTGATGTTTGTCATGTCCGTCCTTTCCTGCAATTCGGTAAGGAAGATCCAGAGGATAAGGAACGGAGAGATTGAAGTGAGTATGTCCTTGCCTGACGATAGTGTGGAGGAAGTTGAAGAGAAAGAGCAGGAGGCGGACATTGACAGCATCAGGGGAACGCTACAGGAAGGGCCTATGATTATGAATGCAATCCGGGATGACCAGACGGGAGAAATGGTTGCAACCGACATCATTTCTGCTTCCAAGGTAACAGCGCGTTTCCGTAATGTGGCAGAAAGGAACGGGATGGTCTCGATTGGGTTCGAAATCTCGGTTCCAGGAGAAATGGCAGATTCGAAGTGGCAGTTGAAGATTTATCCGGATATGTACATCCAGAGTGATACTGTCCATCTTGATCCGATTTTCATTACGGGTTCAAAGTATCGCAGCCAGCAGTTGAAAGGCTATCAGCGTTACAACGCCTTTTTGGCCGGAATTATTACGGATACTACTGATTTCCTGTGGATTAGGCAACTGGAAATATTCCTCCAGAGAAATTTTCCAGATACCTATGCGATGAAGACAGACTCCTCCTATGTGTCTGATGCCGTGGCGGAAAGTCTCTTCGGGGTGTCCAGGGCGGAGGCAGTCAGACACTATACCAAGCATCTTAAATGGGCTATGAATGAAAGGAAAAAGGCCAGACGCTCAAAGATGTTCGGGAAATATGTCAAAGATCCGATTCAGAAGGAAGGAATTAGACTTGATACTGTACTTGTTCAGGGCAACGGTGACTTCGTTTATCGTTACACACATAGTTTCCAGTCAAGACCTCGCCTGAAGAAAGTGACGATTTCACTGAGCGGGTGGGTATATGAAGATGGAGAAAAACTCCTGCCGTTGCCTTTGACAGATAATCTTACCTTCTATATAAGTTCTTTGACAACCCTCGTGGATGACAGCCCGAAATATGTGATGAAAATCCTCTTGAGGAAGGTGTATGACAATACCAAGGCCTTTATAGATTTTGCTCAGGGTAGTAGTAAGATTGATGAGAGTCTGGGAGTAAATGCCTCGGAGTTGGAGCGGATTTCCAGGTGTGTGGATGATATGTTGTCAGGGGATGAATACAGCCTGGATTCCCTGGTGGTAATTGCAACCTGTTCACCTGAAGGCTCTTATGCCTTCAATGACAAGCTTTCAGCAAGCAGGAGCCGTTCCGTTTGCCTTTACCTGGAGGACCTCTATCCTGAACAGCTGAAAGGCCATCTCAAGGCTTCGAATATCCCGGAGAACTGGTCACAACTCAGTAGGATTGTCTCACACGACAGCTTGATAGAGGATGGGCAAAGGCGCAGGATGCTGGAGATTATGGATTCCGGACTCTCTCCTGATGCCAGGGAGGCGAGGCTTTCGACTCTTTCTCAGTACCGCTACCTGAGGGAGAAGGTCTATCCGAAACTAAGGACAGTGAGTTTCGATTTCTTCCTAAGCCGCAACGACCTGGCAAGGGACACGGTGTGGACTACAGAGCTTGATACGACATATATGGCTGGTGTTGAGGCTCTTAAGGATCTTGATTATAAAAAGGCTGTGGCCATCCTTCGCCCGTATGACGACTATAATGCAGCCCTGTCTTTCGCCTGCGCCGGCTATGACCACAGTGCTTTTGATGTGCTTTCACGTCTGGATGACAGGAATGCCAATGTGTGCTATCTGAAATCTATGGTCCTTGCCCGACTTGGAGCAATGGAGGAAGCTATGAAATATTTCGAATTGAGTGTTGCCTACTCGCCTGGAATGGAATTCAGGGCTAATCTTGATCCTGAAATGTATAGTGTTATTGAAAAATGGAAACAACATAAAACCCAAAATTTATGAAAAAGTATGTATTATTGCTAGCGGCCGCTTCACTTGCCGCCGCTGCCTGCTCAAAGCCAGGCGAAACTTCAGCTGAAAACGCTGATTCACAAAAGGTTGACATTTCCTTTGATTTTACGGAGCCTTTGGCTACAAAGGCCTCCGGTAACGGGGAGACGGTTGACAATGCTATCAAAAATGTTCAAGTCTTCATTTTTGACAATGCCGGACGAATCCAGGCATACAATTCTGCGGAAGGAAGTTCTGTCGGATTGACCTGCACAACTGGACCGAAGAAGGTTGTGGGTATTGCAAATGCGCCTGACCTGACCAATGTAACTACCCTTGCCGACTTGAAGAGCAGGAAGTCCTTGCTGACAAACAACTCTCCAGATGCAATCGTGATGGACAAGGAAATCCCTTGCACTATAACATCTTCTGGACCACAGTCGATTGAGGTCGAGAGGCAGTGCGCAAAGGTGCTTCTGAGCAGTGTGGCTGTCAATTTCAGCTTGGCGCAGTATCAGTCAACTCCTGTCAAGATTAAGTCAGTATTTCTTACCAATGTGGTTTCAGAAAGAACTTATCTTGACGAATCTACTCCGGCAACCTGGATAAACAAGATGAAACTCGACACCGGAGCCCCTGCAGTTGTCGCAGAGACTTTCAGCAATGTTTCTGTTGAACACAGCAAAACCTGGTCAGAGGTTCACCGCTTCTACTGTTTCCCGAATTCTACAGAGGCTGATACTCATAGTGCCACTTGGTCAGCTCGTCATACCAGACTTGTTGTAGAGGCGGAAGTCAACGGCGTAGTATGTTATTATCCGGTTACTTTACCTAAGATTGAGAGGAACCACATCTATTCGGTAGCATTGACCATTACAAGGCTAGGTCTTCCATCTCCTGAAGATCCGTCAGAAATCCTGAGTCCAGACTTCACTATCACAGTCGCCCCTTGGGCTGGTACTACCAGCTTGGAAGAGACAATCTGATGCTTGTTGGAAACTTTTGTCAAATCTCATATTTAGTAATCCTCAAATATTACTTAAAATAGTATGAACACATCCTTGTCAAAAAATCGACTATATCTCCATATTGTGTGTTGCATTTCGGCGCTTCTTCTGTTTTGCTGCTGTTCGGTGAAGGAGAACCGTACAGGCTGCCCTTGCCGTCTGGTGCTTGATTTTGGCAATGAAAGGAATGCACATCTGGATTCTCTTGTCCTTGTAGTCGCCAGTGACGGGGATGTGGTTCATACGGATACCATTTTACGAAGTGACTTCAGCAACCTGTACCAGGTGGATGTTCCTCGCGGAAGGTTGACGGTGACGGCAGTTTCGATGTATGAGGGCGGAGTGTTGCTGCGCGACGGGGCTGTGCTTATTCCTTATGGAACAGAATGCCCGGAAATCTTTATGGATTGTCAGTCATTCGATGCCGATTTCCTTGAAACCGTGACATCTGAAGTGATAATGAGAAAAAACTACTGCAGGATGACCATAGGTGTTGAGGATGGAGAAAATTTCAGTTATGGTCTCAATGTAAAAGGAGAGGTGGACGGGTATGGCTCTGACGGCAACTGTTCTGTCGGAAAATTCTGTGCCGATGCAAGGAAGATGCAGACGGGCGAGTTCCTGGTTCTTATCCCTCGTCAGTATGATGCCTCTCTTCTGCTGGATGTTAATGACGGTTCGGATGTTGTCAAGACTTTCGCATTGGGAGAATATATATTTGCAAGCGGTTTTGACTGGACTGCTCCTGATCTGGGAGATATCGTGGTCGGTATTGATTATGCCAGGACAGTGCTTTCGTTGTCGGTAATAGGATGGGATAAAACATACCATTTTGATTTTGTAATTTGAAAATCATTTTTTAACTTTGCAGCCACTTATCTGAAAAGCGCATGTGGTGAAATTGGTAGACACGCTACTTTCAGGAGGTAGTGCTTCACGGCGTGTAGGTTCGAGTCCTATCATGCGCACAAGAAGAGGTGACTGAATTCTGTTTTCGGCCACCTCTTTTTTGTATGGATTGAGGTATATACGGGTAAATTTTGTAAATTTGCGAACCAAGTTTAACTACGATATATCAATGGCACTTATTGACAACATCATTGCGCGTGCTAAATCCAACAAGCAGCGCATTGTGCTCCCAGAATCTCTGGAGGAGCGCACTATCAAGGCGGCAGATCAGGCTTTAAGAGATGAACTGGCCGATATTATCCTTATAGGCAACCGCGAGGAAATCCTTGCATATGCTGAGAAACTCGGACTTGAAAACATCGGCAAGGCTACCATAATCGATCCTGCCACCAGCGACAAGACTGAAGAGTATGTCCAGCTTCTTTTCCAGTTGAGGCAGAAAAAAGGTCTCACTCTTGAGGCTGCAAGAGAATTGGTTTACAAGAATCCGCTTTATTTCGGATGCCTTATCATTAAGAGCGGAGATGCTGACGGTCAGATCAGCGGAGCTCTTTCCACTACAGGAGATACCCTCCGTCCGGCGCTTCAGATTATCAAGTGCTCTCCGGGCATAACTTGCGTGAGTGGAGCAATGCTCCTGATTACCAAGACTCCGCAGTATGGTGAAGAGGGTGTGTTGGTGATGGGTGATGTGGCAGTTACTCCAATGCCTGATGCAGCTCAGTTGGCGCAGATTGCAGTTTGTACAGCCCAGACAGCCAAGAGCGTGGCCGGATTTGCAGAGCCGCGTGTGGCTATGCTCAGTTTCTCTACCAAGGGTTCTGCAAAACATGAAGTCGTTGACAAGGTCAAAGAGGCAACAGCCCTTGCAAAGGAGTTGGATCCAGAGATTAAAATCGATGGCGAACTTCAGGCAGATGCTGCCTTGGTTCCTTCTGTGGGACAGAAAAAGGCTCCGGGTTCCGATATCGCAGGTAAGGCTAATGTGCTTGTCGCTCCGAATCTTGAAGTCGGCAACATCGGATACAAACTTGTTCAGCGTCTTGGCAACGCAGATGCCATAGGCCCTATCCTTCAGGGTATTGCCCGTCCGGTAAATGACCTTAGTCGCGGCTGCTCTGTGGATGACATTTACAAGATGATTGCCATCACAGCCTGCCAGGC
>CAMBRR010000030.1 GCA_945870315.1 uncultured Bacteroidales bacterium
GGTCAGTCCCTCTCAATAATTCAATTGATGAGGAAGCGGGACTATTTCTTGAAATAGCGTTTGTAAAGACCCTGGAAGCCAGCGCCGTGACGAGCTTCGTCCTTGCACATCTCGTGAACTGTGTCGTGGATGGCATCAAGGTTCTGCTGCTTTGCGAGAGTTGCAATTCTCTTCTTGTCCTCGCAGGCACCCTGCTCTGCAAGCATCCTCTTCTCAACGTTGGTCTTGGTATCCCATACGCACTCTCCAAGAAGTTCTGCAAACTTGGCAGCGTGCTCAGCCTCTTCAAATGCATATCTCTTGAAGGCCTCAGCTATTTCAGGATAGCCTTCCCTGTCTGCCTGACGGCTCATTGCGAGATACATTCCCACCTCGCCGCACTCACCAGCAAAATGTTCGCGAAGACCTTTGACAATCTCAGGATCAACACCTTTTGCAACTCCAAGCTTGTGTTCGTCAGCCCAGGTAAGGTCACCTTCAGTTTCAACGATTTCCTGGAATTTGTCAGCGCCTACATGGCATACAGGGCACTCCTGAGGAGCGGTCTCACCTTCATAGATGTAACCGCAAACCATACATCTGAATTTCTTTTTCATACTATAATAATTTAGATTTAATTTATAATTATTCTAATTTGCAATATGCAAATCTACTAATTATTTCAATATTTTCAAACAATATTTATCTGTCTTACTTGTTCGACACCTGAAATTGATGAAATACCCTCAAGAGTATCTCTCAATTCAGTGGCTGAATGAACAGCAAATTCTATGCTGCAAACGGCTATGTCATCCTGATTCGTAGTGTAGAGTGACGTCATTGAAAGATGGTGCTCCTCAACAATGCAGTCAATTATGTCTCGAAGAAGATGATAGCGGTCAATTCCAGTTATCTCGATTTTGACAGGATAGAGGATGTCAGGCACAGCACAGAAATCATCGATTGCGACTATGGTATTTCCCATTTCCGAGGCAATCCTGATGGCATCCGGACAGTTGCGGCTATGTACTGTAATATGACCTGTACTGTCCTCGAAACCAATGATTTCACTTCCCGGGAGCGGGTGGCAGAGAGGACAAAGGGTATATTTTGGAGCCGGCAGATTGGAAAGATAGCGACGGATAGACTTCTTTGCATTGTACGACACTACACTCTGCATCCAGTCTGGTTTCGGATGGGAAGTCTCATCGGTGCCTATTTCCACGCAATCTCCCCTCTTGAGAACGGTCTTGATGGAAGACAGACGACCATTTATGCGGGCATATTTAGCGTGATTGCCGATTTCCGTGCCAATACCATATGCAAAGTCCAGGGCTGTCGCTCCCTTGGGCAGGGTTATCGGCTTGGTACTCTTCGGTGTATATACAACCACGTCCTCATTGTAGAAGGAGTCTCGGATTCCCGGCATAAGGGACTCGGGATCCTCAGCAAGTTCGTTCAGGACCTTGGTAAACCTGACCAGCCACTGTTCCTGGTTTTCAATGATGCAACCGAAGTAGGACTGCTCCCTCATATTGTAGGTTCCTACATGGAATTCCTCTATTCCGCCGAAAGGATTGAGCAATTTGAAATGGACCGAACGATAACCATTCGCCTTAGGCTGTGCCATATAGTTGACAAAACTTCCTGTCTGCTCCCTGTAATTGGATGAAAGAATGGAATATATCTTCAGCACGGCATCCTGCTCCGACAACTCCAATCCTGTATCCTTTTCCACTTCCGCGGGATTGAAGGCTGCGCGGATGTAATGCTTGAACGGTACGTGATAGAAATCGCAATGAAGTTCGTTCATCTCACGCCAGACGCTATATGGTTTCCTGTAGCGGATATCCCAGAACACGGACTTGCCCAGAACCTCTGCCACCTTCTCCATTGCCTCATTCATAAACTTCTCAAGGGACTCGCGTGTGCGCTCCTTGTCCTCCTCGAGTTCCTTCTCAATGGTGGCGAATTCCTTTGGATTGAGGAAGCGGAAGGCCAGGTTCTCCAGTTCCGACTTCACTTTGTACAATCCCAGACGCCCAGCAAGCGGGGCGAAGAAGAACTGGGTTTCAGAAGCAATTTTCCACTGTTTCTGAGGACGCATCGACTCCAGGGTTCTCATATTGTGGAGACGGTCCGAGAGCTTGAGTATCAGCACTCTGATATCTCCTTTCACAGAACCGAGAATGTGCTGGAAATTGTCCACCTGCTCCTTGTTGGGCTTGGTAACGGCCCCAACCAGAAAAGCCACGTCCTTTCCGAAACGCCCTGCAATATCCTCGATTGTGTACTCAGTATCTTCCACCACATCGTGAAGCAAGGCAGCTGCAACCACAGCGGCATCGTGTTGCCGCATATCCTTCACCACAATCAAGGCCACGGCCAGGGGATGCAGAATGTAAGGCAGGCCGCTCTTGCGGGTTTGTTTGGAGTGGGCCTGGGCTGCAAGGGAGAAAGCATCCTCCACCAAGGCCCTCTGTGAGGCGTTGAAGGAAGCAGGAAGAGCATCAATCAGACGTTGATGCTCTTGTTTTATCAGATTATCATAGGTCATATCGGTTGGACTTAGAGACCGATGGTCTTGAAGAAATCGTTGCCCTTGTCATCGACGAGGATGAAGGCAGGGAAATCAACCACACGAATCTTCCAGATAGCCTCCATTCCAAGTTCAGGATATTCGACGCATTCGATGCTCTTGATATTGTTCTGGGCAAGAATGGCAGCAGGTCCTCCGATAGAGCCGAGGTAGAAGCCTCCGTGTTTCTTGCAGGCATCGGTAACTGCCTGGCTGCGGTTGCCTTTTGCAAGCATAATCATACTGCCGCCGTGATCCTGGAACTCATCCACATATGGGTCCATTCTGCCGGCAGTCGTAGGTCCCATAGAACCGCAAGGCATTCCTTCCGGTGTTTTTGCCGGACCGGCATAGTAAATAGGGTGGTCTTTCAGGTACTGTGGCATCTCCTCTCCGGCATCAAGACGGGCCTTGATTTTGGCGTGGGCTATGTCACGGCCTACAATGATAGTTCCGTTGAGGCTCAGACGCGTACTAACCGGGTATTTTGAAAGCTCAGCGCATACCTCTGACATTGGACGGTCGAGGTCTATCCTGACTGCATCTCCCTCGCCTGCCGCACGAAGTTCCTCTGGTATCAGTTCGTATGGTTTGTCATCCATCTTCTCAATCCAGATACCGTCAGCATTGATTTTTGCCTTGATATTGCGGTCTGCAGAGCAGCTGACTCCAAGACCGATCGGACAGCTCGCACCGTGACGAGGAAGACGGATTACCCTGATGTCGTGAGCCATATATTTTCCGCCGAACTGGGCGCCAAGTCCAATCTTGTGAGCCTGCTCAAGAAGCTGGTTTTCCAGCTCTATATCGCGGAATGCGCGTCCGGTCTCGTCTCCGGTAGTAGGAAGAGTATCGTAATAGTGGGTTGAGGCGAGCTTGACGGTAAGAAGGTTCTTCTCTGCTGAAGTTCCGCCGATTACGAAAGCGATGTGGTAAGGCGGGCAGGCTGCCGTACCGAGGCTTTTCATCTTCTCCACGAGGAAAGGGATAAGGGTGCCAGGATTCTGGATGCGCGCCTTTGTCTCCTGGTAGAGGTAGCTCTTGTTTGCCGAACCGCCGCCCTTTGTCACCATAAGGAAGTGATATTCATCGCCTTGGACAGCCTCTATATCAATCTGTGCAGGCAGGTTGCACTTGGTGTTGACCTCGTTGTACATATCCAGAGGAGCGTTTTGTGAATAACGGAGATTCTCTTCTGTATATGTCTTGAATACACCCAAGGAGATAGCCTCTTCATCTTCAAAGCCGGTCCACACCTGCTGGCCTTTCTCTCCGTGCACTATGGCAGTTCCTGTGTCCTGACAAAGAGGAAGTTTGCCCTTTGCAGCCACTTCCGCATTGCGGAGGAAAGTCAGAGCCACATATTTATCGTTTGCAGAGGCTTCAGGATCGGAAAGAATCTTTGCAACCTGCTCGTTATGGGAACGTCTCAGCAGGAAGCTGACATCACGAAAGGCAGTATTGGTCATCAATGTAAGAGCCTCGGGAGTAACCTTAAGGATACGGTGTCCTTCAAACTCTGAAGTGGATACCAATTTTTCCGAGCCCGGAATCTTGTAGTATTCAGTCTGGTCCTCGCCAAGCTGAAACATAGGTGCGTATTTAAATTCCATAACTATGTGATATTTATTAATTATTCTGTCCTTCTCCCATAAGGTAGGTCTTCATAAATTCATTCAGATCTCCGTCCAGAACGCCCTGAGTATCTGATGTCTCATAGCCGGTACGAAGGTCCTTGACCATCTTGTAGGGATGGAGCACGTAACTGCGAATCTGGGAGCCCCATTCTATTTTCTTCTTCTGTCCTTCAAGTTCGGCCTGTTTTTCCTGACGTTTTTTAAGTTCGATGTCATACAAGCGCGACTTGAGGATGCGGAGAGCATTGTTGCGGTTGTCAAGCTGGGAACGGGTTTCTGTATTTTCCACTACGATACCGCTAGGGATGTGCCGAACACGGACTCCGGTTTCCACCTTATTGACATTCTGTCCTCCAGCCCCGCTGGAACGGTAAGTATCCCACTCAAGGTCAGCAGGATTGATTTCTATTTCTATACTGTCATCCACCAATGGATAGACGAATACGCTGCTAAAAGTGGTCTGCCTCTTGCCTTGGGCATTGAAAGGGGAAATTCTCACCAGGCGATGCACGCCGCTCTCTGCCTTGAGATAACCGAATGCATAGTCACCCTCGAACTGGATAGTCACCGACTTTACTCCGGCATCCTCCCCTTCCAGGCAGTCAGTGACGGTCAGCTTGTAGCCATTTCTCTCTCCCCAGCGCATATACATCCTCATCAGCATCGCAGACCAGTCGTTTGCCTCCGTTCCTCCCGCTCCGGAATTGATGGTAAGCACTGCGCCAAGATTATCACCCTCTTCACCGAGCATATTGCGCAGCTCCAGTTCCTCCACCTGTGCAAGAGCATCGGAATATGCCTTGTCAAGTTCCTTGACCTCATCCGTCAAGACATCCTCCCCTGCCCCGTCAAGACTATCCTTGGCAAACTCATACAGGACATTCAGGTCATCCACTGCAGAAGAAGCCTTGTCAAAACCGGTCACCCAATATTTGACTGAGGAGAGTTCCTTCAAAAACGCCTCAGCCTTCTTCGGGTCATCCCAGAAGTCCGGAGCAAGGGTTTTCTCCTGCTTGGAAGCCACATCGGAGCGTTTGTCTTCCACATTTATGCACCTTCCGAGCGTGGTCACACGCTGCTGCAATTCTTTTATCTGTTCAGATGTAGTCATAACAATCAATTCAATCTTGCAAAAATAAACATTTTTAATGACAATTAAGTATATTTGTGGGCCAATGAGAAAAGTGCAGGATTATGATTGGTATTTTCGATTCCGGAGTCGGTGGACTATCTGTTTACAGGGAGGTAAGGAAAGCTCTTCCTGGGGCTTCCGTGTACTATTTCGGCGACACTGCCTGGTGTCCGTATGGTCCGAGGGAGCGCAGTTTCATCATCGAGAGGGCTGAAGCGATAACGGAAATGCTAATCAAGGAGGCCGACATCATCGTAATCGCCTGCAACACGGCAACAGCCGCTGCAATCTCCCATCTGAGAGCAAGATATTCCGATTCTGCTAACCCTCAGGTAAGGGAAAGGGTGCTCAGGCTTACTGGGGGCAGACGCGACCATATCCGTTTCATAGGCATGGAACCGGCTATAAAACCTGCCGTTGCGATTACAAAAACCGGCACGGTAGGCGTCCTTGCAACGGAAAGCACACTTAAAGCGGCAAAATACAACCAGATGAAGGACCTCTACAAAGGGGACGTTACCATCATCGAGCAGGTCGGTGAAGGCTTTGTGGAACTTGTAGAAAAATGGGACCTCTCATCCCGGAAGGCAGAAGTCACGGTTAGCAGAAGCATCAGTCCCCTACTGAAGGCGGGAGCAGACACAATCGTGCTCGGATGCACCCACTACCCCTTCCTCACTGACACCATCCTCAAAGTAGCAGGAGAGATTATGCCAGAAAGGGAACTGACGGTCATAAACCCTGCTCCGGCAGTAGTAAAGCACCTTATTGAGGTGATGGAGCAGGAGCAGATACCGCAGGAGGAAAGGAATGCATCCGTACGAATCGAAGCAAGCGGCGACTCCTCCACCCTTGAAGAAATCGCCGCCTTGATAGAAAAATCGCTGTAAATTCTCTAAAAGCCGTCCTAACCTACTTGACGGAAATCTCCCTAATGAGCATTCCTGGATAGAAGTTACCGCCGCTGATCTTCTTGAAGGTAGTTTCGGTCAAGTTGGAACCTTCAGCCTTCTCCTCAATAGCCATATACCTATTGTCCCAAATCTTGCCACCCACAGGAGCGATCACACCCACTCTCTTGTATGAAGTCCTGCCATTCTCATCTATGACAGGCTCAAGTACTTCATAACGACATTTTTCAGTAACTCCCTCTTTCATACCGATTTTGGCAGTGAGAGGTTCTACACTGAAGAGCGGCGTCTTGATCTTGAACTCCTCGTATTTTTTCTGGAGTTTCACCACCGACTCATCGATTGCACGTGTGCAGACCTTTGTCATCACCGCACTTGGATCGTAGTAGTTGAGTCCTGCAAGCGTAAGGTTTCCGCTGATGGATTCCTGCTTGCCAATGTATTTCAAAGAATATCCGTCGTAGCTATTGAAATCATTGATTTTAGCTTGATTTACTTCTCCGGGAGCAATGTAATGTCTTGTATAGAAATCATTTGCGATGTCATCATTCCACTCCAGCCTATAGAGATAGGTAACGATGTGCACGCCAAATCCCTGAAGGTCAGACAACAATGCATTCAGTGAATCTCCCAAATCAGAAAAACCGTTGGTACCAAGCACTGCATCGGCAATGCTGCCAAGGACTGAGAAAATTGCACCTGCCACCCTGGCTCCCTTGTTGCGGTCGTTGTACCAGATATCGTTGACAATCACGAAGGTATTTCCTATGAGTTCCTCTCCTGCATCGGAAAGCATTCCATAACCCCTCTGGGACATTTTTGCCAGTTCCACGTCAAAATAGGTTGCGTCATACAATCCCCTATGGATAATGAGATTCATATCGCACTCTCCGGTCTGAGGATCGCGGTTGAACCAGCGTCCGACCATATGGCGGGCAACATTGTTGGCCTTGAGGAAAGATGTCACCTCTGCCTCATTAACCTTCTTTGAGGAGGATGTCACCACCTTTACGCTGAGGTCGTGGTTGTCAAACTTGTCCGGCACAGGAATGGTCTGGAAGACATCTTCAATTTCAGTATGATACTTTTCCTGGTCGTGACTGACCATAATGGAATAAATGGAACTCCTTCTATAGTTTTCATCTACGGACTTTGTCTGTCCGAACAATGCAGGCGCTACCACCAGCAGGGCTGCAAAAACAAAAAATATCTTTTTCATAAGTTACGGTCAGATTAAAAGTCCCAATTATCTTCCGGTATGGTTTCAGAAATTTTGAAACGAACCTTCTGGTTGAGTTTCTTCTTTCCGAAGATTTCCACCTGTCTTATTCCCAGAGGAGCACCTCCGTTTTCCTTCAAAACAGTGGCACAGAGCGTCATAGCATCTTCATAGGAATCAAGCAGGATAGGGACGACAACTGTTCCATTCTTGTCGATAGCTCCATATTTACCGGAAAGACATACCCAGGCATATCCATCAACGAATTTCAGTGCTTCATTCTCATACATACATTCCACTATAACATTTCCCTCTCTGTCCATATAACCCCACCTTCCATCAATAGAAACAGGGGCGATGGAATCCACAAAGACGTGGGCATTTGAGAAATTGTGGTTTTCATACAGGCGGTTGCCATCATTGTCGAGCCAGACTGCTCCGGAAGAGTCCTTGAAAAGGAAGGTGCCCTCGGAACGGCCCTTGTACTCCGAATAGACAAAAGGCACAACCACACGTCCCTGCTTATCTATTACTCCGAAATATTCCATATCGCCACGAGCAGAGCGCGTATTGATTTCTCCTACGCCTGCCTGGAACGGAAGAGAGGCAACTGCAAGACCGTCTTGGAAATCCCAGGCCTTCTTGAATATTGCCGGAAGGATTTCGCGGCCTTCGCTGTTGACATAGGTTACACAATCATCATATCCACAATATGCCATCCCATCGCAAAGATATCCGATATAGTCATATTTTAAAGGAGAAAGCAACTTTCCATCCGGTCCAACCATTGCATATTTTTCTTCCTTGCCATATCCAAGACCCCCAGAAGTCTGCTGCGCATATTCACTATAACATGCAGCAGGAACGTTTGCGGGAGCTCCCTTTACCCAAGGAATCACATTGTCTGCATTGCCGGCAGCGGTAAAAATATCCGGAGTAACAAGTTCACCAGAGGTATTGATGTAACCATATTTATTCTTTTTGCCATAAACTATGGCGAGCGAATTATGATAATCATAAATACGCTTGTAGGTTGGTGCAAGTATGATTTTTCCGCTATTGTCAATCACTCCATATTTGCTTCCCTTCATATACCAGGCAAGGCCTTCCTCAGAAAAGCCGGTGGCGACAAGATTGTATTTTGCATCAAGGATTATTTTACCGGTGCAATCCGCATACCCGAATTTTCCCGAATAAACCTTCGTACCATAGATATCAACCATACCGTGACAATAGAGGTCTTCCATTCTCTCCCTTTCCTTTAACATCTTTTCCGGATCTTTCTCTTTTTTGGAGAATTCGCTCATATGGCTGGTGAGATATTTCTGGATGGATTTCTGCGTGGCAAGGTCCTTTCCTCCGGTATTTATCCAAAATATACCATCATCGGATATCTCTCCGAAATATGAATACTTTGCCGGAAGCAGTTCCTTGCCGGAATCGGAAAGCATACCGAATTTACCCTTGGAAGTCTTTACTGTCCAGACATTGAACTTCTGGTTGAATTCGGCTGAAACATAAGGTCCTGCCACGGTTGCTCCACTCTGGTCAACCAAAATGACATTATCATTTTTATCCCTAGATACTTCCAATGTCTGTGCTGAAAGAGAAGCACAGACAAGGAAGCACATAATTATCATCAGTTTTCTCATAGGATTGGATTTTATCTATAATGTAAGAAAGATGTAGGCTGCTGATGTGTACCAAATGCAACTCCGACTTCACGGGCTGCTTCGATACGCATTTTCTCAAGTTCTACTGCACTGTAAACCAAATGCTTTTCAAGTTCCCACTCTTCACCTATCCTCTTGCTGATTTCAGCGACCAGTTCTTCTGCCTGAGGATAGCACTTTGCAGTAGGTTCAATCTGATTTAAGATAGAAATCACTTCCTGAGCACCTTCTCGATCCTGGGTTGATGCCCAAAGAGCACGGGCCTGAGCAAGAAGTTTCTCTGCAAGATAGTCAACATAACGAACATAGACATTGACCATTTCTTCCTGAGCAGTTTCATATATTCCTGAGCAGCAGGATGGTATGCAGGCCAGAAGATAGAGTGCCTTTTCATAGTCGTTCATTGATGCGCAGGTCTTTGCTTCCGCTATGATGGTAGCACCCTCGGAAAGATAATAGGAGACAATCTCTGAACGGGTACGCTCAAACATATCATCCACAACAGGGTTGTCCCCGCTGATGTTCTTGATGGCGTTCCTGTATGCAAGTATATCAGTACGTCCGACTCCCTTTATAGGACAGGTGCACTGGGTATAAACCTTTCCATTCAATATGTCAGCCACATAGAGGGAAAGTTCCATCTCGACCACGTGCATAGGAGGTACGCTTCCGGAAAGAACATCTCCCAACTCAACGAATACAGGATATACAAAGAACCTGGTTGCCTGGTCGATGGAGCCCATTCCCTTGGAAGTAACCACAGCCTGAAGCCTGTCAGTAAGAAGCTGCTGGTTTTCGGCAGCAACCACGCCGTCCGGCACAATGACACGGACAGGAGTATCGTAACTTTTCTGAGCAAATGCGCAAATGCAGAAAAGAGCCATTGCGCAATATGTTGCTAATATTCTTTTCATATTCTCAAATCTAAAGTGTGGATTATTTTTCTCCGATAATCAAAAGGGCGCTTCCAAGGCCTCTCGGAACAATCTTGGATGGGATTTTATATGGCTCTGCTGCGAGATAACGCCTCAAGTTCCTTGCGAAATATTCCGCATCCATACCCATTCCGTTCTCCCTGTAAAGAGGGATGCGCACCTGCTCGTAGGTTGCACGGGTTTCGGTAGCGTCAGTCTTGTTGAACATATGTCCGACTGTATTATCTGACATCCAGTTGTCAATCACTTCAGCGAGTTCGTATCCGTCATACTCGCTTTCAAGATCTATTGCAGCTGCGTTGTCGAAGACTCTTACATCAATGTTCACCATACGGCCATAGTTGCCAAGGTCATCGAAATAGGCCTGAAGCTGATCTGTGAACACATCCATATACGAACTGACAGCCTCCTCAATCAGAACAGGGATCTCTGATGAGAAAGACTGGGTCCCGGTTCCCTGTGCGCCAGCTACCTGAAGGTCAGTATAGGCATCCAGTCCCTGAAGAGTGTAGGTGACTGATTTTTTCGGGCCAACCTCATTCACGGACCAGGTAAGGGAGAGGATGATATCCGCACGGGCAGTGCGACGAAGCATATCAATCGGAGACTCCGCTATGGATGCCCCGGAAGTCTTGCCGGTAAGGAGCATTTCCTCAGCCTGATTGCGCTCGATGCTCTTGAGCACAGACTCAAGGTTCTTAAGAGGGAATCCTCTGTCAGCCATGAGCATATTGATTCTTGCGATTGCTGCCACCAGGACAGGATCTGACTGAAGAGCAAGTCGGTAGTCCGGAACTTTCTGCGAGATTCCAGCTGATTCATAATCGGATACATATCCGTTGATGGTACACCAGGTATCACTCGGAACAACCATCAGTGTAGGCTTCTTGACCTGAGCGTCAAGAGGTATCTGTACCAGGGCCAGCAACAACAGGCCGGCGATTACGGCTATTCTTTTCATATCACTTATTATCAATTAGTTAGATTATTTTTTAATGATTCCTCTTTCAATCAAAAACGCCTCAAGTTGAGGACGGAGCACCCTGACGGTAGTAGTCCAGCCAACCTGTTTGTCCTTTTTGTTTTTCGTCCTTGTACTGGTGCCGACTCTTCTGTCACTCATAGTCACGAAATTCACATAGTCACCACCATCTGCAAAGAAGGAATTGAAGAATGAAGCATATTTTTCTGCTGCATTGACTTCATAGATGAGAGGTCTTACAATAAGAGAGTTCTGATCTTCCATTTTCATACCCTTGAAAATCACATTGTAAACGGCATTCTTGCGGGCCTGGTCCATTGCATCCTTCTGGTAACGGCCTTGACCGCTGACCTGGATGGTAACAGAACCGTCAAGTTCAACGTTGACAACGTGCATTTTTGTGTACTGGGCGCCATAACTCTGGGCGAAAAGTCCTTGGATGCCGAATAATAGCATAGCCATCACAAGGAGGGTTTTTTTCAATTTCATACTGCTATTGATGTTTGGTTATTGTTATCATCTTGAAAGGCCGTCACCGAGTGAACGGAGGATGTTCTTTTTCTCTAGATCACGCCTCAGTTTCCTTGTATCTACCACCACAGGAACTTCGATAAAGGTGGCCTTTTTCTTTCCCTTGATAAATTTGGCATTTGTACTGAGAATCTTGGACACATATCCTGAACAATCTTCCGAAGAAAATAAATTATCGAAGAACTGCTGTTTTTCAACAGTCATCTCCTCCTGGAAAATAGGTTTTACCTGAGGGAGATTGCCTTCCGGAGGACAACCTGTGAACAACAAAGCGTGAACGGCACAACGGCATACGTCACCCTCCCAATTGTCCATACCGGCACATTTGCACCTGATGGTAAGGAGCCTTTCCCCCGCAACTCCCTGAGAAGAGGAAATCACCTGATAAACAAAATTTCCTGGATTATAGCTCTGAGCGTCTAGAATAAGACAGGAAAGAGCGAAAATGAATATAAAGAAATATCTTTTCATAATTTTCAAAATTCCCAATTCCACAAAGATATTGAAATTTATGACAAATATGATATTCTTGGCTATAAATAATAGTCAATATATATAATATTTCTCCGAAAGTGATCGAAAAGCCTCTTCATCCTTCCTCCAATAATCGAGAATATCATCCACAAGATAGCTTCTGGAGAAGGTTTTCCGGATATAATCTGTCCCGCAAACCTTGTCGAAAAGACCCACCGAAGAAACCGTTTCGAAGGCACGTCTGGACGGATACAACTGGGCTATTGCCTGCATCACATAAAATTGCACTTCTGTAATCCTGGCTGCGGAATAGTCGGTAAAGAAACACTCCACACCCTGTAAGAGCTTCCCGGAAGAAGAACCGGAATATGGTTTGTAATATATTGTCCTCCAACTGATTCCAGGAAGTTCATAAGAATCGAGCCTATCCTTTAGAGCCTTTGCGTCAATCCATTCCGCAGCAAAGGTCCTGAACGGTATGGTGTAACCGACTCCTATGTTAAGGAAACCGTACAATTCCCCGCATATCCCGGAAGCAGCATAATATATGGATGTTTCCGCAGTAGGTATATTCGGGGACGGCATCACCCAGGGCAGACCTGTATCCGCATAGGTCATATCCCTTGTCCACCCTTCCATCGGCACTACGGAAAGCTTGCATCTGGATGGCTCCGAAGTCCCTTTCTGCCCCCTGTTGAGACCCTCAGAATTGATCAGATTCGCTAGTTCCCCCACCGTAAGCCCATATATATAAGGTATTCTGTACTGGCTCACAAAAGAATTGAAGGCAGACTCCACAAGACAGCCTTCGACCTTATTGCCCCCAAGCGGATTGGGCCGGTCAAGGACCACGACCTCTATACCCTTCGCCGCGCAGGCTTCCATCACAAGGCCGAGGGTGCTGATAAAGGTGTATGAACGCACTCCGACATCCTGGATATCATAGACCATAACATCTATTCCCTCAAGCATTTCCGGAGTTGGCTTGCGGGTGGAGCCATAAAGCGACCATACCGGTAACCCGGTTTCCTTGTCCACTGTATCTGAAACTTTCCCACCGGCATACACATCTCCCCTTGCACCGTGTTCCGGGGCATAAACTGCAACCAGATTGACCTGGGGCGCATTGAAAAAGATGTCAAGAGTTGAGACAAGCAGATGGTCAACACCGCTCGGATTGGTCACCAGACCAACTCTTTTTCCTTGAAGGATGTCAAAATTGCGGTCACGAAGCACCTCCAGACCAGTCTTTACCACAGGTTGTCCATAGGATGAAGGCAAGGTCAAGAATAGAAGTGACAATAAAGTAAAAAATATCCTGTGGATGCTCATATGTCAAAGATTCATTATTCTTCCGGCAAAGAGGATGTTGCCGTTCTCAATATCAGAGATAAGGTAGAAGAACGGACGGTCAATTGTCATATAATAAACCGGCTCCACCGGTCTTATGGCAGTAAGTCTGACACCAATGGTGGTGACAGCCGCAGCCTCCGCACCCTTTTCGTTAATCTCTACGAATGTCTTCTGGTTGACTTCGGACACGAGGACGTCGGCATCTGTAATCCCTCCAAGTTCCGCAGAACGGGTGAAGACCTTACTTGCACCCATATTCTGTAGTACGGAATTGAGCAGCAGGGATTTTTCCACCTTGAATTTAGGCATTCTCACAACCACATCCTCTGTCCTGAGCTGGGAAAGGAGCTGATTATAGCCTTCTTCTGTAATATATTCTGTCACCTCAGACATCTTGATGTTAGCAGAAGGAAGCAGGATGGTCATTGCATAACGACCCTCAGCATAAGGGAGACGGACAACCTGATTGCCCTCAAATGAGGCATATTCAAACTTCTGTTTCTGCTCCATAAACTCAACTTTGGAAGTTTTGAGACTTCCGTGAAAATCATCCTTACGGGTCAGTTCCTTATTGAAAGGATAATACCATAACCCCTTGAAATACAGAGCATTGGTTAAGACAGCAACCATATCGGAGTCCAGTTCATCCAATGCCTTTGGTATCCTACCGTGAGTATTGTCGCTGCACCACTGGTTGATTTTGTCCAAGGCCCCTGGAGATGAGAAATCCAGAGATGCGGAATATGCATCAAAGTCATCGGAGAGGAGTTTGACATAGGTTTTTTTTGCAGGAAAATTGCGGTTCATCCAAAGGGCGTTTGCCGAAGATATGATGACTGAGTCGTTTGAGCCAAGGTCTTCTCGGACAAAGCGGCAATGGTTGAGAGCCGATTCAAGTTCTGCAAGAGTTTCTCCTTCCGCACCACTGGCTAGCATCGAGAGAGCAACGCCGGCACTGTATGGGGAGATGCTCACATTTTCATCTTTAGCCGAGATCTCAAGTACATTTCTGAAAAAATTCATACTGAAACCTGTCCTGGAGCCATCTTCAGAGTCTGTGGAAGGTTTGTGGGAACAAGAAGAAAAGATAAGCATTGTCATCAGACAGAAAATAGAAAAATATTTCATAAAAATCAGTTTTTACCGTACTCCGGGTCCACCTTTATCGCAAAAGTCACCAACACTGTCACCAGAGTACAAATCATTACAAATATAAAGAAGTTGGTGTAGCCCAGCCACTCCTGCATATATCCTGCCAACATTCCCGGGAGCATCATACTCAGGGCCATAAAAGCTGTGCAAAGTGAATAATGGGCTGTCTTGAATTCACCCTCTGAAAAATACATCATATATAGCATATAGGCAGTGAATCCGAATCCGTATCCAAACTGGTCAAAAACTACGCAAGAGCCTATTATCCAGATATTTGAAGGTTGAAATACCGAGAGAAAGACAAAACATAGGCAAGGCAGCGCTAGGGCAAGGGCCATTGGCCAAAGCGAGCGCTTAAGCCCGCGTCTTGCGGCAAATACTCCCCCGAGAATGCCTCCTAGAGTGAGGGCTGTGGCTCCTGCAGTTCCGTAAACCAGTCCCACTACTTCTGTTGAAAGCCCAAGGCCACCATCGTAGTGAGGAGCCAGAAGGAAGGGGTTCATCATCTTTACAAGAAAGGCTTCAGGCAGTCTGTACAAGAGCATAAAAAGCAGGGCTACAGATATTTGTTTTTTCTTGAAGAATGTTGCGAAAGTGCGTCCGAATTCTCTGAAAATGTCTTTTGGGGCGACATTTCTTGGGCTGTCCTGAATCGGATGCGGCATAGTGAATGTCAGGCATAAGGTTATGCAGAAAAGCAAGGCGGAGCTCACCAGCAAGGTCACCTTCCAGGCCAAAGGGATATCACCCAAGGTGGTCTCCAGGAGTCCTGCTATTACTACCAGCACGCCCTGACCGAAGATGGACGAGAGGCGGTAGAAAGTGCTTCTGATGCCGACGAAGACTGACTGGGATTTCTGATCCAGGGCAAGCATATAATACCCGTCAGCGGCAATGTCATGCGTTGCTGAGGCAAAGGCGGAAAGCCAGAAAAGGCAGAGCGTCAGCACAAAAATGGAGGCCGGAGTACTGTGGGATGCGATTGCCGACGGATCAGGATGAGGGAGTGTCAGGGCTATTGTCATAAATAGCAAGGCCATAGTGACCTGCATCGCAATCACCCACCAGCGTTTAGTCCTGAGGATGTCCACAAAAGGGCTCCAGAGTGGTTTGATCACCCAGGGAAGATACAAAAGGCTAGTAAAAAATGCCATCTGACCATTTTCCATTCCCATTCTGGTAAACATTATCACAGATATGTTGTTTACCAGAAAATACGGGATTCCTTCAGCAAAATATAGAGGAGGAATCCACAACCAAGGTGATTTTGCTGTCTTTTCCATAGGCATTATGTTGTCATAATCTCATTGTCATAATCTCGTAATTCCGGCACCGGGATAATAATGCTGAAGGATGGATTCATAATCAATTCCCCTGGAAGCCATCACTGCCGCACCAATCTGGCAGAGTCCGACTCCGTGGCCCCATCCACGACCATTCAGGATGATATTTTCTCCTTCATATTCGACTTCAAAAGCTGAGCTACGAAGATGAGAAGGCGATAATAATCTCCTGATTTCCAATTCCTTACCCACAACAAGTTTCTTATTCTGGCCAACTATTTCCAATAATGAAATACGTCCTGAGACTCCTCTTTCCAAAGGATTCAGAGCAATAATCTTTCCCACAGCTACACCTGATTTTTCTTCAACCAGCCTCCCAAGTTCATCCCTGGATACTACCACGGTCCATCTGTAAAAGTCCTTCGTTTCCCTGTCATAGTTGTTCAGGACTTGCGAAAGGATGTCAGGAGTTGCCTCGGAACAGTAACAAGGCAGGTCATCCCTATGGTCCGGAGTATCAGCAAGTGGCTGAAGATAAGGGACTTGCTTATCTTCCCAGCAGGTTGAGAAACTTTCCATCACCCCTCCGCAACACTTGGAAAAACGGGTATCACAAAGTTCACCCTGATAACAGAGGACCTGGCCCCAGGTGGAATCGATTGCCTGTCTGACCGCCTTTCCCTCCGCCCTCGAAAGTCCTTGGTAGCGCTGGCAATGGTCATCTGCACATACATCGAAAAGCTTATGTTGCTGGTGGTCATACCATTTCACATATCTGACAACATCTCCATCGCGGGACTGCATACCTTTATGGAAGGCAGCATCCAGGTCGGAAACCAGCGAAGGAACATTGTCCACATATACCGGAGGCTTGACGGGATTACCACTTCTAGCAGCCTTGATACAAGACATCACCCAGGAACGGGATATGACAGCGTGGGCCTTCAGGAGTTCGAGGGAAGATGTGGCGCTCATCTCGGATGATATCACACTGAGAAGATAGTCCTCAACTCCCACGATATTGACGGCAGTGAGGTTTCCCTCTGAAACGAAGATCCTCAAAGCTCCAGCAAATTGTTGATTTTCATTACGTTGCCAATGAAAATCCTTTCCTATCCGGACATTGTGCAAAATGAATGAAGGCTGAGCAAACTGAGTTGACGGAGTCTGGGCCTCAAAAAAGAGTTCATCATACAAAGCTCCGTCATATTCGATCTTGCCCTCCTTCAGAATGGCTTTTCTGGCTCCTGCTCCATCTGAAAGTATCTCGAACTCAATTTCCTTTGCAGACATTATTCCGACTTCGAGCAGCGGCTGCACTCTTGTGAGCCTGTCGATGATACATTCCTGCTCTTGCTGAGGGATGGATACTTCGCTCACCATTTCTCCGAGAAGATGCTCATCTATGGTTTCGAATTCCCTCTGGACAGGAACTATGAACACTCCGCCCATATCTGCACATCCGGGACTCATCGTAAGGTGGTCGGGACCATCTGAAAAATAATGGTGGGACCTATGGGAGCGTCTGAACACTATAATGGAACGGAATTCTCCGTCCTTATATGCTGAAAAGAGGTTGATAAGCGGTTCATTTTCTCCTTCAGGTGTATTGGCGCAATCAAGCAGACGGTAAAATAATTTTGCTGCTGACTTGGCCGTCTCGGCACGTAGGACGAATATGCCGGTGGTAAAGCGGGAATAGTGATACAGTTTTGCATCCTGAACGCTTGTCAGATAGGAAAGGACAGGGCTGTCGGTTCCCACCAAGGCATCTATGTCATTCTCCAGAGGCATAAGGCCGGATGGAGCTCCCTGAAAATGATGATGGTCAGGTGCAGAAGCTCCGCTTTTGGGGCCGTTGTAAAAAAAGGTATAGCCAGTGTATTTTCGCGCCAAGTCAAGCATATCCACATATCTTTTCCATATAGACTGCTCCACGTGACGGTCCATCGCTACCACAAGATGGTCGGGGAAAATGGGATATGGATTGACTAATATATGATATTTCTTGCCTTTGCGGCCCTCGAACTTCATCATTATCTGTTCGGCAGGTCTGTTCTCGCGGCAGAGGAAACATTTCCGGGCAGCTATGTCTTCCTTGCTTAGTTTGGCTGCGGAGGAAATCATCCTGGCCGGATTGAACTGGAGTTTCACTTCCAGCCCTCCGATGCTCATATGTCTGATTTTCACTGCCTTGAGAGCACGGAAGTTATCACAGGCCAAGGGCCATCGTGACAATTGATCTCCTACAAACTGGTGTATTCTGGTCTGTTTCATAATTTCATACGAAGTCTTGCTTCAAGTTCCCAGGTTCTGATTCTGTCCTTGTACAGGTTGTTGGCATTTACCTTTTCTATGTCAAGCGCAGCATCGGAATTTCCATCCCAGCGACGGCAATGATAGAGTACATCATATATGCGCCCTATCCTGTACTCACGGCAAATCCTGAGGCCTACTGCATAATCCTCTCCATAGCTGGTATTTGGGAAACGGTACTGTCTGAGAAGTGGTGTCCAGAAAGCGCGCGGGGCTCCCAGGCCATTGATTCTCAATGCATTGTTACGTCCATTGTCATCGGTCCATTCTGAATGTGAGATGACACCCGGAGGGATGGGATTGAGGTTGAAATCGGTCATAAGATAGGTGCCGACAACCATCGCGCATTCCTGCTCGCGAAAGGCTGCAACAATCTTCCCGAGGGTGTCGGGACCGCTGTACAGGTCGTCGCTGTCGAGCTGCACCGCATATTCTCCGCAGGAGGGGTTGTCTATTGCAAGATTCCAGCAACCGCCTATTCCGAGGTCGTTATCAGAAGGAATGAGGTGGACAAGGCGGGAATCCTCCGCAGCTATTCTGTCAAGGATATCCGATGTTCCGTCAGTAGAGTGGTTATCCACAACTATCACGTTGAAAGGGAAGGAACACTGCTGACTGAGGGCGCTTCTGACAGCATCCTCAATGGTGGATTTTCTGTTGTAAACAGGTATAACGACTGTCGCAGTCACAGGGAAGTCGTATTGGACATCAGTCGAAGGATGCTTGTAATCTCCTGTCAAACAAGCTCCTATGCTTTTCAGATAATCCGTGCATATTTCCTCCATTTCAATCTGGACATCCCTATTGTGAGGATCCACATAGTCAAACTGCTTTTCACCGGACTTGCGCCTGTCCAGCAGCATTTCCGTATAAAGATATTCATTGATACGGACAATCTTCGACATCCTCAGCCTCAACTCATACATCGCTCCCCACCTGCGTTTCTTTTCCATCTTCCGGAGGGCATCCTTAAATGAGGATGTCCTGAAAAGCAGGAGTCCGCCGAAATCGAAATCATCCCGGAGAGCGCCCTTCTGACAGTCTATCAAAGGATGCTTGACAAGACAGGACAAATCATCGCTGACGGAATCCACGGCATCATAGTGGTCGGCATAGACCATATCAGCTCCTGTATCAGCGGCAACAGCCAACATTCTGTCAATTGCAAATCTACCGACCTTAACCTCTGACGGCCTGGTGTACAGAAGAATAAATTCTGCCGATGTATCTGAAGCTATTTGTTCAAGAGTTTCGGTCCTGTCGAACGCAAATCCGTCAGCAGCTTTGTAGAATGCGAGGGTGTCTCCCCTGCCGAGTTCCTCCATATCTGACATAGGTATTCTATTTAATGAGGTTCAGAAATTCGTTTCTTGTACGTTCATCCTTAAGGAAGATGCCTGAAAAGGCTGAGGTTGAAGTGATTGCGTTGGCCTTCTGGACTCCCCTTAGCGTCATACAGGTATGGGATGCTTCTATAACCACTGCGACGCCCAGCGGATTGAGGGTTTCCTGGATGCAGTCGCGAATCTGGACTGTAAGTCTTTCCTGCACCTGCAGTCTTCTGGCATAGGTTTCCACGACTCTGGCAATCTTGCTCAGTCCGGTTATGGTTCCGTCTGGGATGTAGGCGACGTGTGCCTTGCCGATGAATGGCATTATGTGATGTTCGCAAGTGGAGTAGAGTTCTATGTCTTTTACAAGCACCATCTGCTTGTACTCTTCCTTAAACATTGCGCTACGGAGGATTTCCGCCCCGTCCTGGCCATATCCCTGGGTAAGGAACTGCAGGGCCTTGGCCACTCTCTCAGGCGTCTTCACAAGGCCTTCTCTCCGGGGGTCTTCTCCAAGAAGCCTTAAAATCGCCTCATAATGACCGGCAATCTCCCTTGTGGTTTCCTCGTCGTAAACTTCGTTCTTGTTGTATGACATTTTCGTTCATTTTGGTCAATTTGCGAAGATACAACTAAATTGTGAGACAACCTCTTTCAAAATGATTTTTTAAACTTGAGAATACGGAAAGCGCTTAGCGAGGCAGACTGACATTTTGCGTGGAGAAGGGCGGAGGATATGATATTTTTTATAACTTTGTTGCTTTGAATAATAAAAACCTTAGTCAATGAGCAATCTTAATACTTGTTTCGGTGGACTTGAACTGAAGTCACCGGTAATTGTCGGAAGCAACGGCCAGACCGCATCGCTTGACAAGATAGTTGAATTTGAAAAAGCCGGAGCTGGCGCAGTTGTTCTGAAATCGCTTTTTGAGGAAAGCATTGCAAGGGAGATTGCTGCCAATATGACCGACGAGCATCCTGAAGCCTATGATTACATTTCCGGCTATCTTTCAGAAAAAGTCGTATCTGATTACCTCGACCTTATTTCTGCGGCCAAGTCGAAATGCTCCATTCCGGTCATTGCATCAATTGCCTGCCACACAGACGGCAAATGGGAAGAGTTTGCAAAACGTATTGAAGAAGCCGGTGCAGATGCCCTCGAATTGAATGTAATGAGTCTCAGCACCTCACGCAACTATGTTCCCGGAACTTTTGAGAAACTTCACGAAGACATTGTCTCAAATGTCAAAGCCCTTGTCAAGATTCCAATCATCGTGAAACTTGGCGCGAACATTTCCAATCCGGTAGCTCTCTGCAACAATCTCTACGCAAAGGGAGCATCAGCAGTAGTACTTTTCAACCGTTTCTATCCTACCGACATCGACATTGACAAAATAGAATTCACCACCGGCAATCCGTTCACCACTTCGGCAGATTTGTCCCAGTCAATCCGCTGGGCCGGAATTATTTCAGCAGCTGTGCCACAACTTCCTGTAGCGGTGTCCGGAGGCGTTGACTCTTTCAAAGGAGTAGTGAAATCCATCCTCAGCGGCGCATCTGCCGTGGAAGTTGCAAGTTCAATCATTCGTGAAGGTGCTTCCTGGATTACAGAGGCCAATGCGGGAGTTCAGGCCTGGATGGAGAGCAAAGGATATGAATCAATCGCAGACTGCCGCGGGGTTCTGAATGCTTCCGATCCCGAGAATGCGGAGAAACTCCTTCACACACAGTTCCTCAAATACTTCAGTGCAGTTCACTGATTCCTTCCAGCATATAGAAAAACATAGCGACTCCTACCTTTGCAAACGACCATATATATTGTGAGCGATGATAGGATAGGAGTCTTTTCTTCTTCTGACACCCTGCCTGGGACGAAAATACCGCAGGCCTTAATCAACCAATCTTATGAGACTGAATAAATATTTGCTTCCGCTTTCTTCGCTTGCGGTATTGGGATGTACAAATGTACAGAAACAGATGCCCAACATTGTCCTTATTGTCGCTGACGACCTCGGACTGGGAGATGTCAGTTGCTACGGTTCAAGGACCATCCTCACCCCTCATATCGATTCGCTTGCAGATGCAGGTGTGCGTTTCCAGAACTGCTACGCAACTTCGGCGACGTCGACTCCGAGCCGTTTTGCAATGTTCACAGGAATGTATCCGTGGCGGAATCCCGACGCAAAAATCCTTGCAGGAGATGCGCCCCTGCTGATAGACCCATCTATGCCTACACTCCCGAAAATGATGCAGCAGCAAGGATATGCCACGGCTGCAATAGGCAAATGGCATCTCGGAATGGGATATGGCAAGTTGGACTGGAACAAGGAAATCGTCCCTTCCGGAAACACCGTAGGCTTTGACTACACTAATCTGATTCCAGCAACGGTTGACAGGGTACCTACCGTATATGTAGAAAACGGTATGGTCGAGGGCCTTGACCCCTCCGACCCGCTTCTTGTGGATTATGAAAAGAATTTCGAAGGTGAGCCGACGGCGCTGACCAATCCCGAACTTATGACTATGCCATGGCTGCACGGGCATCAGGGAACCATCGTGGATGGGGTTCCGAGAATAGGATATATGAAGGGAGGGCATTCTGCAAGATGGAACGACAAGACCATGGCCGATTACTTCCTTTCAAAGGTCAATTCATTCATAGACAGCAACAAAGACAATCCTTTCTTCCTTTATTACGGGCTCCACGAGCCCCACGTCCCGAGGGTTCCCGCCGAGAGGTTTTCAGGTGTGAGCGGACTAGGCTGCAGGGGCGATGCCGTGGTGGAAGCTGACTGGTGCGTCGGGCAGGTCGTTGAAAAACTGCGTTCACTCGACCTTCTTGAGAACACAATGATAATCATCACATCGGACAACGGAGCCGTTCTTCAGGACGGATATGATGATTCGGCTGAGGAAATCGCGATTGCTGCCGGGCACGATCCGGACAATGGTCTTCGTGGAGGGAAATACAGCCTGTACGATGGCGGTACCCATATTCCGTTCATCGTCTATTGGAAAGGGCATATCGAGCCGGCCGTTTCAGAAGCATATTTCTGCCAGATGGACCTCTATGCAACTCTCGGCGAAATAACAGGTGGCAAGGTTGCAGAGGGACTTGACAGCGAGTCATATCCTGATGTCCTGCTCGGAAAGGCTCTCACCGGTGGAAGGCCTTCGCAGATTCTCGAAGCTCAGGGAAGACTGGCCTACCGCGAGGGCAGTTATGTACTGATTCCGGCATACGACGGCGCCAATTACAACTCAACCGGCAATGAACTGGGCTGCAATGGTTACGACAGCCTGTGGGACCTCAAGTCAGACCCTGCACAGACGCTCCCTGTCGAGGATAAAGACAGACTTGAAAGTATGAAGGCAACCTTCCTCAGCACCGTCGGCAGCCTCTACAGTTCAGATACCGCCGTCGATCCTTTGGAATAATAGTTCTCATGCCTTCATCCCTCCGGAATCTCCTCTGCAACCGATTTTCCGGATATTCAATCTTGTTTAATATACTAAACATTTTTGAGCAAGATTTGTTTATTAGAATAAACATTTGTAATATTGCAGAAAGAAACCGGAAGATATGGAGACTTTATTTGAAAGACATCTTGAGTACCTTAGCGATGTACCGACCTCATTTGAGAGGGAACTAATGAAAACCATTGACTGGGATTCCAGGCTGA
>CAMBRR010000031.1 GCA_945870315.1 uncultured Bacteroidales bacterium
GCAGGACTGAGGCTGAGTTGATAGAGGTTCGTGAAAAGCTTTCAAATACATTGCTTGATTCCACTATGCTTCAGACAAGGAAGGAGGAGATTGTCGCATCGATTGCTTCAATTTCTGCTGAACTTGATTCTTTGGGGACGCGACTTTCAAAAAAAAGACATTCTGCCTCCGGAAAACTTGCGACTGAAATTATGCAATCTCTCCATTATATGGAACTTCCGTTCGCAGTTTTCGATGTCAAGGTTGAGGATGCTCCGGCAGGACCATCCGGAAAAGATGCCGTGACCTTCACTTTCAGTGCCAGCGGAGCATCTCCTATGGATGTCGCCAAATGTGCCTCTGGTGGTGAACTATCGCGTATAATGCTGTCTCTCAAGGCTTTGATGGCAAGGTTTACCAAGATGCCGACAATGATTTTTGATGAGATTGACACAGGTATTTCCGGAAGCGTTGCAGACCGTATTGGTTCCGTCATCTGCTCTATGGGGGAGAATATGCAGGTATTTGCCATTACCCACCTTCCACAGGTTGCAGCCAAGGGAAATGCACACTACCTCGTATCCAAGGAAATCAATCCGGATACCTCAGTTGCCAAATCTTCCATTAAGAAATTGGACAAGAAAGAACGAGTGCTGGAAGTTGCCAAGATGCTCAGCGGGGCACAACTTACTCCTGAAGCCATTGCCAACGCAGAGTCTCTTATTTCACAGTCCTGACCTTCCAATTCTTTTCGTATTCTACTTTTCTTACTCCTTTGTTGGTATAAGAGCCGCTTTCTGTCCTGACAAAATTGAAGTTGCTCTGGAGCATATCCTTTTCTGAAACAGTTAACATCCTATCCCAATTTTCTCCGAATTTTGCGCATAGAGTCGCAAAATAGTAGATAATGTCATATCCTTGAAATGCGTATTGGGTAGGTTCTGTACGGAACAATGCCCTATATCTGTAGATGAAATCCCTCACTCTTTCATTGTTGTAGTCAATATTGTATGAAGTGCAGATGTGAAGGTTGCCGTTGTGAAGGTTTTCTACCTCTATGGTTTCAAAGTTCCTGATTTTGGCAGGGCCATAAAGAACGATGTCGAATTTATTGTGTATCAGTAAGTTGACATTTCTGATAACATCGTTGACAAAGGCCTCGCTTTCAGAGGCGATGATTATTCTGTTCCGGCCTTCCTGGTTAAGCAGTCTTTCAAGTGGCTCCAATACGCTTCTTCCTTCAAGAATGCTGTATGAAAAGTTCCTGACAGGAAGTGTTGAGTTCCCTACGGCTGCTTTCAATTGTGAGATGCTTTCGCTTTGTCTTGCACCCTTTTCCGATATCATAACCACGGCATCCTTGCTTCCAACTTCAGATTCAATCCACCGGACGAGTTCCTGGTGTTGAACATCGTGAGAAGTTGGCACCTGTATTATTCCATCACGACTTCTGGCCAAGGATTCTGCTCTAGGGTCTAGCGGAGATATGATGAATTTGTCCTTACATCCGGCTTCCTTAAGGCGGGTGATGTCACCGCTTGATACAGGGCCGATAATGATGTCGCTTGCTTCAAGACGGCTTCTTGTGACTGGGATATTCCCATCGGCTATATCATATATCCTTATGTCTGAACTGATACCGTTTTCAGAAAGATCTTTTGCAGCCAGCAATGCTCCGCAGTAAAAATCCATATTGTTGTGGCTGCAGGAATTTCCGTCTGCCTTGAGCGGCAGCAACATAGTGATTTCAACCTTTTCCTTGCTTGCAAAATCAGTGACCGGGGCCATATCCTCTTCTGCTATCTCTCTCCCGGCAGTTTCACTTTCTGATGCAGGCTGAACATGTTCTACCTCATGTTCAGTTTGTTCGTTTTCAGTTTCCGTCTGTTTGCTTTCCGTCTCTGCCTGCTTGTTTTCTGCCCCTTCCTGAGGCTCAGGAATGATGAGTTTCTGCCTGCTGCTGAGTTTCTTTGTCTTAAGGTTGTTCGCAGACATTATCTGTTCCACTGTAACCCCATAGTCAGCAGCTATCGATTCCAGATTCTCGTACCACTTAACCGTATGCATCCTCACCTGGCCCTTCTCTTCTTTTCCTGCACTTTTCTCTTCTTTATCCGAGTTCTTCTCCTGGGCAACTGCGACCTCCTTCTCCTGTGGCTTTGCAATCGGAATGAGAATTACTGCGTTCTTCTTCAGACCTGACTCCCTGACGGCAGGATTCATCTGGTAGATTTCCTCGATGGTGACTCCATATGCCTTGGCAATCGAGTATAGAGTCTGTCTCTCCAGGACGATATGGGAGTAATACAACTGCCCGTCCACTCGGACCTTTTCTGAGGAGATAGCCACTTCAGGAGCCACATAATCTTGGGCAAAGGCGTTGGAGACTCCAAAGAGCATCAGAAATGCGGCAATAGCGATATGTATCTTATTCGTCATAATCAAAGTTCATTGGCAAAATCTATAAGTTTCCGGCAGAATGTCTTCCAGGAAAGTCTTATCTTTTCTTTCCGGATATTCTCCACGCAACTGTCGTATATCCTTTTGTCTGAGAAATATCTCAGAATTTCCTTCGCAATTCCTTCCGGACTGCCTTCTTTTGCAACAATTCCTGTGCCTCTGTCTCCGATTGTTTCCTTCAGCCCTCCTACATCGGTAACAATCATCGGCACCTCAAAATGGTATGAAACCGAACTGATGCCGCTTTGTGTGGCGCTTCTGTAAGGCAAGACTGCAAGGTCAGCGGCTGAGAAATAATCCTTTACCTCTGAATCCTTTATGTATTTCAGATTCATATTCACCCTTTCCTTCCCCGGAATTGTATCGATTATTTTCTGGTACCTGTCAAACGAACCATATGGTTCCCCGGCTATAATCAGCTGATAATCATCTGGAAGCAGAGCAAATGCCTGCAGCAGGATGTCCAGCCCCTTATATTCCCTGATTAGCCCGAAGAAAAGAATGTTTTTCATTCCGGCCTTAAGACCTAGTTTCGCCTCTGCCTCGCTTCTGTCCAATTTGGGCCCGAAATGGGCGTAGAGCGGATGCTGGATAACCGTATATCTTGCGTCCTTCTTTATTCTGAGCAGGTCCTCTGCCACTGCGTTGCACAGGGTAATGCAACCAGTACTTCCAGTCAGAAAATACTTTGTCAGCGGGGTATCGAAGAACCTGGGCTCGTGAGGAATCACATTGTCGAGGATGGATATTACCTTGCATCTTTTCTTCATCCTGCGAGTGATGAAGCCGAGAGAAGGAGCGAAATATGACATCCAGTAGCGGACAATCAAAATGTCAGGATTCCACTCCCGGATAGCATTCAAGGTGGTGATGTATGAAAACGGATTAGCCGTATCGAGCAGAGATTCACTCTCTACCGGTACGGCTTGGTCATCTTCCGTCACATACTGTGTCTTTCCCGGAAACAATAGTTCCGGATATTGCCTCTTGAAATTGAATGCCTTGACAATATGGTCCCGGCTCAGTTCTGTAAGCAGGCTTGCGTTAAACTGAGCAATTCCTCCCCTATAGGGGTAGAAACAGGACAGTAATGCGATTTTCAACTATTCTTTTCCTTTATTGTCTTTGTTGCGGATATATTCTGCATTCAAACCTGCGAGTACATCTTCGGTGATGTCGAGGGCAGGGTCAGCAGTAATCACAGGGGCGCCTCCCTGGTTTGTGAGAATCATTGAATATTGTTTCTCTTCGTTGTATTTCTGAAGGAAGGTCTGGATGGCATCTCCCAGCTGGTTCATCATTACTACCTGCTCTTCCTGGATCTCCTGCTGCTTCTGGGCTGCATAGTTGTTGAAATCAGCCTCTTGCTGCTGGAGCTTCTGGCCCTGAACTTCTGCAGTGGAACGTGTCATCAGGCCTTTGTCTATCTTCTCTTGGAAAGCCTTAACGTCACTTTCAAGTTTCTTTCCCCTGCGGTTGACCTCTGCCTGGATGTTCTGAACTTTGGTCTCAACTACCGACCTGAGGTCGTTGGCCATATCATATTCCATCAGAATCTTATCAAGGTCGATATAGACTATGTCTCCTTTTGCAGCGGTTGCTTCTGTGCTCTCGCCTTCCGATGCTGCTTCCTTTTTGCTGCCTTTCCCTACTGTGAGCACTAAGATTATTGCTGCCAAGGCTACTGCCAGGGAAACGATACTGATAACAAGTGGTGTTTTTCTCATTTTGTTGTTATTTTAATTTGTTGATATTCAGGGTTATGTCATTTTTAGGACAAACAGACTACAAATATAGTCAAAAAATTTTAACTTTTTTTAGATAAGCCTCTATTGTTTTCTCAAGTCCCATATAGAGGGCATCGCAGATGACAGCGTGCCCTATAGAAACCTCTGCTGTCCAGGGGATGTTCCGTATGAAGAATTCAAGATTGTCAAGATTGAGGTCGTGCCCCGCATTCACTCCAAGTCCATATTCTTTGGCGGCCTCTGCGGTCCTGACAAAAGGTTCTACGGCCTGCTCAGGTGAAGTGGGGAAGAGCGTGGCGTATGGTTCAGTATAGAGTTCAACTCTGTCTGCGCCGCATTCTGCCGCTCCTCTGGCCATCTCGGGCTCCGGATTGATGAAGATGGATGTCCTTATGCCGGCATCCTTGAAGCGCTTGCATATTTTAGTGAGAAAGTCCTTGTTTGCAAGTGTGTCCCAACCTGAATTGGAAGTGATGGCATCAGTAGCATCCGGAACCAGTGTGACCTGATTCGGCCTGACCTCAAGCACGAGGTCAATGAATGATGGGATGGGGTTGCCTTCTATGTTGAATTCTGTCTTGACAAGCGGTCTGATTTGCCTGACGTCCGAGTATCTGATATGTCTCTCATCCGGTCTAGGGTGGACAGTAATGCCTTCAGCGCCAAATTTTTCGCACATCTGGGCAGCGTGGGCTACATCCGGCATATTGCCTCCCCGTGCGTTCCGTATGGTCGCTATTTTATTGATGTTTATGCTGAGTCTTGTCATTATAATCCTCTTTCGGTTTCATTTTGAAACGCAAAAATATATAAAATATGGAATATTTGTAAATAATGTGCTATTTTTGAAGCCTGTTTTGAAAATATGCCACTCCCGAGATGAAGATAGCACTTTATAGTTCCAGACCGGAATATCTGTCGGATGAAAGGATTATCGCCCTTATTGCCAGCCTTAAGTCGGCAGGTAACGAAGTCTTGGATGCTTCCGGCAAAGATATCCTTGAAGATGGAACGGATATGCTACTGAGCATAGGTGGAGACGGAACGTTCCTGTCAGCTTCCGCCCTGGCTGTCGCTTCTTCTGTGCCGGTTGCCGGTGTCAATCTGGGCAGAATGGGGTTTTTGTCAGAAAACCGTCCGGAAGAACTTTCCCAGGCCATAATCTCTTCCTGTTATGAGATTGAAGAGCGTTCGCTTCTCCATACAAAGGTGTTTCTTGATGGCTCTCCCGTTGAGGTTCGCCCATTTGCGTTGAACGAAGTGGCGGTTCATCGTTCCGGAGCAGCAATGTTGGGAGTTGATGTGAACCTTGACGGGACCACTCTTCCTACCTACTGGGCTGATGGACTGGTGGTTTCGACAAGTTCAGGTTCCACCGCGTATTCCTTGAGCGTGGGTGGTCCCATCGTCCTTCCTTATGCGAAGGTCCTGATATTGTCCCCGATTGCTCCGCACAACCTCAATGTCCGCCCCCTCGTGCTCCCGGATTCATCGATGATTTCGCTCTCTATGCGCTCGCGCGATGATAACATCACTTTGACAATTGACAATACCGATATTACCCTGTCTGCTGGTGTAAAAGTCGAAATTTCATTGGCACAGTTTTCGCTTAAGCGTGTCCGGCTCGATGGAAAAAATTTCATAGGAGCCCTTACTGAAAAACTTTTCTGGGGAGAAGATGTCCGCAATTTGAAATGAAATAATCTGTAAATGAATCAATAATGGAAGACAAGGGAATGATACCCTCGCACGTATCCATAATTATGGATGGAAACGGTCGCTGGGCCAAACAGCGTGGGAAAGAAAGGTTCTATGGCCATATCGAAGGCGTTGAGAGCGTCAGGGCTTGTGTTGAAGCAGCCGTAGAGACAGGTGTGAAGTATTTGTCCATTTTCGCTTTCTCAGAAGAGAACTGGGGACGCCCGCAGGATGAGGTCGTTTCACTTATGGAACTGATGGTCAAGGCAATGGCTGCCGAGATGGACAGTCTTGACAAGAATGGTGTCCGTTTTATGGTCATTGGAAACCGGGAACATCTTTCGGACAGTCTCAAGTCAACCATCGACTCTTGTATGAAAAGGACAGCTTCCAACACCACCCTCACCCTTGTAGTCTTTTTGAGTTATAGTGGCAAATGGGACATCCTTCAGGCTGCGAAAAAGCTGGCGTCCGACTATGCCGGCGACCCGGAGGGACTGGCTGCCGTTTCCGAAGCTGATTTCTCGAAATATCTTTCCACTGCATCCATTCCGGATCCGGATTTGATAATCCGCACTTCGGGAGAATGCCGATTGAGCAATTACCTCCTTTGGCAGGGGGCATATTCGGAATTGCTCTTTGTAGATACCCTGTGGCCTGATTTCAAGAAAGAGGAGTTCCGCAAGGCACTTGAATCTTATTCAAAACGGGACCGCAGGTATGGAAAAGTCAAATAATTGCGTATATTTGCAGTTTTGAATTCAATTGGAAGGATGAAGATAAGCAAAGTAATCTTATTCGCACTTTTGCTCTTTGGGGTAGTCGCTCCGGCGGTCTGCTTTGCTGCTGGTGCATCAGACGGAGTAGTCGTCGATTACAACGCTCCTAAAAAATATATTGTCGGAGGTGTCAAAGTTGAGGGTAACCACTATCTTTCAGCTGATCAGATCATTCAGTTCTCAGGTTTGAGGGAAGGTATGGAGGTTACTGTCCCGGGAGAACAGATTTCCATGATTATCAAGAAGATGTGGCTCCAGAAGTCTTTTGAGGATGTGGGAGTGTCCATCGATTCTCTTTCAAGCGGCAAGGATACTGCTTTCTTCAAGATTTCGATTATTGAGCGTCCAAGAGTGTCCAGATGGACTTTCAGCGGGGTTAAGAGTGGAGAACAAAAGGACCTCCTGGAGAGAGTCAACCTTAGAAGGGGTGGTGAGTTTTCCGACTATGTTTCCAAGACCGCTACCGACATAATCAAACGCTATTACAAGGAAAAGGGTTTCTACAACGTTGACGTAAGGGTTATGACCAAGCGCGACAGCGTCGTCCGCAATGCTATTCGTGTCAACTTCCACGTTGACAGGGGAGAGAAGGTGAAGATTAAGAAAATTACCTTCAAAGGCAACGACCACGTAAAGGAATTCAAGCTTGTCCGTTCGATGAAGAAGACCAAGGATGCAAGGTTCATCAATTTTTTCAGTTCCAAGAAGTTCAATGAGTCCGAGTACGAGAACGACAAACGTTCCCTCATCAGTGCCTTCAATGAAGCGGGATACAGGGATGCAAGAATCCTGAAGGATACGATGTATTATATCGAACCGGGCAGACTCCAGATTGATTTCGACATAGAAGAAGGTAAGAAATACTATTTCAGGGATATCACCTGGACGGGAAACTCCGTATATTCCTCTGATGTCCTGAACGACATTCTCCAGATTAAGAAAGGAGATGTCTATGATATGGTTACGATGGAGAAGCGCCTTTTCGGCGGTGGAAAGCAGAACGAATATGACGTGTCCAAACTCTACCGCGACAACGGCTATCTCTTCTTCAACCTCCAGCCTGTGGAGATGAATATCCAAGGCGATTCCGTGGATGTCGAGATGAGGATTGTGGAAGGAAAACCGGCCACCCTGAATAATATTATCATCAATGGAAATGACCTTACCAATGAAAGGGTTATCCGCAGACAGGTCTTCACGAGACCGGGCTATCTCTATAGTCAGTCCGACCTGGAGAGGTCCATCAGGGAGATAGCTTCTATGGGACAGTTTGATCCTGAGGCCATTACAGAATATGGGAAGGGCTATAACATCATTCCGAACCAGTTCGACAATACGGTTGACATCATATACAATGTGACGGAAAAGCCTTCCAGCCAATTGGAACTCTCCGGCGGATGGGGCGGCAATACTTTCGTGGCAACTGTCGGTGTCAGCTTCAACAACTTCTCCACGAGGAGGTTGTTCGACAAGACTGCCTGGCGTCCTGTCCCACTGGGAGATGCCCAGAATCTTGCCATCAGGTTCCAGACCAACGGAACATACTATACCAGCCTTTCCGCAAGCTTCTCGGAGCCTTGGCTCTTCGGAAAGAAACCTACTTCTTTGAATGTTTCCCTATATTATACCCGTCAGACCAACTCTTACCTGGCTTTCAATATTCTCAACAATGACCAGTATATGGAGGTGTACGGATTTGCAGCAGGTATAGGAAAACGTTTGAAATGGCCTGATAACTATTTCGTTCTATATAATCAGGTAAGTTGGCAGACCTATAAGCTTCAGGATTGGGCATATCAGTTCCTCTTCAATACCGGTATTTCCCACAACTTGAGTTATACATTCAGTCTGTCCAGAAATTCTACCGATCAGCAGATTTATCCTCGCCAGGGTTCTGATTTCAGTTTTTCACTCCAGCTCACTCCTCCTTATTCCCTGTTGAGGAAGAAAGGTATCAAAGGATATGACAGCAATGGAAATGCTATTGCTGCAAAAAATTGGAAGGAAATCAATTACGACCTTCAGACATCACAGGAAAGGTATAAATGGATAGAGTATCACAAGTGGTCGTTCAAAGGAGCTATATACACAAAACTTGTTGGAGACCTGGTACTTATGGCCCGGGCACAGTTCGGATATCTGGGATATTATAACCGCAATTGGGGATATTCTCCATTCGAAGGCTTCCGTGTAGGAGGTGACGGTATGTCTGGTTATGATACCTACGGTTCTGAGATTATTTCTCTTCGTGGATATGAGAACTACTCACTCACTCCTCAGGCCATGAGTTTATATAACCAGACAGGAAACTATTATGCCGGTAATGTCTATGACAAGTTCACAGTCGAACTGCGTTATCCGGTAGTTTTACAGCCGCAATCAACCATCTATGCTCTGTTGTTCCTCGAAGGAGGTAACTGCTGGTCTGATATCAGAAAGTTCAATCCATTCCAGATTAAGCGTTCTGCGGGTGTCGGCGTGAGGGTTTTCCTCCCGATGATTGGACTTCTGGGTGTTGACTGGGGATGGGGATTCGATGATCCTGTCAACGGAAAGAGCCAGTTCCATTTTGTTATAGGACAACAATTCTAGTTCAGAATAAATATTTAAAAGATAATAATATGAAAAGATTTTTCCTTATTGCAGCTATGGCAGTATTCTCGGTAGCCGCAACAGCACAGAACCTTACATTTGCATATGTGGATTTCAATGAGCTCGTACAGCTTATGCCGGAGATGGACTCAGCCCGTGAAACTCTTGATGCAGCCAGCAAGGAGGCTCAGGAGACCTATATGGCTATGATGGAAGAGTATCAGACCAAGGCACAGCAGTTCCAGCAGAAACAGGCTACCTGGACTCAGGCTATCAAGGATAGCAAGGCCAATGAGCTTCAGCAGATTGAGTACAGGATTCAGGAATTCCAGCAGGCAGTTCAGCAGGAACTCCAGCAGACTCAGCAGAACCTCCAGGCTCCGATTTATGAGAAAGCTCAGAAGGCAGTTTCTGATCTGGCCAAATCAAAGGGTGTCGCTTTCGTTTTTGAGAAGGGTTCCTTGCTTTACTTCGATCCTGCTCAGAGCGTAGATCTTACCCCTGAGGCAAGGGTTGCCTTGAATATTCCTGAGGGCAGAACTCTCGAAACCCTCCAGGCTGAACTTCAGGCCAAGGCTCAGGCTGCTCAGGCTCAGTAATGAAACTGAATAAATATTGTTGCTGATGCAGGACTCCGTTTCTGGAACTGCTATGCAACTTCTACAGCCCGGACACCGCTGTTGACCCTCAATGGCTCAGTAAATTTTAAGGGTGATGAAGGGGGCGATGTGATAGGAAATAGATTAGTATACTATTGGGAAGAACCAAATAAAATATATGATATTTCCGGATTTAAATGGGAGTTTGAATAGATCGTTATGAACAGTTTGAAGAGAATCTTGCTTATGGCCATTTTGGCCTTTTGCTCCATTTCGCAATTGTGTGCTCAAGAACCAGAAGTACGAGTTGGCTCCAATCATACTTTTTCGTTAAGAACATTGTACGGGATTGAGTATGGTTATGAATATAAATGGAAAAGTGGGATGTCCCTGATTGGACGCATAGGTGGAGGGAGTGAGTTATATGGATACTCAAAAAATTATGTTATCGGACACGGCTTTGATCTGGAAATAGAGCCAAGGTATTATCTGAACGACGAAGATTTTTTCTCAGTGAAGGTGAACGGAGCCTTGCTGATTCCCAATACGCCTTTTGATATTTCTTTGGTGCCGGTTTATGGGCTCCGTCGGGATTTCAGCAAGCATTGGTTCTGCGAATTTACCGTAGGTGGCGGCATTGCATATTATTCAGGCAATGGCGGATGCCTTCATTTTAAGCCGAACCTGCAGTTCAGAATAGGCGTTCAGTTATAAGGGTCATTTATTCAAAAACGTGAACAACCTTCTTCACTGTTTCTGCCTGTCGCAGGGCTCGGTGCCATTCCCACAAGCTTGACGATAAAACCGCCCTCTGCGTGGACATCGGCCTTGTTCCGTTCCCCCTTCCTATGCAAAATAGGTTGCACAGACGGAACCGCGTGGCAAAGATGCCGTATTTGGGGTGTGATTTCGGAAAATGTCATTACCTTTGTATTCTTATTGATTGATTGTTTTATGAAGGAATTGACGTTTAGCGACATAGAGGCAATGGTCCGTGAGGATGAGAGCCGTGTGCTGGAGGTGAAGAAGACCACCGGTGAGTTGAATGCCGGGATGTGTTCGGGATGCGCTTTCCTGAATACGGACGGTGGCTGGCTCTTATTCGGCGTTACGCCTGCCCTCAAGATTATCGGCCAGGATGTATCTGATTCGACTCGTCAGGAGATTGCCCGGGAAATTCGGAAGTTCTCTCCTGCCATCGACCTTTCGGCCCAATATGTTGACGTACCCGGAAATGATGGGAAAAAAGTGATTGCCATTTGGTTTCCTGCCTCCGGTCCTGCCAAGGCTCCCTATACGTATGACGGACGTCCCTATTTCAAGGTGGAGAATACGACTACCCAGATGCCGCTGGAGATGTTCGAGGAACGCATCAAGATTGGGAATCCGAAGAAGTTCAGCTGGGAGAAAACGACCAGTGATGCCTTTGACTCGCGGATGATTTCTTCTAAGACGCTTACGGATGTGCTGAACGGTGGTATCAACATGGGTCGCATACCCAAGTCGGCCTCAACACTCAGATATACACTCTCCCGTCTTGATCATTTCAAACTTCGTGACGAGAGCGGAAAACTCACCAATGCGGCGATTGTCCTGTTCGGCAAAGATCCATCCCGGACGTTCAGCCAGTGTAAAGTCCGTCTGGCCCGTTTCGAGGGGAACACGATGGATGAATTCAGAGACCAAACCGTCTGCTACGGCAATCTCTTCGAGCAGTATGATGCCGTAGTGGAGTTCTGCCAAAAGCATATGTATCTTGCCGGAAAGATGGAACTGAAGGGCCGTATCGACACCCTTACTGTCCCTATCGATGTGGTAAGGGAAGCAAGCCTGAACCTTCTGGTCCATAGAAGCTGGTGGTCTGACAGCAGGACACCCAGCGTGGCTATTTTCGATGACCGGGTAGAGTTCATAAATCCAGGATTTTTCCCTGCTGGGACAACACCGGAAGATTTTATCAAGCGCCCCCATTCGGCACCCATCAACCCGACCATTGCCGAAGTGTTTTTCAAGAGCGGTGTTATGGAAGGCTGGGGACGCGGCCTTCTGAATATCGTCAATGAGTGCAAGGCCGCAGGTCTTCCTGCTCCAGAGTTCGAGATTATCCCGGACTTCGTGTGCCTGACTATCCGCTTCAAGGAGCCGCTTAGACCGCATCTTTCGGGAGATAACGGAGGCCAGGATGACCCGATAAATGACCCGATAAATGACCCGATAAATGACCCGATAAAAGGTCTTGCCCTGGAAATCTACCGGATTATAAAAGCCAATCCTGGCATCAAGAAAGCAGCTATCGCTCAAAAGATTAACCGAAGTGAGGCCACTGTTAAGCGTTACGCCAAACAGCTCTCTGAGGCCAAACTGATTGAGTACAAGGATTCCAACAAGACCGGTGGATATTTCGTAAAGTAGTTGGCAATCACCGTCTTACACCCCTATGTTGACTTGAACTGAAAATAGTTGACACTCAATATTTCTTTTATTCTCCTCAAAAACTCTGGTTTTGAGTAACCTTAATTTGTGAACTCTTAGGGCAGTCATAGGGCGAAATCAAATGAATTGTTTAAATTTGCTCAAACGGAGAAGATATGTTTTACCCAATTGGAATACAGTAAGTTCTGTTAAAAGTAGATGATGAGGCTGGTCATATTCGTCATAAGTGTAGTTATATCCGTATCAATGGTATCATCCTGCGGAGAAGTTGGCGATGCTGTGAAGGAAGCTTTGTCAGAAGCTGAATCCTGCATTGAAGACGATCCTAGACATTCTCTGGAAATTCTTAAGCAGATAGACACCTCATCCCTCTCGTCCAGGAAAATACGTGCAAAGTATTCCCTGCTGTATTCAATGGCGCTGGACAAGAATTATATTGATGTCACCACTGACAGCATCATCTCCCCAGCAGCAAAGTTTTACAAGCATCACGGCACTCCCCAGGAACGAATGCTTACCAATTATTATCTTGGGAGAATCCGTATGAATGCCTCCAATTATGAAGAGGCACTGCTGTATTTAACATCTGCTGAAAGATATGTCAAGAGAGTTGACAACGATATTGCAATTGCACGTCTGTATAAGGCACAATCAAAGATTTTTCAATATATATATGATTCCGAGATGATGGTTGCTACTGCAAAGAAAGCAGCGTCACATTTTCTGTCTGCCAATGATACTACCAGATACATCAACACTCTCAATGACATAATCTCAGGTTATTTGCAATGTAGAGATACCCTTGATGTTTTATTATATCTGGATGAAATAAAAAACCATTGGGAAGTGCTTACTCCTCGACAGATGAGTAATTACTATTCTTCAAAATTATTTTTGAATGAATATTATGCAGAATCGAATGTTAATGAGATATTATTGAATTATTTTGAGGATGTTACAGATTTTGGAATGATTCGTTGGCTGTCGGTTGCAAATGCATATTATTATATTGGGAATGTTGCAGGTGCCAATGACGCTCTAGAAAAATTCAGGATTTATGAAAACTCATCGTCCCCTTTGTATTTTCTTCTTTCTGGGCAGGTTAATTCATCTTTAGGACTCTATCGAGAGGCAACGGAAGCATTTGAAAGGTATGTGGACATCACAGGAGAAAAAAATGGTTTCATATTCGGAACTGATGCCAAGTTTATTAAAGAGAGGGAAATATCCCGGCAAAAAGAGGTTATACAGAAATTTGAAATAATTACTCTGGCCCTGTCTGGTATATTGTTGCTAATATTGCTTATCTATTTTGTATTGAGGAGTCGTTGGTCAAGAAAGGAAAAGATCTTGTCGGAAGAGAAACATATGGTTGAATTGCAGTTGCTGGAGGAGAAGCAGAAGGAATACCAACATATGTATGATGAAGCGATTGATGAAGTTGAGTATTTAAAAGGGCTTCTTGATTTCAATAAAGAACCATCTGTCAGACATCATTTGCTTGACAGATTAAATCTCCTGAATACATTCATAGTTGAATATTTAGTTTCCGGTTCTTCCTCGACTAGTTCAGAGGTTTTGAAAAAATTTATTCAGGATAAGCAACATTTTATGGATTCAACTCGTCAATCTTTTATAGTTGCTCATCCCGAACTAATTGAATATCTTGAACAGAGAGATTTGACACATAATGAGATATGCTGCTGTTGCCTGTATATGATAGGTCTTCGCGGCAAGGACATAGCCAATTATCTGGAAATGAACTCTGGAAGTTACTACAAGTTCAGCAGCAACTTGAGAAAGAAATTGGGTATGTCTCCAAATGATACCAACATTGACAAATACCTTCAGCGCCTGCTGAACTCATAATTTACCAGTTATCTTCTATTTATAATTGGAAGAAGTCTTCCGTGAATAATTGGTTGATAGTCAATTAATTACTGCTAATTTGGAGCTATTTCCGGGTTTTGCCTATTTTGTAATAACTTGATAATCATTGCTTTGTGAAGTTGGTGTGGAAGACTTTTTCTCTTGCAGAAGTCTTCCCATTAGGATACTTTTGCATATAAGTCACCCAGTAAATTTAAGTTTATGAAAAAATTGTTTTTTATTTTGCTATCCGTTTTATTCAGTGCCATTCTTCAATCAAGTATATATTCTGATTCCGGTACTCATGAAACAGTCGTGATTAAGGGTTCATACCAAGGAGAAGGCGGAGTAGAGCGAGGTTTGTTTGTAAATGTTGATGTTACCATTCTATGGGATATAGACCAAATAGAGGTATCATATGATGGTATCACTTCGCCTTGCATATATGTTGTGGATTCATATGGAAATATTGTAAGTTGTATTGCTATTCAGTCATCTTCTTCCATTGAATATATTCCGACCCCTACTGCTAAAGGAATCTACTGAATCGTCAGATGGTCGAACCAATATTATGGCGTGGGTACATTTACGGTTAAATAGGATGATGTGCTGGTATGCATTAGAACCAGTAATCAAAAGAGATCAAACATATTATAATATATTGTAATTTAATTTATTAACCAGCTTTGAGAAACTTTCTCAAGACACAAAATTAACTATTATGAAAAAATTTTTAGTCTATTTATCTTTGATATATATGACATTATTCATATCATGTCAAAAGCAAGAGATTTTAAGTTGTGATCCTGAAATCAATGAATGGGCGATAAATAATCTTTCTTATTATGAGAATGCCTTAAGAGATGAGATAGTTACATTGCCTTTCCCTAAACAATTGGCAATTTATGTAGGTTTATCCGGGGAGAAAAAGGTTTCCCTGTGGAAAGACAAATTTGATATTGTTGCTTCTGAAGATATGTTGACAAAGAATCAACTTATCCATTACAAAAAATTTATTGATTTCATAGAACCAAAACATTTTGAAACATCTCAAGGAAAGGTCGAATTCGACGAGTTTGCATCGGCTTGGGAGGAGGAAATGAAAACTATTTATAGTTGCAATGATGAGACCCTTTTTCTGATTGCATATACTTGGATGAGTAAAGAAGAGTTTAATTTATCTGTTGCAGAATATTTGACAAAATCAGATATCCAAACAGGCCCAAATAATCCAGTCGTTTGTAATTGTATATACAGTTTGTATTGTATGACATCAATAGAAGGAGGAACTTGTCAGAAAGGAGGATGTAAACAAGTTGATCAGGGCTGTGGACTGATGGGTAACTCAAGTTGCAATGGACGTTGTGAATAATTTAGTAACACATTTATATACTTTAGATTATGAAACGAATTATTTACCTTTTGGTGGTAGTTTTGCTGGTATCATGCAATGCTAAGACAGAGGATTTGTCTTATGTCGCCGACATTCAAATCAATGATGAACTTACCCGCGCAGAATTAGTCCGATTGCATATAGAACGTCAACGTGAAATTTTCAATGATTTGACGCCCGAGATGAAGACTCTTCTGTACAAGTACAAGATGACCAAGGATATTGAGGAGGCTGACCTCAACGATGCCGAGAAGGCGATGTTGACAGAATTGAGAAATTCCTTGACTTCGGATTCATACGGCAAGGACAGAGACAATTTCAATAAATACGGAGAAGAGTGGATTTCAAGGGCCCAGGAACAGTTGGGCTGGGATGAAGAGAAACTGTTCAGATATACGATGATAATAATGACATCCGCAGAATTTGACGAATACAAGATGATTGATTTTCAATAATAATTGTAAATGTCATTTTAGAATAAATTTCAGACCGCTGAATTTACATTTTGGAACCTTAATGATGCGAATTAGAAGTTCAATTCTGTTTTTATACGATAGTGGGATACTAACCCATAAAATTTTATAAATTTGACATACCTTTTGTATTTTAATCAAATGATTAGTAAAACTTTAGTAATGAAAAAGTATTTATCAATCTTAATTTTAGTAAGTTGTTGTTTTATTGGTTGCGAGAAATCTAGAATTAAGTCTACTGAATCCAATAATTGTATCGAATCTCATATCTCTGAGACCATTCCGGTTGAAAAAGCATTAGCTTCTTTAGATCAATTACTCTTAGAGCTCTATGGAACAACGAAATCATCTGACGGGAATTATACAATTGATGTTTTTGGCGGAATTAAGACAAAGTCTTCTCCTACAGCTCTTCCTGATACAACACTTTACATTGTAAATAGGGAGAATGGGTATGCGATTCTATCAGCACAAAGTAAAATTAAAACAGATGTATTTTGTATAACAGACTCTGGCTCTATCTCTGCAGTGGATATTGAAAATGCGATTTTACAATTCGAGGATGCGGATATAAATACCAGGTCATTTGAAGATGAAGAGGACTATTTCGAGGATATGGGTAGAAATACCATTCCTTCTATCATTGCAGCATCTACGATAAACCAATTATATTATGACCGTGAACCTGAATATGCGGAATATGAAACGAAGTCGAATTCATATACTGGTACCCCAGTTACTTTGGCTATGCTTCAAACTAAATGGCACCAGCTTTCTCCTTTTAACGATTTCAGGACAGATGGCTCTCCGGCTGGTTGTGTCGCAATTGCGACAGCACAGATAATAGAATTCAATGCTTTAAATCACGGATATAATCATTTTACCATAGATAATAATAAAAGTTTTGATTGGAACAAGTTATTTACAGTTTGTCATTGCTCAAATATTTCATATTCTGGATTGGTAGATGCGGAAAAAGAAGCCAGTGATTTTCTTAAGTACGTAGGATTAAACAAAAACTGCAAAATCAGATATGATGTTAATGGTTCTGGAGGGTATGCAGATGGTGCGAAAAGGACCTTTGTTAATATGGGGTATAAGTCCGTTAAAAAATATCTTGGTTTTGAGAAGGCTGATAAGAATAGAGCCATTTCTCAGTTGACAAGCGGATTCCCAATGTATATGGATGGTTCTGGTCCAGGTGCTGGCCATGCATGGGTTCTTGATGGTATATATGTTAGAAAAGTCTATGGCGAAACAGGTGATTACCTTAGAACTGAGAATTTATTTCATATTAATTGGGGATGGAATGGATTAGATGATGGATACTATAGCCAAGGAGTCTTCGATACTTCTCAAAGGCTAGATACAGAGTTTGGTGTAGATCCTGGGACTGTTTCTATTCCATCAAGTAAATATACCTGGAATTATAGAACGATAACTTATACTTTGTGATATGAAACGAATACTTTCACTTTTCCTTGTAATTATCGGACTATTCGGATGCCTTAAAGTTGATAGAGGTTATATAGCTTGGACGGGAGAAAAAGAAATTCCTAAAAGTGGAGGAACCGTTGTATGGAAGCCGATAAAGAGCGATGTCAGAGTTATTCCTGAAATTAATTCGGTAATCCTATCTTTTTATGATTCTGAAGGGAACCTTATTGAAATGGAACAATCACAAAACACATCTGGAGATTGCTATGAAATAAAAACGTCAATAAATAAAATTTCGTTTTATATGTCCGCAAATGATTCTGGATATATGAGGGAAATACAATTAGCATTCAAAGATGGCTCTCGATTTGGTAACTATATAATGATACAACAAGATTATTAATTTGGCTTTGAGTAACCACATACTTGTGAAAATGTCTATATTTGCTCATTGACAAACCGAAAAGTAGATGATGAAGCTGGTCATATTCGTCATAAGTGTCGTTATATCCGTATCAATGGTATCATCGTGCGGACAGGATGCTGTTACAGTGAAGGAAGCCCTGTCAGAAGCTGAATCCTGTATTGAAGACAATCCGAGACATTCTCTTGAAATTCTTAAGCAGATAGACACCTCATCCCTCTTGGAGTCACGTGTTTTCTATTGTAACAAATGCAATAAGTATGTTTCGTTTAATTATTAGTTTAATTACAGCCGTAGGTCTAATGCCGGTTCCTCTGCAAGCTGATGATGCTGAGGCAGTGCCTGCACTGGCATTGACTGAAATCCCTCAGTGGATCGTTGACAATGTGGCATTTCCCGAGCAGGATTGTGAATTGGGAATTGCCGGCAAGGAGAAATTTGTTATCAGTACGGATTGGACCGGACGCATCTTCATAGCGAGCCCATTGAATACTCTACATCCGTCATACGAGAAAGAGATTTTAGACGTTGTCTCAAGGGCACCCCGCTGTAAGGTAAACGAAGTCAATCCTGATGACTTGTATCAAAGTGTTGAAATTGATTTTTCTTCGTTGATTCCGAAGCATAGGAAACAGGATGTCAAGCCGATAGGAGACTGGAGACCTGCGTCTTTTTCTCCTGATGGCAATCTCTCGCCATTTGATGACGGCAGGGATTTATTCATCGACTGGATATGCGAGAATTGTTGCCCGGAGAGATTTGAAGTTTGCAATTATTCTGACACTTTGGAACTGTCATATGTGGTAAGGAAAGATGGACGGGTATGCAACGTGAAACTTCAATGCTCAAATTCAGGGCATCTGGAGTCCTCTATTTCCACCGCTGTTGAATCCGCAATAAAGAAATTGCCAAAATGGAAACCAGCGGTTACTTCTGATGGAGAAAACATAGAAGTAAATGTATATGACAGGGTAGTCGTGGGGACGGATACAGATGGCCGGCGACTTCCTTGGCTTCGCCTGGTTGATGATACGCAAAGAAATCTCGCTCCTGCTCCTTGCGAGGATATAGTTGTGCTTAATCCTCAAACAAAGGCTTTTGTGAAGGATGGTCAGAATATTGGCAGATTGCTCAACGATAAGATTCGTGTCGGAATGCGGACTCCGTACAAGATCCAAATGGTGATTGAGAAGGACGGTACCGTGAGTGAGGCTTTCATCAATGATGAAATGGTGGCCTACACGGATTCTGTTTCGTCGGTGTTGAAAGCCACTGCGTGGGAGCCAGCTCTCCAGGGTGGCGAACCGGTCAGAACCATATGTGTCCTGCGTGGCAACTTGATTCCGAGCAAGGACCGTAAGCAGTCCCATCGTACTCACAATACTGACAGATACGGCAGTTTTATGGGCTATGGCCGGTATGTTTCATTTTATGATGCCGATTACGAGAAGGCTCAGCGCATTCGCTGGGCAAAGTTGGTGAAGGCATATCCGTCATTACAGTCCGACATCTACGGATACTCAAAATTCAGGCGGATGAACCGGAATGAATACCTCGAATCATTGATTGTCAGGGGCCGTTAATCAGCGGCTCCCGTTAAACTCTTCTATCTGTCATAGGGTGAAATCAAAAGAATTGTTTAAATTTGCTCGTTGACAAATAGGAGAAGTTATGCTTTACCCGATAGGAATACAAAGTTTTTCGGAGATTCGTCAGAATGGCTATGTGTATGTAGACAAGACAGCTTTGATGTACAAATTGTTGTCGGAGGGGAAATATTATTTTCTTTCCCGTCCCCGCCGTTTCGGCAAGAGCCTGCTCATCAGCACATTGGAAGCATATTTCCTTGGGAAGAAGGAGCTGTTCGAGGGGTTGGCTGTGGCTGAGATTGAGAAGGATTGGGTGGAGTATCCGGTGCTGCATCTGGATTTGAACACGAAAAAATATGATTCCATTGAAGCGCTGGAGAGTATGTTGGACATAACGCTTTCAGGATGGGAAAAATTGTACGGGAGTTGGGATAAGGAGACAGACTTTTCATCTAGATTCGAAGGCATCATCCGCCGTGCCAAGGAAAAGACCGGGCGCAATGTTGTTATTCTTGTAGATGAATACGACAAGCCAATGCTTCAGGCCATCGGAAACGATGAACTCCAGAAGGCATACAGGGACACGCTGAAAAGTTTCTATGGTGCGCTGAAAAGTCAGGATGCCTGCATCAAGTTCGCACTTCTGACAGGTGTAACCAAGTTCGGAAAGGTCAGCGTGTTCAGTGACTTGAACAACCTGAAGGATATTTCTATGAGCCAATATTACTACGATTTGTGCGGTATTACTGAAAAAGAACTTCATCATTATTTCGATGATGAAGTTGGTCAATTGGCTCAGATGAACAATCAGACAAAAGAAGAGGCTTATGACAGGCTTAAGAAGGAGTATGACGGCTATCATTTCACCTACGACACCCCGGGAATGTACAATCCGTTCAGCATTCTTTGGACATTGAGCGAACGCCGTTACGGCAGCTACTGGTTCGAAACGGGTACTCCGACCTTCCTCGTGGAACTGCTTCAAAAGGCCGACTTCAATCTGGAAGAGATGGCAAATATAGAAGCAGATACGGATATGCTCGGGAGCATTTTCAATGATGATAATCCCATCCCGGTAATCTACCAGAGTGGATATCTTACTATTAAAGATTATGATAGAGAGTTTGACCTTTATAAACTTGGCTTCCCGAACCGTGAGGTGGAGAATGGCTTTATGAAATTCCTACTGCCATTCTATACGGCAAAACGCAACAGCAGTTCATCCTTTGAAATAGGTCAATTTGTCAAAGATATCAAGTCCGGCAACGCCGAAGGCTTCATGCAGAGGCTTCAGTCCTTCTTTGCAGGCGCCAAATTCGACCAGATTGCAAAGGACACGGAAAACTGGTTCCAGAATGTAGTGTTCATCGTGACAACCCTCTGCGGTCTTTACATCGAAGCCGAACACCAGACCAGCAACGGTCGCATCGACCTGGTCCTTAAGACCGACAAGTTCATCTATGTTATGGAACTTAAGTATGATGGCACAGCCGAAGAGGCCCTGCAACAAATCGACGATAAGGGTTATGCCCTCCCTTGGCAGAGTGACGGGCGCACTGTCATTAAGGTAGGTGCGAACTTCAGTTCTCAGCTCAGACGCCTTGATGGATGGATTGTTGCGTAATACAAGATTTGACGAATACAAGATGATTGATTTTCAATAAATTCTGTTTTGAGCAGCCAAATTTTACGGCTTTGTGACAACGAATGCCGGATATGTGCAGGAGGGGCAGGAATTGTTGATAAATTATTGTCGAAGTATTACTATTTTCAAAAAATTGTTATAAATTTGTGCACTTTAAATAAAAAATTGATACTAAACACATAATTTGACTGATGCAACATAAGGTAATTGATACTAAAGATGTTGTTATTCGTTTTGCAGGAGATTCGGGAGATGGTATGCAGCTCACCGGGTCTCTTTTTGCAGATATGTCCGCAATCTTTGGTAACGAACTTTCTACTTTTCCTGATTATCCAGCAGAAATCAGAGCTCCCCACGGCACAGTTTCCGGTGTATCCGGATTTCAGGTCCATATCGGCAGTGAAGCAATCAACACTCCCGGTGACTTCTGCGATATGCTCGTAGCGATGAACCCTGCGGCTCTCAAGGCGAATGCCAAATGGCTCAAACGCACTGCAATGGTTCTGATAGACGGAGATACCTTTGACGAAGAGGGACTTCGCAGGGCCGGCCTGAAAAGCGACCCCATCTCAGAACTATATATCGAGGACAGGACCATCATCGTGGCCCCGATAACTACCCTCACTGAGGAAAGCCTCAAGGACAGCGGACTGGACAGGAAGACTATTCTTAAGTGCAAGAATATGTTCACCCTCGGAATGGCTTGCTATATCTACAACCGCCCGATG
>CAMBRR010000032.1 GCA_945870315.1 uncultured Bacteroidales bacterium
CCTAGACATCGTCGCCTTGGTGGGCCGTTACCCCGCCAACTAGCTAATGTCACGCGAGCCTATCCGTTTCCAAAATTCTTTAATATACAAAAGATGCCTCTCGTATATGCTATGGAGTATTAGTCGGCGTTTCCACCGGTTATCCTCCAGAAACGGGCAAGTTGCTCACGCGTTACGCACCCTTGCGCCGGTCGCCGTCAACAGTTATTGCTAACCGTCACGCTGCCCCTCGACTTGCATGTGTTAAGCCTGCCGCTAGCGTTCATCCTGAGCCAGGATCAAACTCTTCATTGTATATCTCATATAATTCTTAGCTCACCCTGACAACTTAATCCTCAAAAAAGAATCAACGCTTCTCGATTTATCTTGTTCGGTACTTGCTTCTTGTACTTTATCAGTCTTTTCAAAAAACTATCCGTTTATTCTCAAACGGGCTGCAAAGATACGGACTTTTTCTTAACCTCCAAATTTTTTCAAAACTTTTTTCAAATATTTTTTCTACTTTTGCCCCCTGTTATGGTTTCGCTGTGGCAAATATTCACGCTTTTTGCAAAAATCGGAGCTTTTACGATAGGTGGAGGTTATGCAATGCTGCCAGTCATTCAGGATGAAATAGTCAAAAAAGGATGGATGACGGCGGAGGATTTTACAGACATCGTAACCCTGTCACAAACTGCCCCCGGGCTCATTGCCGTCAACATATCCATCTTTACAGGATACAGACTCAGAGGCACCAAGGGCAGCATAGTGGCAACCTGCGGCAGCATCCTGCCCCCCTTTCTGATTATCCTTCTGATCGCAATCGCATTCTCAGGATACCAGGACAACCCGGTAATCATCCGGATTCTCAAAGGCATCAGACCAGTTGTCGTCGCCCTTATTGCCGTTCCGATGATAAATATGGCAAAAACCTCCAACAAAACCTGGTGGGCCTGGGCCATTACCGCATCCGCACTTGCATTGGTCGCGTTTGCCAAAATTTCACCTATATATATATTGTTGGTTACAATAGTCGTGGCCGTGGGCATATGCTACTGGAACCAGGAGAAGGAAAGGAGGAATAAGAAATGATATTCCTGCAACTGTTCTATACATTTTTCATAATAGGTATGTTCACCATAGGGGGAGGATATGCGATGCTCTCGCTGATTCAGGACCAGGTGGTGACTGTCCACTCCTGGATTACAGAAAGCGAATTTACTGATATAGTTGCGGTTTCACAGATGACCCCCGGCCCGATAGGCATCAACAGTGCCACATATGTGGGATATACCGTATTGCAAAACAGCGGGGCCGGAGAATTGGCCTGCACCTTGGGTTCATTTACTGCAACCCTCGCGGTGGTGCTTCCGTCCTTCCTGATTGTGTTGTGGCTGTGCAGGATATATACCAAATTCAGCGGAAGCTATATGTTTCACGGAGTTATGAAGGGGTTGCGTCCTGCAGTTGCCGGACTTATAGGAGCAGCGGCCATCATCCTGATAACCCCGGAAAACTTCCCGGACTGGAAAAGTTGGGCACTGTTCACCGTGGCATTCGTCGCGGGTATGTGGACAAAAATAAATCCAATCCTCATCATTATAGCAGGAGGAGTCGCTGGATTTTTCATTTATTAAATTGAAATTTATGAACTGGCTGATCGATATATTTACGGAACAAACCTTTATCCAAGGTGTCGTGATACTCTCCCTTATTTGCGCCACTGGCCTGGCCCTGGGAAATATCAAGATTTTCGGAATATCATTAGGTGTTACCTTCGTTTTCTTTGCCGGAATCATGGCAGGGCATTTAGGGTTGCAAATCAACCAGGATATGTTGTCCATTATGCAGAATTTCGGTCTCATCCTGTTCATCTATTCACTTGGAGTTCAGGTCGGACCGAGCTTTTTCTCTTCTTTCAAGAAAGGAGGTGTCAAGCTCAATCTGCTGGCCTTGTCTGTGCTGGTTCTGGGAACGCTGATGGCTCTTGTGCTGAGTTGGACGACCAACCTTTCCATAAACGAACTGATGGGACTACTTTCCGGAGCGGCAACCAACACACCTATGCTCGGAGCTGCCCAGCAAGCCCATCTGCAGATACATCCCGGCGACATAGAAGGAGCCAACGAAATGGCTATGGCCTGTGCAGTGGGCTATCCTATTGGTATAATAGGCGTAATCCTGTGCATCATCGTCCTCAGAGCAGTCTTCGGGAGGAAGAAGTCAAGACCGGAACATAACCAGAGTACAGGAGACACCTTCGTTGCTGAATACCAGGTCAGCAACCCCGGAATTTTCGGCAAAAGCATAAAGGAGGTGATGCAGAACACCGACAAGCATTTTGTAATCTCAAGGATCTGGAGGGGAGGTAAGGTCATTATCCCGACTTCTGATACACTTGTTGAAGAAAACGAACACGTGCTGGTCATCTCCAACAAGAAGGATGTCGAATCTATCAAACAGCTTTTCGGACACAAGGAAGATGTGGACTGGAACAAGCAGGACATTGACTGGAACTCCATTGACAGTCAATTGGTTTCAAGACATATCCTCGTAACGAAACCAGGGCTGAACGGAGTTAAACTTGGATCTCTCAAACTCCGAAATTCATATGGAATCAATATCACAAGGGTGAATCGCGCGGGTATCGACCTTCTTGCATCACCATCGCTCAGGCTTCAGCTCGGAGACAGGCTGACAGTTGTCGGAGAGTCAAAAGCCATCGACAATGTGGGAAAAATCCTCGGCAATGAAGCCAAGATGCTGAACAATCCGAATCTGTTTATGATTTTCATAGGGATTGTCCTGGGGCTGGTATTGGGAAGCATCCCGATTGCCGTTCCGGGTATGAGTATGCCGGTCAAGCTGGGAATTGCAGGAGGACCGATAATTGTCGGTCTGCTGATGGGGGCCTTCGGATCACGGTTTCACCTGTCAATCTATACCACCCGAAGCGCCAATCTGATGCTTCGTCAACTCGGCCTGACCATCTATCTGGCAGGACTGGGCCTTGGCGCCGGCGCTGGATTTTTCGAAACCGTATTCACTGTCAATGGACTGATATGGGTGGGCATCAGTTTTCTCCTTGCCATTGTCCCGGTCCTGATTGTAGGATTGGTGGCATCTCGATTCTTCAAGGTAGGGTTTGAAGCCAATGTCGGAATGCTTTGCGGAAGCATGGCCAATCCGATTGCACTGAACTATGCCAACAGCATCGTTGACAATGACGAACCCTCAGTCGGATACGCGACCGTGTATCCGGTCTGCATCTTCCTGAGGGTCATTTCGGCTCAGATAATTATTCTGCTTCTGGGCTGACGGAAGATTGCCCGAGGCAATGTGTGGCATAATTGTATCCCATCATTCCATACCTTTGGCAAACGACTGGAAGGCTTTCCAGGAATCTGTTCCAATCCTTTTTTTCGGCCTTGCACCACTGCACCTCGCTCAAAGCGGCAAGCCTAGGAAGAAGCATATATTCCAGATGACTGTCTGTAGTAATGTATTCCGTCCAAAGATTAGCTTGCACTCCAATGATATGGGAGGTTTCCTCCTTTGTCATTCCTTCGACATAAGGCTCATATGAATATACCTTCTCCACCGGAGAATAACCGCCTATTGCAAGAGGCTCGGCATCCTTATTTTCTGACTGATAGAAGTCGAAGTAGAGATGGCTGTAAGGTGTCATTATGGCATCGTGACCCAGCCTGGCAGCCTCAACGCCACCTTCAATGCCCCTCCAGGACATAACGGTCGCATTTGGCGCCAATTTTCCTTCAAGGATTTCATCCCAACCGATAATTTTGCGTCCTTTGGCGGCGAGATATTCCCCAACCCTCTCTGTCACATAACTTTGAAGGAAGAATTCCACAGCGTGCTTGTCGTTGCCGCTGAGTCCCAATTCCGCAATTCTCGCCTGGCAGTCCGGACACTTTTCCCAACGTACTTTAGGGCACTCGTCTCCTCCGATATGGATATATTCCGAAGGGAAAAGTTCCAGAATCTCGTCAAGGACTCCGAAAATAAAGTCAAAGGTTGCCTCTTTGCCCGGGCAAAGCACATCGTCCGCCACACCCCACCTTGTCCACACGGAGTAAGGGCCGCCCGTACATCCTAGTTCCGGATAGCAGGCAAGAGCTGCAACCATATGACCAGGAAGGTCTATCTCGGGAACTATGGTTATTCCAAGGGATGCCGCATAGGAAACAACTTCGCGAATCTGGTCCTGGGTGTACCAGAGACCTTCCCCATATGGCGTACCGTCATAGCCCTGCTCACTGTACAGATGGCCTATGATTGTTTCTTTGCGGATGGATCCGAAGGCGGTCAGTTCCGGATATTTCTTTATCTCTATCCTCCACCCCTGATCGTCGGTCAGATGCCAGTGGAAACGGTTGAGTTTGTGCATAGCCATCACGTCCAGATACTTTTTAACCTCGTTTACGGAGAAAAAGTGTCGTGCGACATCCAGGTGCATTCCCCTGTAGGAAAAACGAGGAGAATCTATGATTTTGGAACACGGAACTACCCATTCCACTTCTTGAGAAGGCTCATTTGAGAAGAATTCAACAGGAAGCATCTGCCTAAGGGTCGTAAGGCCATAGAGGAAGCCGTTGAGTCCCGAAGCCTTGAGCACAATGGCCTTGAGACTCGTGTCAAGGTGATATTCTTCATTTTTGAGAGACGGGTCAACGATGAGTACGACTCCGGTACGGGAAGAACCGGAGACGATTGCGCTTTCCTTTCCCGTTACCTTTGAGAGTTGCCTTGCAAAATCAGCAACAGCGGAAACGGCATATTCGGGAAGATTTTCATCAAGATGAAAGGTCGCTCCAGCGATATCGAAGTTGCCGCTACGAAGTCTGACTTCGTTTGGATAAGGAACCACGTCGAGAGTTCTGTCGGCTTTTTCAGAACAGGCTGCGGTCAAAAGTATCACCGCGGCCAGGAGATAGTGGAATTTCATATTGGTTTTTGTTTTATGATGATATACGAAGTTATACAATAGGCAAGGATGAGGATGGTATGAACGGACAACTTAAGCACGAGTTTCACTCCCGATACGGCATCCTGGAAAAACATACCGTCCACAAGGAATGAAAGCCCATATACGGCCCCCATAAGCAAGAATATCAGGAAAATTCGTCCCCACCTGTATGGTATGGGATAGTATTTTGCCCCAAGAATGGAACTTATGAGCAACATCACGGCGTAGCTCGCAAGATGTCCCCACGCGGCAGCCCAGTAGGAATACCGTGGCATAAATATCATTATCACAATAGCCGTTACAACCAGGCCGGACAGGGTTATCCATATTGCCATATTGGTCTTTCCTGAGAGTTTATACCACATAGACACATTGAAGAGCATACCCAGCAGCATATAGGACAGGAGCATAACCGGCACCACGCCGACCGCCGACCGGAACTGAGGTCCTAGAATAAGGGCTATTATGTCTATATAGAGAATAACTCCAAGGAAAACCAGCCCGCAGAATGCCGTGAAATATTCCTGTACGGTTGCATAAAGCTTTGGGGAGTCTTTCTCCGCGCTCCGGCGGAAGAAGAAAGGCTCGGCCGCATAGCGGAACATCTGGATGAAAAGGTTCATTATGACCGCCAGCTTGACTGCTGCTTGATAAAGGCCGAGGCTGGAACGCCAGGCCTGGGCATTGGTGTCGAAGTACCGGAACAATATTCTGTCCAGAAAATCATTCACCACTCCTGGCAGAGCCGCAACCATCAGAGGAAGAGAATAGGCAAGCATCATCTTGAGCAGTTTTGCATCCAGCTTGAAGGTCAGGCGGAAGATATCTGGAATAAAAAGGAGAGCGCAGACTATGCAGCTGATGAAAATTGCAAAGATGACATAACTGAAATCCGGAGTGGAAGGAATCAGATGAAGCAGCCAGGGTGTATTGCCGGATTGGGCTGCATCGAGGCAATATTTCGGAAAAACCAGGAACAGCAGGAGGTTGGCGGCTGTTTCCGTAATAATCTTGACAGTTTTGAAGATTGCAAATTTCAGAGCCTTGTTCTCCTGACGGAGTTTTGCAAAAAGGATGGCCGTTATGCTGTCCAAGGCAAGGATTCCGCCTATATAGATGATGCAGGAGGAATAGCCCTCATAGCCAAGTCCTCTTGAAATCGGGCCTGCAAAGGCTATCATCAAAGCCAGAAAGGTGGCGCTGACGGCAAATACGGTCACAAAGGCATTGGAATATACCGTCCCTGGGTTGACCCCTTCCTTGTTGGCAAAGCGGAAGCAGCCAGTTTCCAAACCTAGCACCAGAACGACCTGCAACACGGCGATATAGGCCATAAACTCCGTGACGACGCCATAACTTTCCGGGGTAAGCATCCTCGTATATATGGGTACGAACAGGAAGTTGATGATTCTGGCCAGGATGGTACTCATCCCGTAAATGACGGTCTGTCCCGCCAATTGCTTCAACGGATTTGCCATATGCGAAACTTAAAACCTTCAAATTTCGGAATTTATTGTAACTTTACAAAAAATTAAACAATGAAACATCTTTTTTCAAAATTAGCCGTTATAGGTGCCTTTTTCACTGCAGCGGCCCTTTCATCAACATCCTGTTCCTGCAATCCGAACCATCAGGATGAAAACAAAGACTGCACGGACAGCACATCAATTGTAACCAATATGAATAAAACAGTTATCGAAGAGCCTGTGTTCGACATCATTACGAACAAAGGCACAATCAGGGTGAAACTCTATTCCAAGACACCTCTTCACAGAGAGAATTTCCGTAAGTTGGTAGCCGAGCATTTCTACGACAGCATCCTTTTCCACAGGGTGATTGACGGATTTATGATTCAAGCCGGCGATCCTTATACCAAAGACACGTCAAAAGTCGAGTTGTATGGTCAAGGTGGTCCGGGATACACCGTTCCTGCTGAGTTCGTGAATGAGTATTATCACAAGAAAGGAGCCCTGGCCGCTGCAAGACGGGGCGATATGGCAAATCCGAAAAAAGCTTCATCCGGTTCCCAGTTCTACATCGTACAGGACGAAAATGCCTGCCTTCACCTGGACGGACAATATACGATTTTCGGGGAAACCGTGGATGGTTTCGATGTGATTGACAGGATCGCCAAGGTTCCTGTAGACAGGATGGACCGCCCGTTGGAAGACGTGCGCATCATTACTATCAAGGAAGTGCTTCCTGAGCCGGAAGCGGAAGTGAAACAGGCGGAGGACACGGTTAAAGTTCAATAGACGATGGTTTCACTCAAAGGCAGATTCACACACGTCTTCTTCGATGCCGACGACACCCTCTGGGAAAATGAACAGTTTTTCCGTGATGCCGAAAAAGAATTCGCAGACCTTCTCTCGGATTACACAACTGCTTTAGATGTCCAGAAAATGCTCTGGCAGAAACAGGAAGAAAACATCCCTCTTTTCGGTTACGGTTCCAAAACCTATATGCTCGGAATGACCGAAGCAGCCCTTGATTTGTGCGGAGGAAGGCTGGATGACCATATATATTACGGCATAAAAGACATCATTACAAGGCTGTCCTATCACGAATTCGTTCTGATAGATGGGGTTGAACAGACTCTGAAGGCGCTTCAGGGGCATTACAAACTTGTAGTCGCCACCAAGGGAGACCTTACCGAGCAGATGGCAAAATTCCGTAAAAGCGGATTGGAAAGATATTTCCACCACATAGAAGTGCTTGAGAACAAAGACGAGAAAAACTATCGTGAACTCGCGGCAAAGAATGACATCCTGCCCGAGGACATCCTTATGGTCGGCAATTCAGTGAAGTCTGACATTGCTCCGGTCATTGCGATAGGAGGCACTGCCATCAAGACACCTCACGAAGTGGAATGGGTACACGAAATGATGGAAATGCCCCAATCTGACAGAGTCATCATTGTCGAAAAGATTGAAGATGTTGCAAAAATGTTGATTTGAGGCAAATATTTCTTGAATAACGACCGGAATTGGCACAGAATTCGCAATAATTTCGGTCGAATAGTTTTTTCATAGGTTAAGTTTTAGGTTAGAATTGCGATGCGTCTCCGGTGTGAATCGAGGACGCATCATCTTTTTATAATCAGCGGGAGAAAAACACGAAACGAGGACGGGAAGACAGGTCGTGAATAAGACGGACATTCTTAAGGCCTGCCTTGACGAACAGCTCTAAGGTTTCTTCACCCAGAGCCTCGTTGATTTCAACGATTCCGAAGCCCCCATCTGAAAGGAGGTTGCTCGCGTGAGAGGATATTGCCTTGTAGAACTTCAATGGATCCCTATCCGGGACAAACAGCGCAAGAGAGGGTTCCCAGTCAAGCACATTGGCTTTCATCAATGCCTTCTCACTATCCCTGACATAGGGAGGATTGCTTAGAATGATGTCGAACTTCTTTCCACTGAACAGATTATCTCGAAGGACATCTGCCTTGAAGAAGGCGGGAGGCTCACAACAAAAGTCCTGCGAAGAGGCAACTTCAAGCGCCCCGTCAGAGATATCCACTGCCGAGACACGGCAGCCGTGAAGTTCCAGGGCCATCGTCCAGGCGATGCATCCGCTGCCCGTACAGAGGTCAAGGACATCGGCGCCTTCCCCGATGCCTCTGCGACTTGCCTCCTGCAAGGCCTCCCTACACAGCAACTCTGTCTCAGGACGAGGGATGAGCACATCCGGAGTCACCCTGAAAGCACGCCCATAGAACCAGGCCTGTCCGGTAACATATTGCAGAGGCTCTTCCCTGGAGAGTCTCTCCACACTTTTCATTATCCCGGAGACAGCCTCATCTGAAACCTGATACTGAGGATTGACTATGTGAGTGTAGGGCTTGGTTCCCAGACAATGCTCAAGCAAAGAAAACACCATCTGACGGGCTTCCCTTTCCGGATATACCTGACAGAGGGTGTCTTCACACTGTCTGATGAGAATGCTCAGAAGCATCTACTATGAATTTTCAATAATGGTTGTAAGGAAATCCGTCATATCAATTCCCGCAGTCCTTACCATCTTCGGCACAAGCGATGCGGCTGTCATTCCCGGTATTGTATTTACTTCAAGGAAATACAGTCCGTCCTTGGCACAGATATAATCCACCCTCACAAGACCGGAACAGCCAAGATGAGCATAAATCTTCTTGGATGTCTCCTGTATAAGGTCTTTCAGAGAATCAGGTATTTCGGCAGGGCAAACCTCTCGGCTATGGCCGTTATACTTGGCCTCATAATCGAAAAATTCATTTTCGGATATGATTTCGATAACCGGCAAGGCCACATTCTCCTTTCCATCGAAATATACGGCGCAGGTGAGCTCCCGTCCGTCAATGGCAGCTTCTGCCATAATCATATCTCCCTCGGAGAATGCATATTCTACAGCCTTGTCAAAATCTTCAAGACTCTTGACCTTGGTGACTCCAAAGCTGCTACCCCCATCCGTCGGTTTTACAAACATCGGAAGTCCGAGACGTTCCACGGCCATCTTGGCCAGTCCTTCCTGAGAATCACCTTTTCGGATGAAGATATCTTTCGCACATTTGACAAAATCAACGTCCTTGAGATAGTTCTTGCATGAGTATTTGTCAAAAGTCACCGCTGCCACAAAGGCATTGCAACCACTGTGAGGAACACCGAGCATTTCCAGATAGCCCTGCATCTTTCCATTCTCACCAGGCGTCCCGTGCTGCATTATATAGGCATAGTCGAACTTTATTTTCTCTCCATCAAGAATCACGGAGAAATCCGTCTTGTCAATCTGAGGCCGGGCATCTTCAGGAATCAGGACCTTGATTGAATTCTGCCTTCTGTATGCAACCAGAGACCATTTTCCGAAACGGGCAAAAATCTCATATACATCATACTTTGAGCCATCTATCCTGGAGGAAGTGAATTCCCCACTCCGGCAGGCTACTTCCCATTCCGAGGAGTCACTGCCATATATCACTGCTATTGATTTCATATTTTTATTCAAAGAAAAAGTCTTCTTCATTTTCTGCCTTGACAGCGGCATCTGCATCACTGCCGTCGCAGTCCAGATTCAGAGATATTCCCGCAGGAGCGATGAACCTGTCTGTCTCGTCCACTCCTAGCGTACCGTCTGAACGCACCTTCTTCATAAACAAGCCCCATATTGGCAAGGCCATATTCGAGCCTCCTCCAAGAGAGAGAGACTCAAAGTGAACCTGTCGGTCCTCGGCTCCCACCCATACTCCTGCGGTCAGAGTAGGTGTATATCCGATGAACCATCCGTCTGACTGGTCATTGGTGGTTCCGGTTTTTCCGGCTATCTCACCTTTCAGGCCATATTTGGAGCGAAGTCTCACTCCTGTACCGCTATTGACCACGCCCTGCATCAGGTTGGCCATCAGGTAGGCGGTGTAGTCGCTTATGGCTTCCTTCTTGCGGTTTGTAAACTCACCAATCACATTTCCCATATTGTCCTCTATCCTCGTGACGAAAATTGGTGTCACGAAGACTCCCTGTGAAGGGAAGGTGTTGTAGGCGGCAACCATCTCATATACATTCAGATCCGCAGATCCGACACAAAGCGGATATACCGGATCGAGGTAACTGCCCACACCCATCTTGCGCATCATCTGGACCATAGCCTGAGGACCATATTGCTTCATCAGATAGGCAGAAATATTGTTGGAACTTTTCGTAAGTCCCCACTTGAGAGTAACTGTCTGACCTATCCACTCATCCTTGTCCGTACTCTTCGGCGTCCAGGTGTCATCTCCGACGATGAAGGTCTGAGGTACATTGACAACCTTGTCGCAAGGAGTCATTCCCTCCTGCATTGCCAGGGTATAGAGGAATGGTTTGATAGTCGAGCCGACCTGGCGCTTGCCCTGGCGGACATTGTCATATTTGAAATATCTGTAGTTCGGGCCTCCGACATAAGCCTTAATGTGGCCTGTATGAGGCTCTATTGCCATAAAGGCAGCCCTGAGATGAGATTTGTAGTAGCGGATGGAGTCATCCGGTGTCATCAAAGTGTCGATATAACCTTTCCCATTCCAGGAGAACACCCTCATCTGAACCGGCTGAGAAAAACTCTTGCGGATTTCCTGCTCGGATGCTCCCGAATTCTTCATCATACGGTAACGGTCGCTCCAACGGCGAGCCTGTTTCATCAGCTGATCCACAGTTTCCTTCGGAATGTCATTGGAAAACGGCTTGTTGGTCTTGTAGCGGAGATCCCGCCAGAAACTCTTCTGAAGATCTTTGCCAAGATGTTCTGCAACGGCCTCCTCCGCATATTTCTGCATCTTGTAGTTGATGGTGGTATAGATTCTCAAGCCATCCTTGTCCAGATCATACCTTGTACCATCGGCTTTCAGGTTCTTGTTGAGCCACCCGTACAGGCCATCGTCAGCCCACTGGAGGGAGTCCACGACATAGTCCTCATACTGGGCATATGACGACCTCTTCGGCTCCTTGGCATTCATCGTCCTTCTGAGCATATCCCTGAAATATGGGGCGAGGCCGGCATTATGGTCCTGAATCTGATATGAAAGGAGTATCGGAAGCTGCTGGATGGAGTCCCTCTCCTGCTCGGTTATGAAACCGGCCTTTTCCATCTGGGATATCACGAAATTCCTTCTCAAAAGGGATTTATCCGGATTCAGTGCCGGGTTGTAACGGGTTGGCTTATTGACCATACCCACCAAGGTTGCGCTTTCCTGAACATTGAGTTCTGACGGATTCTTTGCAAAGAAAGTCTGAGATGCCGACTTGACTCCATAAGCATTGCTGCCGAAGAAGATGGCATTCATATACATTGTCATTATCTCATCCTTGGTATAATTTCTTTCGAGCTTAACAGCCGTAATCCACTCTTTCAGCTTAATCCACACCATCTTCAATTTGGACATTCCAGGTATCCTGCTGCTGACATCCTCCCTGGGATACAGGGTTTTTGCAAGCTGCTGGGTGATGGTACTTCCTCCACCTTGGCTGGAATCTCCACCAAGCAGTGTTTTGAAAACAACCCTGCCCAGACTCTTGAAGTCAATGCCGGAATGCCTGTAGAAACGGACGTCTTCCGTCGCCACAGCAGCGTGGACCAAATGTTCAGAGAGCTCTTCATAGCTCACATATGAACGATTTTCGATGTGGAAAGTGGTCAATATCTCCCCATCTTCTGCAATCACCTGGGTTGCAAGCTTACTGTCCGGACTTTCAAGTTCTTCGAATGAAGGTATATCCGCAAAGCACCATACAAGCAAGAGCATCAGCATTAACGACACTATCGGTACAGTGAAGATAATCCAAAACCATTTTACTATTTTCTTCTTTGTCGCGTCTGTCATAGAAATGAGTTTCAAAATTTGAGACAAGAGTGCAAAAATAACAACAAAATTTGGAAAATTGCCCGGATTGTAACTTACTTTGCAAATTCTTTGGAATCAGGGCAGTGTGTGTCCCTGTTCATTAAGTTGAAATTAACAGTATATTTGGAAAGATAGATAGAAGGGGGAATTATGAAGGAAGGTAACCTTGTAATAGTGGAGTCACCTGCAAAGGCGGGTACAATACAAAAATTCTTGGGAAAGGACTTCGTCGTAAAATCAAGTTTCGGCCACATCCGAGACCTTCACGACAAGGATTTGAGCATAGACGTTGAACACGGTTTCAAACCGGAATATGTGATTCCCGCAGACAAGAAGAAGGTTGTGGCAGAGTTGAAGAAGGCTGCCTCACAGGCAGCGACTGTCTGGCTGGCATCCGATGAGGACCGCGAAGGAGAGGCCATTTCCTGGCACCTTTTTGAAACTCTCGGTCTCAAGAAAGAGAATACAAGAAGGATTGTATTCCACGAAATCACCCGCAACGCCATACTTCACGCTGTGGAGAATCCAAGAGAGATTGATATGAACCTGGTGGATGCCCAGCAGGCGCGCCGCATTCTGGACAGGCTGGTGGGATTCGAACTTTCTCCTGTTCTTTGGAGGAAAATCCAGCCGAAGCTTTCCGCAGGAAGGGTGCAGTCTGTTGCCCTCAGGCTGATTGTGGACAGAGAACGGGAAATCCAGTCCTTCAAGCACGAGGCATATTATAAGGTAGAGGCAATCTTTCATCCCGAAGGAACTCCGGAGAAAACACTTGTCAAGGCCGTTCTTGATACCAAGTTCAACACTTTGGACCAGGCAAGGGAATTCCTGGAAAAATGCATAGGGGCCGAGTTCCGGATATGCAGTGCGGACAAAAAGGAAGGCAACCGCTTCCCTGCTCCTCCGTTTACAACTTCCACCCTCCAGCAGGAGGCCGCCCGCAAGCTCAGATTGTCTGTAGGGCAGACTATGAACATCGCCCAGAAACTTTATGAAAGCGGTCTCATCACATATATGCGTACCGACTCCACCAACCTGTCATCACTGGCTCTGGGTGCTGCAAAATCATACATATGTTCCCATTTCGGAGAGGAGTATTCCAAGCCCAGGCAGTATAAGACCAAGACAAAAGGAGCGCAAGAAGCGCACGAGGCCATCCGTCCCACATACATAGAGAACACCGAGATTGAAGGTACTCCTCAGGAGAAAAAACTCTACGAACTCATCTGGAAAAGGACAGTCGCTTCGCAGATGGCAGATGCCAAGGTTCTTCGCACAGACATAAAAGTGTCTTCCGACAAGGCCTCAGAGCGTTTCTGCGTCCAGGCCACGGAGGTGCTCTTCGATGGCTTTCTGAAACTGTATATCGAGAGTTCGGACGACCCTGTCCAGGAGGACGACATCACCTTACTTCCACAGATGAATGTCGGTGACAGGATGATGGAAAACGGTATCAGTGCAGAATGCAAATTCACCTCTGCTCCAGCACGTTACACCGATGCATCCCTGATAAAGAAGCTAGAAGAACTCGAAATAGGAAGGCCGTCCACCTATGCCGCCACCATCACAACACTTACCAAGGCAAGGGGCTATGTGATAAAGGGAGACAAGAGCGGGGAGAAGCATCCTGTAACTAACCTCTCCCTGAAAAAAGGAGTGATTTCCTCCTCACAGAAGACTGAGACAGTGGGCGCAGAGAAGAACAGGCTGCTGCCGCAGGACATCGGAATGATTGTCACGGATTACCTTTCCGACCACTTCCCGACCATTCTCGATTATGGATTTACCGCCAGCGTCGAGGACGATTTCGACAAGATTGCGAAAGGCTCACTCCAATGGAACAAAGTCATATCGGATTTCTACGGACCCTTCCACCAGAGGGTTGAACAAACTCTCAACAACAGGGAATACAGCCGGGTCAGCAGGGAAATCGGAATAGATCCGAAAGACGGCAAGATGCTGACAGCAAAGTTCGGTCAATGGGGTCCATACATCCAAAAAGGAGATGGAGATGACAAGATTTATGCTAGCCTCGCTCCTGGTCAGCTCATCGAAAGCATCACGCTCGAAGAGGCTCTCAAGTTGTTCGAACTTCCTCGGACAGTGGGTCAGTTTGAAGGCATAGACATCGTTTGTACAAAGGGTAGGTTCGGACCATATCTGAAATACGGAGACAAGAATATATCACTGCCAAAGGGTTCAGACCCTATAACTATTAGCCTGGAGGAATGTACCCGTCTTATCCAGGAAAGCCAGACCAAGAAGGCAGGAGCAGTTCTTCTTGAATTCAAAGATGCTGATATTCAAGTCATTGACGGAGCCTATGGTCCTTATATCAAACACGCAGGCAGCAACTACAAAATCCCTAGGGGAACAGATGCAACTGCCCTTACCGAAGAAGCCTGCAAAGAAATCATAAGTTCATCCTCGCCTACAAGCCGTAAGAAAAGAAGGGGTTAATCTTTCATTTCTTAAATTTTTACGGCCAAAAATTTGGCATTTGATATTTTTTCTTTAATTTCGCAAGCTTAAAGGAAAAATATTATGCCAAGTTATCAGATTGACCAGATTGACCAGAAGATTCTGTCATTCCTCGTAAAGAACGCCCGTATGCCGTTCCTGGAGATTGCGAGGGAATGTGGCGTTTCGGGAGCTGCCATCCATCAGAGAGTCAAAAGACTCGAAGCCAATGGAGTCATCACCGGATCCCGCCTGCTTGTAAAGCCTCAGGCACTAGGCTTGAATGTTTGTGCCTTTGTAAGCGTGTCACTTTCGGAAGCCAACAAGTATCCGGAAGTTATAGAGTCCTTGAAAAAGATTTCAGAAATCGTTGAATGTCACTTTGTTACTGGCAAGCACGCCCTCTTGATAAAACTATATTGCTTTGACCACGACCACCTTATGGAAATCCTCCTGAACACAATCCAGAAGATTCCTTACGTGCAGCAGACAGAGACACAAATTTCCCTCGACCAGGCCATTGAGCGTCAGGTCTGGGTAAAAGAATATCAGAGCACTAGTTTTTCCGAGAGTCTGAAGAGAAATAGGAAAGAATAGCTTTCGCGAGAAAAAGATCATCTTTCGTGGTAATTTTTATATTGAACCTCTCCCCGGCAATGTAGGAGAGGTTTTTTCCGTCTTTCTGTACCACTGAAGCGTCATCGGTGAAATCGGTATCATAAGGCTGACGATAGGCCTCCTTAAGGATTTCGGAATGGAAGACCTGCGGAGTCTGGACGCCGTACAGGACGGATCTGTCTGCCTTTGCCCCTTCAACGGTGACCAGTACAGGGGCCCCGTCGGGGGCCGTCTTTTTCTCTAGTACCCTGAGGGTGTCCACGCAAGGGACAACTGGGATGGCGGCACCGTATTTTTCTGCCGCACGGAAAGCATCGTTTATCAGTTTGGCTGAAGCTAAAGGCCTGACTCCGTCGTGAACGGCAACCAATGCGCCGTCGGGAACCCTATCCAAGGCGTTTCTGACAGAGTGGAACCTCGTTATGCCACCTGCCACAAGAGCCTGCCGGGTAGTGAGATTGTGCTTCAGACAATAATCTCTCCAGTAGGGAATCCAGTCAGAGGGAAGTACAGTGATGAAATTTGCTTCCGGACAAGCCTCTTCAAAAGAACGGATTGTCTTCATAAGGATGGCTTCCGAGTCAATCTCGATGAATTGTTTGGGCAAAACCTCGCCCATTCGGCTACCCCGGCCTGCAGCCATAATTATCACATATTTGTCCCTCGCCATAAATATGCTTGCTTTTGTAAATGAGTATATAAATATTTTCGGCAAATTTAAGTTTTTTTTGTAATTTTACCCGCTCATTTGAAATTAGGAAAAAGTATGGGATTTTCATTTTTGACACAAGAGATAGCGATGGACCTCGGCACAGCGAATACGGTCATTTTTATGAATGACCAGATTGTCCTGGATGAGCCGAGCATCGTAGCGATAGACAATGCAACAGGCAAGGCAATAGCCCTTGGACAAAAGGCCAAATTGATGCAGGAGAGGGAAAACCCCGGCATCAAGACTGTCCGTCCTATGAAAGACGGGGTTATTGCGGACTTCAATGCCGCAGAAATGATGATCAGGGGATTCATCAAACAAGTTAACAACAAGAGAAAGTCAATTTTCACTCCAAACATAAAGATGGTGGTTGGAATCCCGTCCGGCAGTACCGAAGTTGAAATCAGGGCCGTGCGTGATTCATCCGAGCACGCCGGAGGAAGGGACGTATATTTGATTTTCGAACCTATGGCATCGGCCCTTGGTATCGGACTGGATGTGGAAGCCCCGAAAGGGAATATGGTTGTGGACATAGGAGGCGGTACCACAGAAATTGCAGTCATCTCTCTAGGTGGAATCGTAGTTCAGGACAGTATAAAGGTGGCAGGAGATGTTTTCACCAATGACATCCAGCAATACCTCAGGCAGCAGCACAATATCCGCGTAGGTCAGATTACAGCCGAGAAAATCAAAATCGCAATCGGCGCAGTCATTCCTGACCTGGAAGACGGAGAGCCTGAGCCATACAACATCACAGGTCCGAACCTGATGACCGCTCATCCGGTTCACGCCACCATCACCTATCAGGAAATCGCCCACTGTCTTGATAAATCGATTGCGCGAATCGAAACTGGAATCCTGCACGTGCTCGAGCAGACACCTCCGGAGCTCTATTCCGACATAGTAGAAAACGGTATCTGGCTTGCTGGTGGCGGTTCATTGCTCAGAGGTCTGGCAAAACGATTTACCGAAAAGGTGAATATTGAATTCCACGTTGCGGAAGATCCGCTAAGAGCCGTTGCAAGGGGTACCTGCATGGCACTCAAAAACACCGACAACTACTCCTTCCTTATGAGATAGGCCGTGCAGCACAGCAAGGTCATATCCAGATTGGTCAACGCAGCTATCTTCATCGTTCTGGAGATAGCTGCGCTCACTATGCTTGCGAATAACGGTCGTATGCAGAATATCTGGTTTTCAAAGATATGCCACGCCATAATGGGCAATGTCTGGGGGTGCACCCAGCAGGTCAAGGAGTATTTCTCATTGAAAAAAATCAACGATGCCCTTGCCATTGAAAACCACGAACTGAGGATGAGGATATCATATCTGGAATCTGTCAATCCAGAGGCCGAAATTCCGGATTTGGAGGATGGGAAATGCGGAAAATTCAGGTATATCCCGGCTTCGGTGATGAAAACCAGCAACGGAAGCAACCACAATTATTTGATTGTGGACAAAGGCAGTAAGGATGGAGTGGTTATTGGCTCGGGAATAATCACGGGAAAGGGAGCCGTAGGTGTAATTGACGCTGTGAGCCGGAATTATTCCTATGCCAGGTCCTTCAAGAATTTCGAGATGAGCATCAGTTCCCGCATAGGAAGGGAGGGCCCGGTAGGTCCACTCAGCTGGGACGGAATGAGCAGCCACGGAGCAGTCCTGAAGGAAATTCCCTGTCACTGCGAGTTCTCCCCCGGCGATACTGTCTTTACAAGCGGATTCTCCACTATCTTCCCACAGGACATTCCTCTGGGTACCGTAGAGGGCAGCAAGATTGTCAACGGAGCAACCTTTGACGTTTCCGTCACCTTGTTCGAGGATTTCTCCTCCGCAAGATATGTCACCATTGTTGAAAACCTCGACAAGAACGAGATAAAAGATTTGGAGGAGTCAAGATGAGGACAAGTCAGAATTTCGGAATCTATTTCATACTGCTGCTGGTAATACAAATCATTCTGAGCAACTATTTCCAGCTTAGTCCGTATTTCGTTGTATCCATCCTCCCCGCTATTATTTTCTGTATTCCACTGACTGTCAGCACTATAACCTGTATGATCATTGCATTTGCTGCGTCTATGTCCGTGGATTTCCTCTCGGAAGGACTGCTTGGAATCAATGCTGCTGCATGTCTGCCGGTCGCCTGGATGAGGATTCCCATCATCAGACTGTTTCTCGGAGAAGACCTGATTGTGAGGAAGGATAGCTTCAACTTCAAGAAAAACGGCACGGTCAAGATTCTGATGTGCATCCTGTTTATCCAGACCATCTTCCTGCTTATTTACATTCTGCTGGACGGAGCGGGTACAAGACCATTGTGGTTCAACCTTACACGATTTGGAATTTCATTGGTAATCAACACGATACTTTCAATGATCGTTACCGGAATCCTCACACCGGATGACAGAATGTAGGGAAATATGACTATAAACAGAAAGAATAAACTCCTGATAGGACTGTTCACCGTGGCAACCATCCTGCTCGCGAGGATTTTCTATATACAGATCATAGAGGATGACTACAAGCTGAGTGCTGACAACAACACTATGGTCTATTCCATCATCTACCCCACCAGAGGCATCATCAACGACAGGTACGGTAACATTCTCGTAGGCAATAAGGTAGCTTACGACTTGCTGGTTACCCCAAGGGAAGTAAGCGCTTTCGACACCCTTGAGCTGGCTCGCGTCCTCGATGTGGACGTCAATTTTATTCAGGAGAAGATGGCGGAATACAAGAAGAACAAGAGAAGGATAGGCTGGCAGTCTGTGGTGATGATAAAACAGATGCCACAGCAAACCTATATGAAATTTGCAGAGCTTTCCTACAAGTTTCCCGGATTTCGCGGTCAGGCCAGAAGCATAAGGGAATATCCGTACAATGCGGGAGGAAACCTGCTGGGTTATGTGTCGGAGGTGGATGCCAGATATCTGGAAAAACATCCGGATGAATACAAAATGGGAGATTATGCCGGAATGACCGGCATTGAGGCGGCAAGGGAAGCGGATCTGAGGGGTGAGAAAGGCTACCATATCTATCTGAGGGATTCCAGGAACAGAATAGAGTCCCGCTATAAGGACGGGGAACTTGACAAGGAGGCGGTTCCGGGCAAGGACGTGACCACGACCATAGATGCCGAGCTCCAGCACTATGGCCAGATGCTGATGGAGAACAAAGTTGGTTCCCTTGTAGCCATAGAGCCATCTACTGGCGAGATTCTCACGATGGTTTCCAGCCCCGGTATTGATGTAGAAATGCTTGCCGATATAGGAAAACACTATAAGGAAATCGCTTCTAATCCGTATAAACCCATGTTCAACAGGGCTGTACAGGCGCCATACCCTCCGGGATCGGTTTTCAAACTGGTCAACGCACTTATCGGACTCCAGGAAGGCGTCGTCACACCTAATACCTTTCACCCCTGCAGCAAGGGATATCACTTCGGGAAAAACAAACTGGGGTGCCACGCCCACAAATCTCCGCTGAATCTTGAAGAGTCAATAATGATGTCCTGCAACGCCTACTACTGCTATGTGCTCAGGGATATGCTGGAAAACAAGGATTTCAGTTCAATTGATCAGGCTATGGACCATTGGAACGAAGCAGTCCGCAGTTTCGGATTCGGGCAGAAACTCGGTAGCGACTTCCCGTCTGAACTGGGAGGCTTCATCCCGGATTCCAAGTATTACAACAAAGTCTATCACAAAGGAGGATGGAAGGCGACCACCGTCATCTCCCTTTCAATCGGCCAGGGCGAAATCGGATGCACTCCCCTTCATCTTGCAAACCTGTGCGCTACCATCGCCAACCGCGGATATTATTACATTCCACACATAATCAAGGATTCGGAAGGGATAGCCATAGATCAGAAATATAAGGAAAGGCATTATACAGCAGTGGACACCACCCAGTTCCCGAAAGTTATCGGGGGTATGTACAGGGCCGTCAACAGCGGGTTCGGCTCCGGAGGAACTGCAAGCATTGCTGCCGTAGAGGGTCTTGACATCTGCGGGAAAACGGGTACGGCACAAAATCCTCACGGGCAGGACCACTCGGTGTTCATCTGCTTTGCGCCTAAGGACAATCCGAAAATCGCCGTCGCCGCATATGTTGAAAACGGAGGCTTCGGCGCAACCTGGGCTGCTCCTATCGCATCCCTTCTTACAGAGATGTACCTCAACAGGGAAATTAGCCCGCAAAGGAAGGACCTTGAGAAAAGGATGCTTGACGGATATCTTCTGGACAGGGTAAAAGTTAAAAAGAAATGATCAACACAGGAGGAAATAGGGGCAGAGGACTTGCCAAAACCATTGATTGGAAGATAGTTATATGCTATCTTCTGCTCGTGTTGATAGGGTGGGTCAACATATATGCGTCCATACACGCGAGCGAAGTGACCTCGGCCTTCGATTTTGAAAGCAGAAGCGGAAAACAACTTGTCTGGATTGCCACTTCACTTGTTCTGGCAGCGCTGATTCTGTTCGTAATCAATCCGAGGGCATATGAAGGACTGTCTCTGCCTATATACCTGGGTACGATTGCCCTTCTGGTTGCCGTGATTTTTCTGGGAGTAGAGGTCAAAGGTTCCAAATCCTGGTTTGCATTCGGCCCGGTAAGATTCCAGCCTGCCGAGATATCCAAGATATCAACGTCATTGATGTTGGCGACGGTTATGAGCCAATTGGGCTATAAGATAGGCCGCTTCAAGGATTTCGTCCTGACGGCAGCCATCATTCTCGTCCCGATGCTCATCATCGTACTGCAGAGTGAAACAGGTTCTGCCCTGGTCTATGTCGGATTTATATTTATGCTCTACCGGGAAGGGCTGTCAGGGTGGCTTATCTTCATTCTCGGAATGGCCATTCTCTCGTTCATTCTTACACTTACCTGTTCGCCTTTCGTCGCCATACTGGTAATAGTGGCGATAGCGTCCCTGTGTATCTGCCTCGAAAGCGGAGTCCTCAAATGGTGGCTGATAATAGGTATTCCTGCTATAATCCTGCTTGCATTCATTCCTATGGGGATGAGGGCGCTGAGTGAAGCCGCACCATTTTTTGAAAAAATAAAGCCGTTATACATCCTCCTTGGGATGATTGTCATAGGAATCCCGTTTGTAATCTGGCGTGGATTCAGACAAAGAAATATATTTTCCCACCTGACTATCCTGGCTGCAATAGCTGGAATCGCCTTGGTATTCTCCGCTGATTTTCTCTTCAACAACGTGCTGCAGGACCACCAGAGAAAGAGAATCGAGGTTCTTCTGGGAATGAAGGAGGACCCTGCCGGAGTAGGATATAACGTGAATCAGTCGATGATTGCAATCGGGTCCGGAGGCCTGACCGGCAAGGGCTATCTCAATGGTACCCAGACTGCATATGGCTTCGTACCGGAGCAGAGTACTGATTTCATCTTCTGTACTGTAGGTGAAGAATGGGGCTTCTTCGGGGCATTGGTCGTAATTGGGCTGTATGTATTCCTGATATGCAGAATCATTGCCGATGCAGAAAGGAGTAGGGAGGCATTCACGAGAATATATGGCTATTGCGTAGCCTGCTGCATCTTTATGCACCTGTTCATCAACATCGGAATGACAATAGGGCTGATGCCGGTCATAGGCATCCCGCTTCCGATGGTCAGTTACGGAGGAAGTTCCCTCTGGGCATTCACGATAATGATATTCATCTTCCT
>CAMBRR010000033.1 GCA_945870315.1 uncultured Bacteroidales bacterium
GCCCCGACATTAGATGCACCGCTTTTTGCGACAGTTTCATTATATTCTTCCGGTCCGAAATCCGGTTTCCTGTCCGGATCTGCAATCTTTTGCGGCAGGGCTTCCCATTCTCCGCTGCGGCATACGGCAAGGTTTTTCCTTTCGCTCTTGAATGCAGCAGCTTCGTAACAGTAACAAGGAATGCCCAGTTCACGAAAAATGCGCTCAGACAGCTTTCGTGCAAGTCCGGCGCATTCTTCTAGACTAATTCCTGAAATAGGTATGAGAGGAAGCACATCTGTGGCTCCTGAACGTGGATGGGCACCGTGGTGATGTCGCATATCAATCAGTTCGGCAGCTTTCTTCACTCCCTCAAATGCAGCTTCAACCACTGCTTCCGGACTTCCGGCGAAGGTAACAACTGTACGGTTGGTGGCTTCACCCGGATCTACGTCCAGCACTTTCACCCCTGGGGTTTCAACCTTGGCTTCGCGACCTCCCTTTTCGATGGCTTTTACTATTGAATTGATGATTTCTCTGTCGCGTCCTTCACTGAAATTGGGAACGCATTCGATGATTCTTTCCATAAATCTTGTTTTTGAGTTCCCAAATATAACTATTTTCAAGATACAAACTCTGAAGGGGTGACTAAAAAATCGCCCAGTCGCGAAGCGACCGAGCCGGGTAGGCTCGAAATACCCCTAATAGGGGTCGTAGACGATAGTCTACGGGGGTTAGGAAGGTCAGTTTTTCGAAGAAAAACGATGAAGGTGACTAAAAAGTCAGCTTTTTAGTCACCTTCTCTTTTTTTTATTTTATGGAATGTTTTGGTTAGAACATCTCCGGCTCGTTGTTGCCTGAGTTGTTTTCCTCATTCTGATTCTGATGACGAGGCTTCTCGCTTCTACGGTCATCGCGGCGAGGTCCTCTATCTCCCTGACGACGGTCACCCCTGCGATCATCGCGGCGAGGTCCTCTGTCACCCTGCGGCCTTGGCTTGCGCTCTGGCTCTACGTAGCCTTCAGGTTTCTCAATGAGAGCTCTGCGGGAAAGTCTCATCTTGCCGGTCTTCTCATCGATTTCGAGGAGTTTTACATCCACCTCGTCACCTACGCTGAGAACGTCTTCAACCTTGTCGGTCTTCTTCCAATCGATTTCAGATACGTGGAGAAGTCCTTCCTTGCCAGGAAGTATCTCGATGAATGCTCCGAACTCGAGAATGGAAACGACTTTGCCGTGATATACGGTGCCAACCTCCGGAACCGCTGTGATGCCCTTGATCCATGCGAGAGCCTTGTCCATAGACTCCTTGTTCTGTCCGAAGATATCCACAACACCCTCCGTAACGCCACCGTTGGCCTCTTCGGTGATGGTGATGGTGGTACCGGTCTCTTTCTGAATCTTCTGGATGACCTCTCCACCCTTGCCGATAACGGCGCCGATGAACTCTCCAGGAATCCTGATCTGGATGATGCGAGGCACGAATGGCTTGTAGTCCTCACGAGGCTCGCTGATGGTCTTCATCATCTCGCCCATAATGTGCATCCTTCCCTGACGAGCCTGTTCGAGAGCTTTTTCGAGTACATCGTATGAAAGTCCGTCAACCTTTATGTCCATCTGGGTTGCGGTGATACCGTCCTTGGTTCCTGTAACCTTGAAGTCCATATCTCCGAGGTGGTCCTCATCTCCGAGAATGTCGGTAAGGATTGCATATCTTTCGTTTGGTCTGTCTTTGTCTGTGATAAGTCCCATTGCAACGCCAGCAACAGGTTTCTTGATTTTTACACCGGCATCCATCAAGGCAAGGCAGCCTGCGCAGACTGTGGCCATTGAAGATGAACCGTTGGACTCAAGAATGTCAGAAACGACGCGTACTGCATATGGGTTCTCAGGAGCCATCGGAACCATAGGCTTGAGTGCCCTCCAAGCGAGGTTTCCGTGACCGATTTCGCGGCGGCCTATGCCCCTCTGAGCCTTTGCTTCTCCAGTAGAGAAAGGAGGGAAGTTATAGTGAAGGACGAACTGGTCAGTTCCCTGTACGAGAACCTCGTCTCTCTCCTTCATGTCGAGTTTGGTACCGAGGGTTACGGTTGAAAGAGACTGTGTCTCGCCACGGGTGAAGATTGCGCTTCCGTGTGCGCAAGGCAGGTAGCCTACCTCGCACCAGATTGGACGAACCTGTGTGGTGTTGCGACCGTCAAGACGTACGCCCTCGTCGAGAATCATATTCCTCATAGCGGCTTTCTCGACAGCGTGGTAGTATCTCTCCACCATCATCTTCTTGTCTTCGCGCTCCTCTTCAGGAATGGTCTGGTAGAATTCCTCCTTCAGTGCGTCGAAGGCATCTGTCCTTTCGTGTTTGCCCTGACCTGATTTTGCGATTGCATAGCATCTGTCATAGCAGAACTCCTGAACGGCCTTGCGGAGTTCCTCATCGTTCTCCTCGTGGCAGTAAGTCCTCTTAACAGTTTTTCCTACTTCTTCGGTAAGTTCCATCTGCACCTTGCAGTGCTTCTTTATCTCTTCGTGGGCGAACTTGATGGCTTCGAGCATATCGTGCTCGCTTACCTCGTTCATCTCACCCTCAACCATCATAATGTTGTCGTAGGTGGCTGCTACCATAATGTCAATGTCGGCATCGGCCATCTCGCTGAAGTTAGGGTTGATTTTGAATTCGCCATTGATTCTGGCCACCCTTACCTCTGAAATCGGACCTTCGAACGGGATGTCGCTCACTGCAAGTGCAGCAGATGCTGCCAGTCCGGCGAGTGCGTCAGGCTGAATATCCTGCTCGGCTGAAATGAGGTTGACGGTGACATACACCTCTGCGTGGAAATCCTCTGGGAACAATGGTCTCAAAGCCCTGTCCACGAGTCTAGCAACGAGGATTTCATAATCGGAAGCCTTTCCTTCCCTTTTCATAAAGCCTCCCGGGAACCTGCCGGCAGAGGCATATTTCTCCTTGTAGTCCACCTGAAGCGGCATAAAATCCACGTCATCTTTTGCGTCTTTTGCACAGGTCACTGCAGCAAGGAGCATAGTGCCGCCCATCTTGACGACAACAGAACCGTCAGCCTGTTTTGCAAGCTTGCCGGTTTCGATTTCGATTGTCCTGCCATCGGACAATTCGATTTTCTTGTTTACGATATTCATTAATCTTCTGTTCAACCTGCCTTCCCCTATGGAAGTCAATTACTAAATTACTGTCTTGTTCCGCCCATATGGAGTCTGCAAAGACCCCTAGATATAGTCACGTCCTATATATTGTCTGCTTCCGGATGCCGCAGGTTGATGTTTGTTGACATCCGTAAGCTCTTTTTGCGTAAAAAAGGGGAAATCCCCACCGAGGTTTCCCCTTCGTCGTTTCCTATGATTTGCTTATCGACGGAGTCCAAGCTCCTTGACGATAGCTCTGTATCTCTCAATATCAGTCTCCTTGAGATAGTCAAGGACACGACGTCTCTTACCAACGAGCTTCAACAAAGAACGACGTGTAGAGTAGTCTTTCTTGTTGGTTTTCAGATGCTCTGTAAGATGAGCGATACGGTAGGAAAATAAAGCAACTTGACTCTCTGGAGAGCCGGTGTCAGTATTAGACTTTCCGTACTTCGCGAAAATCTCCTGCTTTTTCTCTGGTGCCAAATACTCAGCCATAGTGAAAAAAGTTTAGAGGTGAATAACTTAAAAGCGGGCGCAAAGATAAACATCTTATTGAAATAAAACAAAAAAAATATGTTTCATATTTCCGCACACTTTTAAAAGGTGTTCTTCTCAGACTGGTCGGTATTGGCGGAGTGCGCGGGAGAGGGAGTGGTCGAGCGGGAACTGGGCATCTCGATAGGGAATGTCTGAAGGGAGGCCTCCCAGGTGGTCCGTCAGCAGGGATTCGAGCAGGCGGTGGAATTCTTGGGAGTGGTTGTGGTGGACCAGATGGCAAAGTTCGTGGAGGATGACATAGTCAATCAAAACCTGAGGAAGTTCCATCAGGCTGATATTGAGGTTGATGTTGTTGCCTCTGGAGCAACTTCCCCAGTTTGTGCGGTTGTGCTTTAGGGATATCCTGTTCCAGGTAAAGCCATATTTATGTCCCAACTGAGCAAGGCGTTCCGGCAGATAGCTGGCGGCTTTTTGCCTCAGTGCGGCTATTTCTTCTGCCGAGGCTTCTCTTCCTGGATGCTCCCTCTGCCGGGAGATGGTTTTCAATACCCATTCGCGGTTGGACAGGAAGAACTCCAGGGCCCTTTCAAATGAAACCATATAAGGCACTGTAACACTTACTCCTGTTCTCTCGCTTACCCGGATGCTGAACCTCCGCACCCCGGCCTTTCGCCGAAGTATCACATTCCCCACCACTGCATCCGCATATGTCTTCTCCAGTATCTTCACAACACTCCATTTTTTGAGGAGCCAAAGATACTGCTTTTTCATAATATGAGACATAAAGTGCCAAAACCGCAAGATATGCTTATGATTGAAAAGAATATCTTGTGGAGGTAGATGTGGTTCAGGTTGTAATTTTGCCAAAGTGTTGAAAAAAATTGGCAAAATGGATAACCGGACCATCAAACAGAATATTGCTGCCTTCAGAAAGAGATTGGGTATGACTCAGGAGCAAATGGCGGAACTTATCCATATCTCCACCACTGCCTATAGGGACCTTGAGAAGGGCAATACCGTTATTCTTAGTGAGAAAATCATAGATATGGCAGCAAGGACTGGCTTCTCCGTGGAGGAAATCATACAGGAAAAACCCTTCCGGACCGAGGAAGTGGGCTGTCTTGAAAATGCCCAGAAAGAATATGGAAGCCAGAATGGTGATATTCGTCAAGAAACCGAAAGATTAAGTCAGGAAGCCGAGCGCTTAAGGCAGGAAGCAGAACATTTCAGACAGGAGGCCGATTACCTCAGACAGATCAATCAACTCCAGTCGCAGATGATTTCAGACAAGGACGACATCATAAAAATGCTCAAGCGCAGCCTGGAGGAGATACGGTCCTCTCAACCCAGCAACGAATAAAGCCTGACTGTTCTTGCGGCTTCCTCCACATCGTGAACGCGAAGAATATCCGCGCCATTCTGCAATGCTTTCATATGGAGAACTTGTGTCTGTGCCAGAGAATCCTCCGGAGTCGTATTGAATAACCTGTATATCATACTCTTGCGAGAGACTCCAATAAGTAGCTCCCGGTTCGGGAATTCTTCTTTGAAAATGTGGGATTCCCTCAGAAGCTGATAGTTCTGGGCTATGTCTTTGGCAAAACCGAAACCGGGATCAAGTATCCAATTGCGGATTCCGAATCTTTCCGCTTTCCTGCTGAATTCCTTGAAATATTCCACCACTTCAAGGGTTACATTCTCATAATGGCAAAGGCTCTGCATTGTCTTCGAATTGCCCTTCTTGTGCATAGCAATGTAACTGAGGCCTTCCCTTCCGACCAGCGGCAGCATATCGGCATCGTCCTCTCCGGCAGAGATATCATTGACTATAAATTTGTTACGCACATCTTCCCGGCACGAAAGCCCGCTGAGCATATCGCAGCATCTTTCAACGACCTCCGACCACCAGGTGTCAACGGAAACCTTCACCTGCGGAAGAGTCAGCCATATTTCCCTAAGCGGACCCTCCAGACGTTCCCATTCCATCTTTGCACCTATGCTCTCGGCTCCCGGGCGGGTTGAGCAGGCACCAAGGTCTATGATTGTGGCACCTTCTTCCACTAGCCTTGTGGCCCTCGCAAGCGCCTTGCTGATGGACATCGCCTTGTCATTCCTGTCCAGGCAGCGACTGTTTGCATAGTATGAATCATCGGTCAGATTGACGATTCCCATAATCCGGATGTTTCTCCCAGTATCCATTCTAATAATTTTTAGCCGTGCAAATATAACCAATAAAAAACCTATATTTGCAATCTGACAATAAAACGGAAAATTAATGCTGACTGTCATAGAAGGACTGGACGGAGCGGGAAAAAGCACGCAGGTCAAGAAACTGAAACAATATCTCGAATCAATATTCGAAACACTGGATTACATCCATTTCCCAAGGTATGATGCACCGGTTTACGGTGACTTGATAAGCCGTTTCCTGAGAGGAGATTTCGGCTCCAATCAGGCCGTACACCCCCAATTGGTGGCCCTGCTTTTCGCAGAAGACCGTCACGGAGCACTGCCCCGGATGTCAAAGACATTGGATGGGGGCGGCTGCGTCCTGCTGGACCGCTATGTGTATTCCAACATTGCCTACCAATGTGCAAAACTGGCGGACGATACCCAGGCAGAAGAACTCCGACAGTGGATATTCGACACTGAATACAGGCAGTTCGGCCTTCCTGTTCCCGATTTGAACCTGTTCCTGGACGTTCCCATCGGCTTTGTGCAGCAGAAACTCTCAGCTTCCCGTAACGGGGACGACAGAGATTATCTGGAAGGCAGGCAGGATATCCACGAGGCTGATATCCTTTTCCAGAAAAGAGTGAGACAGATGTACCTGAAGCAGTGTTCCCTGGATGAATCCTTCATACGTATAGATTGCTCCGATTCTGAAGGCAATATGCTTCCTCCAGATGAAATATTTTCACGAATCAAGACTGTTGTCGATAAAGCAATCTCCTCAAAATGAAGTATCTGGCAACAAGGGCAAGGCGGTTCTGCGCCTTTCTGATCGGATTGGTCTATTTTCTTTCCGGTGTCTTGAAATTGATGGACCCGACTGGGGCGATGCTGGTGATGAAGGAATATTTTGCCTTCTTGCACCTCGGTTTCCTGGATTTTTCAGCGATGTTCTTCGGCTTTGCGTTTGCTTTTGCAGAGACGATAATAGGAACGGCTCTCATTACTGGAGTATTCAGGAAGATTACCGCGATAGCTGCCTTTTCACTCCAGGGACTTTTTACTCTGTTGACTCTGGTCCTGCTGATTTTCAACCCGCAGATGGATTGCGGCTGCTTTGGTGAGGCTTTCCATCTTACTCACTTGCAGTCGTTTATCAAGAATGTTGTCCTTTCTCTGCTCCTTGTGGGGGCCTTTGTCCCGTTCCGGGAATTCGGGACTCCGAAAGTGAAGAAATACTATACCTTTGCCCTGGTGGCGGCCTCCTCCGTCATTTTCGGCATATGGTCCTTGATCAATATTCCTCTGGTGGATTACACCCCGTTCAAGATGGGCACCATCCTGCAGTCGGCATCGGAGGATGTATTCGATGAGGATATATATGAGGCTGAATTCATATATGAGAAGGATGGCCGCCAGGAGGTCTTCACCCTCGGTCACCTTCCGGACTCGACCTGGACTTTTGTCGATTCCCGCACCGTGCTGAAGGAGGGATTTAAGGATAATGTGGTGGTTCTGTCTTTCCACGACGAGGATGGCAACTATGAAGACTCACTTGCGGCAGATGGTCGTGTGATGGTAATATCCATATATGATGACATCTCCCAGCGCCGTCTGGGTAAGGTTTCCGACTTCGTGCAAAATGCCGCAAAGGCAGGTTTCCATACTCTGGTCCTTACCACGCCACAGGTATATGACCAGGTTGGTTCTGCGGTTGGAACAAAGGTGTATGAATCTGATTACAAGACACTTATCTCTCTCAATAGGTCCAATGGCGGTGTCACTTGCTTCAGTGACGGCTATCTTATCCGCAAGTGGTCTGTAACGAAACTCCCCTCAGCGGAGGACCTTGACGCAATCCGTTCAGAGGATGAAGCGGAAATTGTCGCGAGTCGCAGCACAGAGGGGAATCTCATATTCCAAGGTTTTCTGCTCTATGTTTTTGCAGTGATGCTCCTTTTGTAGAAGTAGTATATCAATTGTTCTTCGGCCTCATCTGAGGGAAGAAGAGCACGTCCTGAATGGTAGGGGAGTTGGTCATGAACATCGTCAGACGGTCTATACCCATTCCCATTCCTGATGTAGGAGGCATACCGTATTCCAATGCTCTTACGAAGTCCATATCTATGAACATTGCCTCATCGTCACCCTTATCCTTGAGACGAAGCTGGTCCTGGAATCTCTCGTATTGGTCGATAGGGTCGTTGAGCTCGCTATAGGCGTTGGCAAGTTCCTTCCCGCATACAAAAAGCTCAAACCTTTCGGTGAGTTCCGGATTGCTGCGGTGGCGCTTGGTCAGAGGAGACATCTCGACAGGGTAGTCTGTGATGAAGGTAGGCTGTACGAGCTTGTCTTCGCAATATTCACCGAAGATGGCATCAATCAGTTTGCCTTTTCCGAAAGAAGGGTCAGTCTCGACGTGGAGGTCCTTGCATACCTGACGGAGCTGGTCTTCATCCATTCCTGCGATATCCACTCCTGCATATTCCTTGATTGCCTGAAGCATCGGAAGCCTCCTGTATGGCGGCTTGAAGTCAACCTGCTTGTCTCCGATTGTGACTACGGATGTACCGTGAAGTTTGACGGCGATTCTTTCCAGCATCTTTTCCACAAATTCCATCATCCAGATGTAATCCTTGTATGCTACATAGATTTCCATACAGGTGAATTCCGGATTATGTGTCTTGTCCATTCCTTCATTGCGGAAATCCTTGGCGAACTCATACACTCCGTGATAGCCTCCTACGATGAGTCTCTTAAGGTAAAGCTCGTTGGCAATTCTCAGGTAAAGAGGAATGTCAAGGGCATTGTGGTGAGTGATGAACGGCCTGGCAGTCGCACCTCCCGGAATGCTCTGGAGGATAGGTGTTTCGACCTCAAGACATCCGGCTTCGTTGAAATATTCCCTCATCGTGGCAATGATCTGGCTTCTCTTGATGAAAGTATCTCTTACAGAAGGGTTTACGATAAGGTCAACATATCTCTGGCGATATTTCAACTCAGGATCTGAGAAGGCGTCGAAGACTTTTCCGTCAGCCTCTTTGACAATCGGAAGCACGCGGAGGGACTTGCTCAGAAGGGTGAGTTCCTTTGCGTGGATTGAAAGTTGGCCGGTCTTGGTAATGAAGGCGAATCCTTTGATGCCGATGATGTCGCCGATGTCCAGCAATTTTTTCCATACCGTATTGTACATTGTCTTGTCTTCTCCGGGACAGATTTCATCGCGGTTGACGTAAATCTGGATACGGCCGGTCTCGTCCTGAATTTCCCCGAAGGATGCCGCTCCCATTATACGCCTGGACATTATACGGCCTGCGATGACGACATCTTGGAAATTGCCTTCTTCCGGTTTGTATCCATCCTTGATCTCTCTGGCCGAAGTGTTTACTGGATAGAGGGCTGCCGGATAGGGTTCTATCCCTAGTTCCCTGAGTTTTGCGAGCGAATCTCTTCGGATCTGCTCCTGCTCGTTGAGGTCGTTGATGCTCATATGTATTTGTTTTTTAATTGTTGATTCAATAGCATAGCCTGCAAAGTTACAAAAAATTCCTAACTTTGCGGGATGTATCAATATTAATCAATACCTTATATATTATGGGAGCATTTCACGCATACGACATAAGAGGAATCTACAATGTGGATTTCGACAAGGAAACGGCCTACAAGGTCGGTTATTTCATTCCTACTCTCCTTTCCACGGACAAGGTGGCTGTGGGGCGCGACTGCAGGGTATCTTCGGATGAAATCCACGATGCCGTCCTTCAGGGCATTACAGATGCCGGCGCCGATGTTTACGATCTCGGACTGACCACTACCCCGGCAGTCTATTTCGCCACTGCCAACTATGGCTTCAAGGCTTCAATCCAGATAACGGCTTCTCATAACGGTCCTCAGTACAACGGGATGAAGGTATCTACGGAGAATGCCAGGGCTGTGGGCTATGATGCAGGATTGAAGACAATCAAGGCCTGGATTGAGGAGGGAAAACCGACTGAGCCCGTCGCAAAAAGGGGAGAGGTCCACAAAATGGACATCTATGAGGACTATCTCGCTTTCCTGAAGAAATACAAGGGGGATTATAGCGACCTTAACATCGCTATGGACCTTTCCAACGGAATGGCCAACCTGTTTGCGAAACAGATTTTCGGTGATCAGCCTCATTATCTCTATGATACTATGGATGGCCGTTTCCCGAATCATGATCCTAATCCATTGATTCCCAAGAATGTGGAGGCGCTTCAGGAACTTGTTCGCAAGACTGGCTCCGACATCGGTGTCATATATGACGGAGATGCTGACAGGGTTATGTTCGTGGATGAGAATGCCAGATTCGTTTCTCCTGACCTGATGATAGCCGTCCTTGGCAAATATTTCCTTGAGGAAAGGGGAGAAAAAGGCTTGGTGCTCCAGGATATCCGTTCAAGCAAGGCCGTGGGAGAATACCTTGCTCCTATGGGAGGGGAAATGCGTACCTGGAAGGTAGGCCGTGCATTCGCTGCCGAAAAGCTCCGTGAGATTGACGGTGTTTATGGCGGTGAGCTCGCTGGTCATTATTATTTCCGTGATTTCTTCTATTCTGATAGCGGAATGCTTGCTTCTATCCTGATACTCAATGTGGTAGCCAAACTTAAGAAAGAAGGACGCACGCTCAGCAGTTTGATTGCAGAGATAGAGAAATATCAGAATTCAGGTGAGATCAATTTCAGGCTTGAGGACAAGGCCGGAGCAATGGATGCGGTGCGCGATATGTTTACCGCTGAGGAAAAGCCGACTGCATATATGGATTTTGACGGCTATAGGGTAGAGTTCCCGCAGTGGTGGTTCAATATAAGGCCTTCAAACACAGAACCTTACCTGAGGTTTATCTGTGAGGCGACCTCAAAGCAGTTGCTGGATGAAAAGGTTTCTGCAGTGCGTGATTTGCTAACCACAAGATTTGGAGCGAAGTAAGATGAGGCTGATAAGATTCCTGACCGTTGCAGCTGCGCTGTTTATGTTCCCTCTGTCCAATGCCGGGGCGTCCGAACCCATAAGGATAGACACAGTCCGTACTTCCCTTATCATTCCCAGGCCATTCAAGGAACCTCTTAAATCTATGATTCCTCACGATGGGGAACCTATTGATACTCTGGATACTGCGAATGATTTTATCAAGGTGCTCCTGTATGCAGACAACACCTGGCAGTATTTCAAAACCCCTGGATTCCAGCAGATTTCCGGAGTTTTCGATGACCATTGGAATAATTCTTCGACCAACCCTTATGGCATCACCCAGGAGGAACTTCCGGATTCCTGGTCTCTGTGGCTTGTGGACAGTCTCGATCAGTATCATTGTCCGTTCCAGGGAGAAGTGTATTACAGAGGTAAGTATGGTATCAGAAGGGGCCGTCAACACCAGGGCGTAGATCTCCCTTTGAAAGTCGGTGATCCGATTTATGCGACTTTCACAGGAAAGGTGAGGGTGAGCAAATATATGGGAGGATATGGCAACCTTGTGATAATCAGGCACGAAAACGGACTTGAGACATTTTACGGTCATCTCTCCCGCCGCGATGTGCAGGAGGGGGACTGGGTGAACGCAGGAGATGTAATCGGACTTGGCGGCTCTACCGGAAGGTCCACAGGGCCGCATCTTCACTATGAGACAAGGTACAACGGCTTCTCCTTTGACCCTCAGTGGCTTATAGATTTCAAAACCGGCACTCTCCGTCACAGGCTCTTCGTTTTGAAAAAGAAATATTTCAGCCCGTACAGCAGCTACGAGCAAGATTTCGAAGATGAATTCAAAAATGAGGAGGAAGACAAGAAGGAAGATGCGGAAAAAGCTGCAATGCGTTATCATACAGTTCGTTCCGGAGATACCCTCAGCAAGATTGCGCGTAACAACGGCACCACTGTCAATGCCCTATGCCGTCTGAACAACATCAGTCCGAACACGACTCTCAAGATTGGCCGCAAATTGAGGGTAAGATAAAAATATCCGCAACTTGGATTCGTTTTTCGGATAATTGTATATTTTTGCAGACTTTTTTTGAAAAATAGATATGGAAGAGATTAGAAATATCGCAATCATCGCGCACGTTGACCACGGTAAGACCACCTTGGTTGACAGGATGATTTATCAGGCGAAACAGGCGCGTGAGCAGGAGAAGTTGGGAGAACTTATCCTTGACAACAATGACCTCGAAAGAGAGAGAGGCATCACCATTCTTGCAAAAAATGTATCCGTAGTATATAAAGGTGTAAAAATCAATGTAATCGATACTCCGGGCCATAGCGACTTCGGCGGAGAGGTGGAAAGGGTGCTTAATATGGCTGACGGAGTGCTCCTTCTTGTGGATGCCTTCGAGGGGTGTATGCCTCAGACGAGATTCGTTCTGCAGAAGGCCATCGAGATGGGCAAGAAGCCGGTGGTGGTAATCAACAAGGTTGATAAGCTCAACTGCCGTCCAGATGAGGTGCAGGAGGAAGTCTTTGACCTGATGTTCGCTCTCGGAGCCACTGAAGACCAGTTGGATTTCAAGACGGTGTATGGTAGCGCAAAGCAGGGATGGATGTCCTACGATTGGCGCAAGCCCACAAATGACATTACCGCCTTGCTTGACACTATTCTTGAGGCCATTCCGGCCCCGGAGCATAGGGAGGGAACCCCGCAGATGTTGATCTCTTCCCTTGAATATTCCCCTTATGTCGGACGTATCGCCATCGGAAGGGTTACCAGAGGTACCCTGACCTCAGGTATGAACATTACCCTCTGCAAGAGATATGATATATTCCAAAAGCAGAAAATCAAGGAGCTGATGGTCTTTGACGGTTTGGGAAAAACCAAGGTGGATACCGTCAATTGCGGTGATATATGCGCAGTTGTCGGACTTGAAGGCTTTGAAATAGGTGATACCGTAGCCGACTTTGAAAATCCGGAGGCCCTTCCTCCAATCGAGGTTGACGAGCCTACTATGAGTATGCTCTTCTGTATCAATAATTCGCCATTCTTCGGTCGTGAAGGCAAGTTCGTTACTTCCCGCCACCTGAAGGAGCGTCTGGAAAAGGAACTTGAGAAGAACCTTGCATTGAGGGTTAAACCTGGTCCAAATGCCGACTCGTTCATCGTGTATGGAAGGGGCGTGCTGCATCTTTCTGTCCTTATTGAGACAATGAGGCGCGAGGGCTTTGAGCTCCAGGTGGGTCAGCCGAAGGTGCTGGACAAAACCATTAACGGACAGAGATGCGAGCCGATTGAGAACCTGACCATAGAGGTTCCTGAGGAGTTCGTGGGAAAGGCAATCGAGATGTCAACCCGCCGCAAGGGTGCCCTCATCCATATGGAGAGTCGAGGTGACAGGACTCATCTTGAATTCGATATCCCTGCCCGCGGTCTGATGGGACTCAGGAGCAATCTGCTTACGGCAACCCAGGGAGAGGCTATCGTGGCCCATCGCTTCAAGGACTATGAGCCTTACAAGGGTGAAATCGAAAGAAGGACGAATGGATCGCTGGTTTCTCTGGAAACAGGTCTGTCTGTCGCTTATTCGATGGACAAACTCCAGGACAGGGGCCGTTTCTTCATAGAACCGGGTGTGGAAATCTATGCCGGCCAGGTCGTTGGGGAACACACCCGTGAGAGGGATTTGAACATCAATATCTGCAAGACCAAGAAACTTACCAATATGAGGGCGTCAGGAAGTGACGACAAGGTAATGCTTCCGCCGCCAATCGTATTCTCTCTTGAGGAGGCTCTTGAGTATATTCAGGAGGACGAACTCGTGGAGGTTACTCCGAAGTCAATGAGAATCAGGAAAATCATTCTGGATGAGATAGAGCGGAAGCGCCGCGGCCAGTCTTCGGATGAGGCCTGATCTGGTATTTCTGACTTTTTGAAGTTAAAGTTTGAAAGTTTCAAAAGTTTTTATACCTTTGCAGGCTCATATCTGTAACGGATTATGGAAAGTAATGGATTTTTGATTCAGCTGGATGAGATTCCGGGCGGAGAAGCGGTGTTTGAGTGGAAGGCCGGAAAAGATTTCTTTGAGAGTTTTGAAAATGAGGAAGTCATTGATGCTCAGCTGGATATAAAGACAATTCTTCGTAAGGCGGGAGGATATGTGACAGTTGATTGCAAGGTTGTCGGAGAGTTGACACTTACCTGTGACAGATGTGCGGAGGACTTGGTGATGCCCATTGATGTCGCCATTGCCTTGAATGTCAAGTTCGGCCAGGAAGAAGAGGAGGATGACGACGTGAGGGAGACAATCTTCATTCCGGCAGGAGAATCGGCGCTGGACCTTAGTCAGACTATATATGATTATGTATGTCTTTCGCTTCCTCTCCAGAGAGTACATCCGGAAGGCGGATGCTCTCAGGCTGCTTTGAAATACCTTGGAGGCGAGGCTGACGCGGAAGTTGCTGACTCCAGTCCTTTTGCAAGTTTGAAACATCTGTTGCAGTGATGCATTGAGTTTGATTGATAATATTTAAATAGTATAAACAATGGCACATCCGAAACACAAAGTCTCTAAACAGAGACGTGACAAAAGAAGAACACACGACGTTGCGGTAGTTCCTACCCTCGGTACTTGTTCAAATTGCGGTGCAACTATCATGTACCACAGAGTATGCCCAGAGTGTGGCTACTATAGAGGACGTCAGATTATCGAGAAGAAGGCTGAGTAAGTTTTCCCTTGATAAGGCAATGCCTCTCCTGGCCCTGTAGTTCAACGGATAGAATGGAAGTTTCCTAAACTTTAGATAGCAGTTCGATTCTGCTCGGGGCTACCAATAGTGGAATTCTGAGACTTTTCTCGGGGTTCCACTATTGTTTTATTTTTTTTGTTAATTTTGCAGTCTTGTTTGAAAATGAAATATACCACATTATGAAAAAAGTAATTGCAACCGTCGATGCACCCAAGGCTGTAGGGCCATATTCTCAAGCTATTGAAGCAAATGGAACCGTATATGTCTCTGGACAGATTCCTGTAAATCCTGCCGATGGCAGCATTCCTTCCGATATCGTTGCCCAGGCACATCAGTCCCTCAAGAATGTGGGCGCCATCCTCAAGGCTGCTGGACTTGACTATCAGAATGTTGTCAAAACAACGGTTCTGCTGGCCGATATCAACGATTTCAAGGCTGTAAATGAGGTTTATGCCCAGTATTTTACTGCCCAGCAGCCTGCAAGAGCTTGCTTTCAGGTGGCTGCACTTCCACTTGGCGTAAAGCTTGAGGTTGAGGCAATTGCAGTAAGATAATGAGCAGGAAACAGCTGGTCATAGCAGTTTCCGCCCTTGTGCTGATGGTCATCGGAATTGCGGTGGCCGTCTGTTTCTTGTATATTCCGGATGAAAAAGCGGAGAAAACAGTAGATATTGACCATTGCTATGATATTCTCTCCGGAGTGCCTTCAGATGCAATGGCGACATTCTATTTCAGAAAACTGTCCGATGCTTCCAATCTGACCCCGTTTGCTGATTCCGGGTATCCCGCAGCCATCTCCTGGCATTTCAGGGGTGAAATGAAGCCTCTGTATGTGTTTGACCTTGGAGAGGGAGACCTTTCGCAGGCAAAGGAGGAAGCCGCAACTCTGATTTCCAAGGCTTCCGCGGAGGGCTTCCGGACTGAGGCTATCGACTGCCGTCAGTACAACAACCGCCTCTGCAGCCGGAATCTATTGCTGGTTTGCAGGGACGAGAATCTTCTTAAGGCCAGCCTGAGGCATATCTCCTCAGGGCATTCCATCCTGGATGTGGAAGGCTTCCCGAAAGCCTTGTCTCAAGGGGGCGGCGGCAACGTGGCAGTTTTCCCGAACTCCCAGGCAAATCGCTTGCTGTCTCAGGTCTTCTCTTCTAAGGAATTGTCTTCTAAGACAGAATTTTTCAATCGCCTTTCAGCCTGGGTGGCTGTCAATCTGGATGAGATAACCCCGTCCTCCATTCAGCTTTCGGGCTCACTTCTCTCCTCGGGGAATGATGCTGAATTTGCAACTGTGCTTTCGTCGTCGGCCCCATCTTCGTCCCAGGCTCAGGACATTCTGCCATATACAACAGTGTCAGCCTTATGTCTGACTCCTGAGGATTTCTCCGATTATGCCAGTGCGTACAGAGAGTATCTCAACGCTAAAAACAGCTTGCAGGCTACGGAAAAGGAAGCTTCCTCTTTGAAGAAGGTCACCGGGGTATCCGTTGAAGATTTCGTCAAGACAATGAAGGTCAAGGAGGCCGTATGCGCCACCATCGTATCTTCCGGCGGCGAGAAACGTGTCAATGTTCTAAGGTGCAATCCTCCCAAACCTCAATACTTGCTGGCCGATTCCTCGGCAGTAAAGTCTTTCAAGGCAGTTCAGGGCCAGGTGCTCCCATACAGATTCAGTGGCTATCTTGCCAACATTCTCGGTAAGGAATTCCGTCTTGAGGATGAGTCCTTTTTCACTCTTGTGGATAATTGGCTTATAAGCGGAGATAGTCTGACTGTTGCTGAATATGCGCAAGGGGGTGCCTGTGATTATCCTTTGAAAGAATATTTCAGGAATGCCGAATGCAGCGATTTCTGGCAGGGAGGGGACAGGGTTCTAACGGCCTATTTTTCTTTCGGAGCCAGCGAATCTGCCAACAGGAAGCTGTTCAGCAAAGGCTTTCTGGATAAATTTTCTGGTTATGTGGGGCAGGGTGAATTCCGTTCTGCCTTGCTTACGATTTCGGATGGGAAGTCTCCGTCGGATTTCTCGCTCAATCTGGTAAACGCCTCCCTTCGCCGCACTAAGGCTCCTACAAGCGAGCTGGATACTACTGTCGTGGTTCCTCAAGGGCCGTTCAAGGTCAAGAATTCTGCAACAGGCAAGACCAATATTCTCTACAAGAATGAAAAGAATTACCTTTGCCTCAAGGAAGAAGATGGCAAAGGACTTTGGGGTATTCCTTTCGACGGCAATTTCTGCGGCAGAGTCTGCAATGTTGACTATTTTGCAAACGGAAAGATTCAGTTCCTGTTTGCAAGCGGTGACAAGCTCTATCTGGTGGACAGACTTGGCCGCTTCGTGGGCGGTTTCCCTGTCACGTTGGATTCTGCGGTGAGGCTGGGTCCTGACGTGTATGATTTCAGCGGGGCCGGAAAATACAATGCAATGGTGCTTCACAAGGATAACCGTATAAGTATGTACAACCTCAAGGGCGTGAAGCCTCAAGGTTGGACCGACATAACCTGCGAAGAGAAAATCAAGGGCCTTCCGGAGAGGCTGGTCGTTGGCGGCAGCAACTTCTGGGTTGTCAGAACATCGTTGAGGACGCTCATTTATCCGTTCCTTGGCGCTGCCCCGTTTGATATGGGAGAGGGGGATCAGATGGCCCGCCCGGATACGCAGATTGAAATTGTAGATGATACGAGCGTGAAATATATGTGCTTTGATGGAAAATCAAGGACATTGAATTTGAAATAATGTACTTTAACTTAATATATTATGGAATTTTCATCAGTTAACAAGCTTTATGAAAAGGCATTCAAGGAGAATTGGGATCGTCCTGCAATCTCCAACTATCAGGGAGTGACACTTCACTACAGGGATGTTGCCCGCAGGATCGAGAAATTGCATATAGTGTTCGAAGAGTGTGGACTTCAGAAAGGCGACAAGGTTGCTCTATGTTCCAGAAACCAGGCCAACTGGGCAGTGGCTTTCCTGGCTGCGATGACTTATGGAGCAGTTCCGGTTCCGCTTCTGCACGAATTCAAATCCAGCAATGTACATCATCTGGTAAATCACTCTGAGGCGAAGATTCTCTTTGTGGATGATGTGGTTTGGGAAGGACTCAATGAGAGTGAGATGCCGGATCTGGCAGCCATTATCCAGGTGAACACTTTCAAACTCCTGCTTGCAAGGGACGAGAGAATTACCCACGCGAGGGAGCACCTCAATGAAATGTTCGGAAAGAAATATCCGGAAGCATTCACCAAGGATACTTTGAACTACTATGAGGACAGTGCTGATGAGCTTGCTGTAATCAATTATACTTCAGGAACATCCGGATTTTCAAAGGGAGTTATGATTCCATATAGGGCCATATATTCCAACATCGAATTTGCCAAGGGTGTCCTTCCGAATCTGGATTGCACCAAGAGTGTCGTATCAATGCTTCCTTCTGCTCATATGTATGGACTTATGTTCGAAGTCCTTTATGAATTGAGTGTCGGAGCCCATGTGCATTTCCTTTCCAGGGTGCCAAGTCCGAAGATCATTATGCAGGCCCTTGCTGAAGTGAAGCCATACATCGTGATTGCCGTTCCTCTTGTCATTGAGAAAATCTACAAGAGCAAGGTGAAACCTGTGCTTGAAAAGGAAGGAATCCGTTTCCTGATGAAGTTGCCTGTTCTCAATCAGGTGGTAATGAATAAGATACGCACTGAACTCGTGAATGCTTTCGGCGGACAGTTTGAGGAGGTCATCATAGGCGGAGCTGCTTTCAACAAGGAAGTGGAAGCCTTCTTCAAGAAGATCAATTTCCCGTTCACCGTGGGCTACGGTATGACAGAATGTGCGCCAATCATCACATATGATGACTGGAAAGATGAAAAACTGTATTCTTGCGGAAAGGTGGCTCCGAATTTGGAGATAAAGGTAGATTCATCAGATCCTCGGAACATTCCTGGAGAGGTGCTTGTAAAGGGAGAGAATGTCTTCCTGGGTTATTACAAGAACCAGGAGGCCACAGAATCTGCCCTGACTCACGATGGGTGGTTCCATACCGGGGATATGGGAATCATCGACGAGGACGGAAGCCTCTTCCTGAAAGGCCGTTCGAAGTGTATGATTCTAGGTCCTTCTGGACAGAATATCTATCCGGAGGAGATAGAGACTGTAATCAACTCCCGCCCGTATGTGGTTGAGTCCCTGGTAGTGGAGGACAATGGAGGACTTACAGCCCTGGTATATCCTGATTTTGCCCTCGGCGCTAAGGACGGAATGTCTCAGGACGCCCTCATCAAATATTTTGAAGATTCTCTCGGAGACCTCAATAAGGAACTTCCTAACTATGCCAGAATCAAGAAGATAGAGGTGATGTCCGAAGATTTTGAAAGGACTCCTAAGAAGAGTATCAAGAGATATCTTTATCAAAGAAGCTGATATTGTATTATGGAAAAGTTTGACCAGAGCTACATAGAGATGGCCGGTGTATGGGCCCGTAATTCCTATTGCAAAAGACGTCAGGTGGGCGCTCTGCTGGTGAAGGACCGTATGATAATTTCAGACGGCTACAACGGCACGCCTTCAGGATTTGAAAATATCTGCGAGGATGAAAACGGGGTGACCAAACCGTATGTCCTTCACGCCGAGGCCAACGCTATAACCAAGGTGGCGCAGTCCGGAAACAGCAGCAAGGGTGCAACCTTGTATGTGACTGCGGCTCCTTGTATGGAATGTGCAAAACTCATCATCCAGGCCGGAATCAGGAGGGTGGTCTATCGCGATGAATATCGTTTGACGGATGGAATTGACCTTCTGACAGCAGCTGGGATAGAGGTGGAGCAGGTTGACTGAACAGAGCAGGTTGACTGAACATTATGAAAAAAATAAGTGACAACATCATTACAGCACTCCTCGGCGCAGTCGTAGGAGTGCTTGTTACTCTTCTGGTGTGTAAGTTGATGCCCCAGAAGAAGTTCGACGGTGACTACAACCGCTGGCGCAAGTTGAACCTTATCCTTCAGGAGGTTCAGAACAATTATGTGGATACCATCGATATGAAGGCGATGACGGATGCAGCCGTAGAAGCCGCTCTTTCGACTCTTGATCCGCATTCCATCTATTTGCCTCCTGTCCAGCTGACCGAATCCGAGACTGAACTCTCCGGCAATTTCGAGGGTATCGGCATCCAGTTCAATGTGCCCAATGACACAGCTATCGTGCTGAGCGTCATTCCGGGAGGACCGTCAGAGAAGGTCGGTTTGAACCAGGGAGACAGGATTATCAGTGTGGATGATCGTACCATCGCCGGCACCAAAACGCCCCAGGACAGTATGGTCAGGCTGATGAAGGGCCCTTCCGGTACCAAGGTCAGGATTACTGTCAATCGTGACGGAACCAGGATTCCTTTTGAAATCACCCGTGACAAGATTCCTGTCAACAGCATCGATGCCGCATTTATGATTGATGAAACTACCGGTTACATCAAACTTTCCAAATTTACCCGTACGACCTTCAAGGAGTTCCGCCAGGCATCTGACAAGTTGATGGCAGAGGGAATGAAGAGGCTTGTTTTTGACCTTCGCAACAACACGGGAGGCTATTTCGATCAGGCTCTCCAGCTTTGCAACGAATTTCTTCCACAAGGTGCCGAGATAGTATATATGGAAGGCCTCCACCGTCCGAGACAGAATTTTACATCCGACGGCAGGGGACATCTTGTGGATGTTCCGGTATCCGTGCTCATCGATGAGGGCAGTGCTTCTTCCAGTGAAATCTTTGCAGGAGCCATTCAGGACAACGACAGGGGAGTGATAGTGGGACGGCGTTCCTTCGGAAAAGGGCTGGTTCAGGAACCTGTCAACTTTACCGACGGTTCCGGCATAAGGCTCACGGTGGCCCGCTTCTATACCCCGTCAGGCAGATGTATCCAGAAACCATATGCCAAAAACTATGCATATGACATCTATGAGCGCTATGCTCACGGCGAAATGGTCTCTGCAGACAGCGTGAAGGTCGATACTACAGCTATTTTCCATACCCTTGCAGGCAGGACAGTCTATGGAGGCGGAGGCATAGTTCCTGATATTTTCGTACCGATTGACACCACCAAGGCAACCAAGTTCTATCTGGACTGCAATAAGAAGGCAACTGCAATGAGGTTCGCATCTTCGATGTTCGACCGTTATCGCAAGAGTCTTTCTTCAATCGAGGATTTCAACTCTCTTGAAAGATGGATGCAGGAGGTCTCTGTAGAGAAGCAATTCCTTGAATTCGCAGCCCGGGAGGACGGACTGAAGCCATTGGCTGGGGAGTGGGAGAAATCCCGCCAGTATATGCTTCCATCGGTCAAAGCCCTTGTTGGAAGATATTCCCGCCTGGACGATGAGGCTTTCTACAGGTTCTATCTGCCGATAGACGAAACCATATCCACGGCGATGGAGAATTCTTTCGAAATCCTTTGAAAATCGGAAATTTATGCATATTTTTGCGCGCTTTTGTAATATGAAAATAATAAGTTGTGTCAGATTTGAATTAGATTTTCGAGGTCAGATTTTCACCCGAAGAAGGAGCATAG
>CAMBRR010000034.1 GCA_945870315.1 uncultured Bacteroidales bacterium
GCAGAGGAAGATGCAGCGGAAGACTGCAGACGGGCAATCGGGGTGAGAGGTGAGTAGGCATTGGCAGTCATGTTGACGGAGGACTTCTTCAGATGGCCGTTCAGCACAATGCGGACCTGATGGCGTCCACTTTCCGATGCGTCAAGGAATGGCTCTGCCTTAGCTCCGTCAATGGTAAAGGAACGGATGCCGTCGCCATAGCCTTCGAGGGTGATGTCGTAGATGGCTCCCCTGTAGCGGAATCCTTCGAGACGTCTGACACCAGCCATCTCCTTTGGAACAAACGGAGCGAAATGCAGGCCTTCAGGCTGGAAATCGATGCCGAAGAGGACGGTATAGACAATTCCGAGGTTGCCGGCAATGCTCCAGAGCTGACGGGAAGAGTTGATTGCAGTACCCTGCCAGCGTCCGTCATAGATGACCATATTCTCCTTGTTGGTTAGGCAGAAGGCAGCAAGACGAGAAATCGCAGCAATGGAATGCATCACGCCGGCGGAGTTGCCCGCCTTCTTGCAGGCGTTCATCCAATATGCCTGGACGAAAGGCCACATTGCATCGTTGTGGTACGGAGACATATCTGCAATGTTCGGGAAGAAGCAGGAGGTACCATAGTCCTGACACGGTACAGATGAACAGATTGAGGCAGCCTGCTGCTCTGAAGCAACGCCCCAGAGAATTGCTAGGGCCTCTCCGAGGGTTTCGCTGCGAGGTGATGCGCTCAAATTGGAACGTCCGTAGAGGAACTGGGCGTAGTAGCCCTTGTCCTGCATCCAGAGGTATTTGTTGACGCCCTCACGGATGCCCTCTGCAATGGCGTTGTAGCGGGCTGCATCTTCAGCGGTTCCGAACATAGTCTCCAATTCGGCAAGGATGCTGAAGGCACGGTAGTGGACGCATTCCGTTCCGAGATTTTCGCTAGTGTAGATGTCCACAGGAGTCATCCAGCGTGGATATTCCTGCTCCCTCCAGTCAAGATAGCTGGATTCGCCCCTAAGAAGGCCGGTCTGATGGTCGAGGCTGACGAGGATGTCGTCCTCAAGGCTGCGTTTGATGATAGGGTATATGTATTCAAGCCAATTCCTGTCGCCTGTCACCTTGTAAATTTCCCAGGCGGCGACTGCCCAGATGTTCCTGTCGGTGGAGCAAGGCCAGCTTCCGCCTGTGCCGGTGTCCTGGATGATGCGTCCAAGGGCGTCAACTTTGCGGACAAGGCTGTTGATGGAGGCCTGAGTCTGAAGGTGTGACACTCCGAGGAGGATGCTGTAGCTGACGTCACGTGTCCATACTCCGCTCCATTCCTTGCCGGTGCGCAGAGTTGAGTCGGGTTCCACTGCTATGGATACCTCTTCGAGGGCGAGGTTGAACAGTGCCTCTTCCATCCTGGTGGGTGCCGTGTAGGTCGGATAGTGGGAGAGGTCGCGGCTTCTGGTCCATTTCCCGTCCGGGAATTCGGCTTCGGGATAATTGGATACTATGGTGTATGAGTCTGGGGCATAGGCTTTTATGCTGCCGTCATTGAGGGAGATGGTGTCTTTCTGCCAAGTGAAACTATCATTCTGGTAGATTATACCGGGATTCTGGCTGCAGCCGAATGCCATCAGTAAAAGTGGGAACAAGAGTGTTTTTGAGGTCATATCTATTGTAAAATTTTATGAAAACCCGGACGGCTGGCTTTCTTGCCTTTGCCATCCGGGCGATAAAGGTACTAATAAGGTCTTAGATTATAATAACACAGTACTTATTTCTTGGTAACTTTTATCTTAAGTTCTGCCGGTCTAAATTCTACGGTATAATCTCCAGCTTCTGTAAATGCCCAAGATACATATCCGTCATTTTTACGGTAAGTAACATACTGTTCTCCACCATATGTCCCGCTATTCCATTCCCAAAACTCTCCAACTTGAGTATCTGAAAAATACGCTTCAGTGTCATATTCTCCGGCAATATAGAAGCCACTCTTTTCTCCTTCTTTAACATTTATTGTAACATTCCAAGTTACAACACCGTTCTCTACCGTACGTTTATAGTCATCGTGCTTTGCCCAATTACCGTCTGCACCTTTATAATGTGCTCCGACAAGCCAGAAATTAGAGCCCTGTGCAAGTTTCGCTGAAACTTTTCCGTCTGCTGGTTTTGTCAAATCAAGAGTGATTTCATAGTACCTGTCGGCATCTTTATTATCTTCTGAAAGATACCAGCCATTATCTGTCTCGTTTGCAACAACATCCCAATCATAACCGAGCGTATGCATATTATTTTGAGCGTAACCAAACGAGACTTCCTGCCAGTTTCCAGGATGATAGTATTTTCCATCATAAAACACCTTGAAGTCATGTTTGCCGCTACCAGAAGGAATATATACTATCCCCCTATAAATATTTTCAGTTTCAGTAAACGACATATATGTCGGCGTTTGATTCTTTTCAGGATATGTATAAATCTGAGGAGTATCTTTTACCTTTGTACAGGTAATTTCATTTTTATCAAAGTCCACTACAAGGTCATAATATCCTGGTTCGTCAACAAAGAACTTCGTATCATTGTTAGCTCTTCCAGGATCTTCGTAATATGTAATGGTTTTGTTATCATGAAGGCCATTAACATAAACCTTGCTCCAACTGCCTATTGTGGTAAGGAATTTAAATCCGGAATCGCCTGAACCAGCATTAAGTTTGATGTTCTTGATTTCAAATTGATCTTTCCCATCAACCTTTTTCAGTTCAATTGCGTTATCAGCTGACCATCCTTTCTCTGTAGCTCCTCCAACTATGTAAAGATGCTCTGGAGTTTTAGAAAATGAAGTTGCTTTTGTCAGATTCAAAGGCAGAGTTTTAATGGAACCAAAAGCGAACTCTTTTTCAAAATCTGATTTAAAAGTATAGAAACCGCCATCGGTTGTAACCACATAGGTATTCTTAGCTTTCGGAAATTCTGTAGATGAAGGAAGGATTGCAGCATAAAGTCCTTTGGAATCGTCTTTAACGAGAGTAGTAGGACAGAAAGCGCCTTGAAGATCAAGAATAATATCTTCCCCATTATAGTAAACTCCTTTCAAAGAATTGTTTGTACCATCGACATAGTACTCACCAGCAATTCTGGAATTATTTTCACACTTTATAGCGATGGATTTAACTTGCTCATTTTCTTTTCCGTAAACCAGGAAACGAATATAAGAACCGACTACCTTGTAAGTTGTGGTGGCTGGAATGCCCTGATCCCCGGCTGTCAGGGAAATCATATTGTCACTTACGAGTGCAAAACAATCAGCAGAAGAACCAGGTTTTGTTGTCTGATAAAGATCAACACAGAAATGAATATTGTCCAGAACAGACCCTTCACGATATGGATAGTATAATCTGTAAGAACCTTCATCAACTCCTTCAAATTGGAATGTCGCTTGATTATATCCATCCTGTGTTGTAATATTAGCGGCATCCAACACTTTGGAGTCTTTGTTAGCATTGTCGTTTACTATACCAGCCTTGCCCCCCCCAACCCAGAAAATTCCATCTTTGTCAGAAAGTGAAGCCTTGGTGATTGAGTCTTCGTCTCCGGATACGGTGATTGTGAAATCATATTTCTGCCCGTCTCCGCTTAGATTGTCATTTGTCCTGATCTCTTCCTTTGCGCAAGAGAAAAGAACCGGCAGCATTGCTGCAACTGCAAATAGTTTGTTTGTTTTCATAATGCAATAAGGTTTAGAGATTAAATAAATTCATTATCCTCATCGTCACGATCGAGGGAGTAATAAAGATTCTTCGTTGGATCGCTAAGCGCAAGCAACGCAGACTCAGTACAGAGCTCAAGAGTCTGCACTGAAGGTGTTTCATAAATTAGTTTAACCATAGTATAAAGAAATAAATAAATATTTATGTTTCTACGCGAAATAATCGCACAAAATTAATAAAAAAATCAAATTAGCAATTGACTTTCACCGTTTTACCTCTTTTAACTTTTTTCAAAGGCTCCTGACCGACGAACCTGATTGCATATCCACCTCCTGGAGCAGCCTTGATACAAAGCTCATCCTTGGCTGAGACAGTCAGAGTCCTGATTATGTAAGCCTGCGGATTGTCCTTGAAATGAGCATCAGGAGCATCAGCATAGACCGTCGCCTGATATGCGCCTGGACCAAGGAAATCAAGTTTGATGGAAGATTGGTGCCCGTTTTCATCAGCCGTACACCCAACGAACCACTCGTCAGCATCCTTCGCCTTGCGGGCAACAGTGATATAATCCCCCGGTTCAGCCTCAAGGTAACGGCTGTCTTCCCAGTCCACGCGGACATCCTTGATAAACTGAAAGGCATCAGGGAAGCGGCGATAATTCTCAGGCAGGTCACAGGCCATCTGGATCGGAGAGTACATAGTCAGATAGAGGGCAAGCTGGCGGGCAAGCGTGGTACGCGCCCACTGGTCATTCTTCTGACCATAATAGCTCAGCCTTGTCTGGAATATCCCCGGAGTATAATCCATCGGGCCGCCCATCAGACGGGTGAACGGAAGAATGGTCGTATGGTCAGCAGGATTACCTCCCATAGACTCGAACTCCGTGCCACGGGCAGACTCCTGCGCCATCCAGTTCGGCCAGGTCCTGCATAAACCCGTAGGACGCACTGCCTCGTGGCTGTTGACCATAATATGTTTTTCAGCCGCCTTCTGAGCCACATAGAGATAGTGATTGACCATCCACTGGCTGGCGTGATACTCGCTGCGGGGAACAACAGGACCGACATAGCCTGTTTTGACGGCATCATAGCCATTTTCCACCATAAAATCGAATGCATCATCAAGTTGCCGTTCATAGTCAGCCGCATTGGAAGCAGTCTCGTGGTGCATTATAATCTTGACGCCACGCTCAGCCGCATAGCGATGCAACTCCTTCACATCGAAGTCAGGATAGGCACGGTCGAAACTGAAAATGCGGTCCCTTGAATAGCCACTCCAGTCTTCCCAGCCTTCGTTCCAGCCCTCCACGAGGACTCCGTCAAAGCCATTTTCCGAAGCAAAGTCTATGTATTCCTTTACACGCTGGGTAGTTGCACCGTGCTGGCCGTTCGGTTCGATTTTCGTATAATCCGTCACTCCAGGACGGGCACTGCGGTACCAACTATAAGCCCAACTCTTTCCACATCCGACAAAATACTCCCACCATACTCCGACATATTTCACAGGATGAATCCAGGAAGTATCCTCAATGGCGCAAGGCTCGTTCAGATTGTATATAAGACGGCTTGCAAGGATGTCCGTAGCCTTGTCGCTTACCACAACTGTTCTCCAGGGAGTGGTGCAGGGAGCCATCTTGAATGCCTTCTCTCCATTGCGGTTCGGAACAAGGCAGGCACTCATACTGAAAGCCTTGTCATCCACACTGAGTTCCATTGCCGGATAGTCCACCAAGGCGGCTTCATGGATATTGACATACAGACCGTTGTCCCCTTCCAGCATAAGAGGTGTCTGGAGAACAAGGTCTCCCTTCGACTGTGCCTCATAGCCCTTGTGAGCAAGGCTCTGGAGTGGAATCTGTTCCCTGAGGTCACTGATTCGGGAAGTTGTGTAGGTAAATTCGTTGGTGTCATAGTCTCCCGGCATACAGAAGCAGAGGTAATCACTGCCAAGGTTGAACTGAGTCAGTTCCTCTTCTACCTGGAAGATGTGCAAGGTTGGCTGTTCTGGAAACTCATAACGAAAACCAAGTCCGTCATTGAAAAGACGGAAGCGTACCCCGAGAATTCTCCCGCTGCCCTCCTGGGTAAATGTTACAAAAAGTTCATTGTAGTTATTGCGGACCTTTGCATATTCGCCCCATACCGGGTACCAATATTCATCAACAGTGGTTTCTACCGAGCCCTGGATACACATTGAATCAACATAACCTCTTTCATATTTCAACCTGAAACCCAGTCGGCTCGGAGAAAGCACTGGTATATTTTTATATGACAAATCATAATATGGCACACCATCCTTCACATTCACGGACAAGGTAAGATTGCCGTCCGGAGAAAGGATGCTGACAGAATCGGCGGCAAATGCAGCTATATTAATGCATATGGCTGCAATTGTCAAGATTATCCGTGATATCACTTTCATCTGTTATCGGTATAATTTAACGAGTTTAACTCCATGCTTCGGTACGGTCGCAGAAATGGATGACTTCGAGCCCTCGTCAATCCTTCCCCACAAGTCACGTACCTGCCATTCTCCTTCAAGTCCGAGTTCAGAGAAGGAGATTCCGCATGTTCTGTCGTTGTCGCTTCTGTTGAAGAGGGCAAGGATATGGCTGCCGTCACTCATAGTGCCGAACCAGATCTGAGATCTTTCATCCCATACATTGGTACTCAGAGGCTTGCCGATGAAGTGGTCCTTATTCAGGGCGAGAACCTCTTCGTTCTGGTAGAGCCAGAGCCAGTCCTTGTCCCCTGTGAGCATTTCAGGACGGTCGGAAGCCTGAAGCGGGCCTCCTGCCATAAGGTGGAGGGTGATTTCTGTCATTCCTTCATATATGGTCTCCATTGTGTTCAGGCGGATAAAGTCTCCGTCAGGGATGGCTGTATCAGCTCCTGTGTACTGCGACCAGATGATGTAGCCGTCGAAGATATTGTTTGTGCTTGGCCACAGTCCCGGGCGGAAATCACCCTGACACCAGGAAGAGACGTGGCCCCAGCCTCCGTCGAAGGTATCAGCGCTGAAACGGAACTCATTGCATTTGACAAGTTCCAGTACCTGGCCGTCGATTTCCTTGAGGGTAGGCATCACTATGGAAGTGAAGACGCCATATCTCTGGGCAGATTCGCAGATATACTTCAGGGCAAGTTCATACTCTTCCCTGCCATATCCCTTGCCAGGCATACCCCCGGCTCCGTCAGCGGTTTCGAAGAGACACATAAAGTCCATCCTAATATATTCCACACCGATGGACTTGTAATATTTGAAGAAGCCATCGATGAATTCCTTGCAACCTTTGTGGCTTGGAACTGCCCAAGGGAAGGAATCTTCGCTTTCCGGCTTGAGGACTTTGTCGGAGCTGTTGTAACGAAGGGTTCCGAGTTTATAGCCTGTGCCATCCACATACATATTGTCATCTCCGTGAATCCAGAGAGGGTTGTCATAGACTCCCAGTTTGAGGCCCTTTGCCTTGCACTTTGCGACAAGGTCAGTGAGTTTTGAAGAGCCATAGTGAGTCATATATCCCTTGGACTGCTCGCTATTGTCAGACCACATAGCCATAAATCCATCGGTAACAATCATATCATAGCCATATGGCAGCAGGTTGGTGGCAACCCAGTCTATAATTCTGTCCCACTCATCGGAGGTCATATCTATGGCCACATTGGTATTCTTTTCGGCTTCACGGCAATATTCATATACCGACCAATACATAGGAGCCTTGTAGGTGTGGATATTTCCATCCACGTCAGGAAGGTCTATCCTGCCTTCATTCAGCATACTCGGATCCCAGGTGCTCTTGTTTTTCTCGCAGGCTGAGAGGGACGCGAGTGTGAACATCACAGCAATGCTCCCGATAATATATTTTACGAACTTTTTCATTATTTTCTATTTACTGTCATTGTCATTTTATCAGTGTCGATGATAAGTCGGTAATCTCCAGCCTGTTCTGCAGATACCTTCCACTTATGGTCATAACCGTATCTCTCCACATACTCTATTTCGCAAGTCTCACCGTCTGCCGGCAGTTGCTGGAGGCCGTCTGAGCCGACATTTGCAGGCATCAGGTATGGAACTTCAAAAGTTCTTTCCTCAAGCGGGAACTTGAATTCTCCTTCTGTCAGAGGACCTTCGAAGTAAAATACTCCAGGATAGCCTTTTATACTGTTGGAAGAATCGTATGTGAGCTTGATCTGGAACGGATTGGACTCCCATCCTCCTGTTGTGGCGCTTCCGACCATCCAGATGTCGTTCCACTTGAGATGGAACTCTTCGATAAGGGTGAACTTGACCTTCATTTCCTTCATATCCACCTGAATTTCATACTCTCCCATCTTTTCAACCCTCCATTTATTGTCAGGCACTCCGGAAAGAACAAGGGTGCAATCCCCTTCCCCGGCAGGAGTTCCGTTCTCCAGAGGCATCAGATATGCGATGTTGAAGTTCCATTCGAAATTCTGTTCCAGAGGGAATTTGAGCTCGCCCGGTTTGAGGAAGCCTTTCCAGGTCTTGATTGAGCCATCCTCATTTGCCTCAAATTCAGGCATCGTGCTCAATGACCATCCGTTAGAGCTTGCATCGCCAAGAATCCACAACTGCGGTCTGACGGCCTTTACGCTATGAGAAGCATAGTCAAGCAGGAAAATCCACAAGCCCTTTTCAGGTACATTTACGCTATAAGATGCGCCGACTCCTGTCTTACATTCATAGGTTCCGGCCTCCACAACGGAATAAATTCCCTTTGCACCGAACGGATAGTCGGTTCCTCCGATGGAGATGGTGACATCAGAAGAGCAGACCAGGTCGAACTCCACTTTAGACACCTCCGGTTTCTGATATTTCTGATTCTGAATCGAGTGCTTTTCAACTGGCTGGGCTATGACTTCAGCCTCAATTTTGACAGTCGTTCCGTCAAGAATCTTCCACGAGTCGAGGAAGGATTTGAGCTGATCGCCTCGGAATGTCACGGAGTTGGTTCCATTGACATCAATCTTGGATATGGAAGTCTCGAATTCGTTGCCTGCTATGTCCATCTTGAACCAATAGTTGCATTCAGTTCCCTGCTTCTCGTATCCGGAAGTCTCCCAGGTGAAGGTCACGGCATCGGATGCTGAATCGAAGAAGGATACTTCGACCAGTTCCTTTGACACTTTCAGATGCATCTGTTCCTCCGGAGTCGGAAGTTCCTGACGGATATTGTCCTCACAGGAGAGTCCGAGAGTCGCTGCCGAGGCAATGGTTAATATGCTTAATATATGTTTTTTCATACTCCTATAAATTTATTATTTTAGGATTATTATTCCCAATATGGATTCTGCACAAGATTTTCGTTTTTGTCAAGCTCTGTCTGGTGAATCGGGAACCAATAGTACGCTTTATTGTAAACCCTTGTCTGATAGGCTGTCAGGGTGAAGAAAGTCTCTGGAGTCGAACCGCTGTAGTTCATTCCGTAGAAGTCTCCGTTGAGTGTAGCTTCTGCCTCTTTCCAGCGGCGCAGGTCGTTGTAACGGAGGCCTTCGCAGCAGAGTTCAACCCTTCTTTCGGCCCTGATTATCTTACGGACTGCATCCTGGTCGGCATCCACATGGATATAATCGGCATCCGATGCTCCAAATGTGTATTTTCTCACTCCGGCACGCTCCCTTATCTTATTAAGATAGTCAAGAGCTTCCTGACTTGCAGGCTCCACCTCATTCAGGGCCTCGGCATAGTTGAGATAGGCCTCGCTGAGGCGGCAGATTATACCTGGACGATATTTGAAGTTGCCTTCGAGGACGATGGTCTCAGGAGATACTTTCTTGCGGATGAGGTATCCGTTCTGAGGGGCATCATGGGTGTGAGGATTGTCAGCGCCGTTCATAAAGAAGTCGTAGCGGCGTTTCTCGCTCGGGAACCAGCCGTTGTGGAAGGCTACGGTTACGTAGAAACGAGGCTCTCTGTGGCAATACATATTGTAGGTACCTGAGGCAGTGGTGCAGGTTCCGTTGTTTTCTGTCTCCCAGTCATATCCGCGGACTTCGTCGGAGGTTGAGAAACCGTCCTTTACATAACCGGAAGCAGGGTCTGAGATTGGAAGTCCGTTCTCCATAAAGAAGGCATCTACAAGGCTCTGGGTTACGCCCCAGCCACCGTTTCCGCCACCGATAATCGGAGTACAGTGCTTTTCATAGTCGGTGTAGTCGCATCCTCCCGGGCGGGCGAACAAGATTTCCTTGTTTCCCTGGTCATACCTTGCAAGAAGGGCATTCTGGCATGAAAGGAATGGATCGTCATTACCGTTTGCATCCTTTTCCACATAGAGTTTGTGACCGGCTTTCTCGGCCTCGTCAATGAGAAGCTTGCAGGCATTCTTTGCCTTGGTCCAGCGTTCTGCATCATAGGAGGTGCTGAAAAGATGTACTCCTTCTTTATCTGTGTATGAGGCATAGTCAGGGTTGCCGTTCACAAGGTCACCTGCAGCAAAAAGCAGCATTCTGGCCCTGATTGCAAGACACATTATAGAGGTCACCCTTCCATATTTTCTATTGTCTGAATATGTTGCAGGAAGGAGTTTGGACACTTCGAGGAATTCTTCATCGAGTGAGTCGATGATTTCATAATATGGGGTTCTCGGCTTCTTGAGGCTCTGGATGTCCGAGTCTGACGGAGCGATGAAGCCCGGGGTATAAGGTACAGGACCATATGTATCGGTCAGGAGGTACCAGTAGTAGGCTGCAAGGAAGCGGCATTCTGCCTTCATGAAGTCTACCTCTGCCTGAGGAAGGTTCTGGTCCGGAAGAGCCTTTGCGTTTTCAATGAAGATGTAGGCCTCACGGATGCGCTGAGGGAGATAAGCCCAGTAGTTGCCGCCCCAGGAGGAAGATGGGGTCCATTCGCCGAGGATGAACGGGATCACGCCCCAGTCCCACTGTCTCCACCTTTCTGAAGGAGTCATATCGTCTCCGAGAATATCTTGTCCCAGATAGCGTCCGTGTCCCATATATGGATCCGGTATGCCAGAATATACATTTCCAAGCCATCCTTCAACCCTTGTCTTGTTGGCAAAGACCATATCGAGGGTGAGTTCGGTATCTGACTCCTTGTCCAGCCAGTTGCATGATACTGTTCCCGCTAGGGTGAGGAGTGAAATGATGGTATATTTTATATATTTCATATTGTCAAAATTTTAATATTATCTCTGCAACTCTTTAGAACCTGATGTTGACTCCGAGCAGGACTGAACGCATCGACGGGTACCTGAGTCCGTCCGTAGTGTCAAGTTCCGGATCCCAAAGCTTGAATCCTGAGAAATAGAAGAGATTGTTGCCGCTGACATAGAAGCGGACATTCTCAATGTGCGCCTTCTTGGTAAGTCGCCCAGGGATGGTGTAACCAAGTTCGATGGTCTTGCAGCGAAGGAAGGACATATTCTTCTTCCACCAGGTTGAAGCCCGGTTGTTGTTGGTGTTGGTTGCCTCGGAAAGTCTTGGCCAGAATACGTCCTGGGAAGGATTATCTACTGTCCAGCAGTCTGTGTAGTTGGAATATACGTTTCCGAGAACACCCTGACCGCTGCCCGGGATGAAGTAGTCCGAGCCACCGATGATGCGCCAGGTATCAGCCTGTCCCTGGAAGAATACATTCAGGTCGAAGCCATAGAACATCAGGTTGCCGCCGAAGCCGTAGATACAAGGTGGTGTTGAAGTGCCTCCGATATATCCTTCGTCCACGTCATTGATCTTGCCATCGCCGCTCTTGTCAACATACTTAATGTCACCAGGACGGACGGTTGAGCCGAGTGTAGGGACCGGTATTCCGTCCTTGAGAGTTCCGTCAGGATTGAAATCGTCTGCCGTATATAGTCTCTCTGCTGTAAGTCCCCAGAGGGTTCCGATGGATTTGCCGGTTATTGACCTATAGGTTCCCTTGATGGTCTCAGGTTCATCTATTTCTATAATCTTGTTTTTCGCATATGTGAATGTGCCGCGCAGAGACAGGGCCCAGTTCTCATTGAATCTCTTGCTGTAGGAAAGCTGGGCTTCAATACCCTGGTTGTCAACCTTTCCGTAGTTGGCATAAGGGATTGAAAGGAAGCCTGTCTGGGTCGGGATGGTGGACCTTTGCATAAAGATATTGGTCCTTCTCTCCTTGAACACATCCACCTGAAGGTCAAATGCATTCCACAGTCCCAGTTCAAGTCCGACGTTGGCCTTGAGGGAACGCTCCCAGGTAAGGTCATTGACTCCTACCTCACCTTCTTCCACTCCTGAGAAATAGGTGGAAGCATCATAACCGAAGTTGTAGCCGTTTGCTCCGGTGTGGACTGTCGTCAGGTAAGCGAAACGTCTGTTGCCTCCGATGTCGTCGTTACCTACTGAGCCTACGGAACCTCTGATCTTGAATTTGGAGAGAATCTGCTTGTATGGTTCCATAAAATGCTCTTCACTCAGGAGCCAGCCGACTGCAATGGACGGGAAAAAGCCGAACCTGTGTCCTTTTGCAAAGTTCTCTGAGCCATTGTAGCCGAAGTTGAACTCAGCTACATATCTTCTGTCGTAAGTATAAGAAAGTCTTCCGGCAATACCCTGGGTTCTCTTTGGCTGGATATCTCCCCAGTCGTAGCTGCGCTGGTTGTAGAGCAGGAGGGCATCAACATCGTTCTTTCCAAAGCTGTTGTTATATGTCACATTGGCCTCGAAATAGGTACTATTGTTACCATAGTTTCCGTTTGAAGAGTGGCCGAGGAATTCCTGTCCGTAGGAAATGATGCTGTGAACGAGGTTTCCTTCATCGTCACGTACCTTGGCAGTACTATAATAGTCAGGAGTCTTGCTTCTTGAAAGAGAGTTTTCACTGAAAGTATCGAAAGCGAAAGTAATCTTTGCCTTGAGACCTGGAGTAATCATCTTGAGATTCTGCTCAAGAGAGAAAAGGGACTCGAGTTTGCTCTTGGTACTGCGGTAGTAGCCGTTCTGTGTCGAGACTGCCCATGGATTGGAGCGATAGACGCTGGCAATCGGGATTGTACCGTCACTGTAGATGGCAGGATGTACGAAAGGAGGTGTTTCGAAAGCCTTCGAGAAAATCTCATCAGTAGAACTGTTGGATTTTCTGAGCTGCTGCATGTAGCCTCCGATGCTTACCCTCAGAAGGGTTGTCTTGGTGATGTCGAGGTCGACATTTGCCCTTATATTGTATCGGTTAAGTTTTGTGGAGGTATCATATGGAAGGGTGTTGTCCCTGGACATTATTCCGTCCTCGTGATAATAGGAAGCCGTAAGGGAATATCTGAGGATTTCAGAACCACCGCTGACCGTAAGATTGGCTCTTGTCGAGAGGGCGCAGTCCTTGGTGATGGCATCAAGCCAGTCCGTATCTGGATACAAGTCAGGATCATAACCATAATATGTCTTCAGTATCTGATCATTGGTAAATGGTTTCTTGTATGGATCAGGCTGAAGGTCGTTGAGCAGGGACATATACTCTGCCGCTCCGATAAACTCAGGAAGTTTGGTCGGAGTCTGCACGGACTGCTCGATGCGGAAATCAACTGAAGGCGGAGCGACGGAACCTCTCTTGGTATTGATAAGGATGACTCCGTTGGCTCCCCTCACTCCATACATCGCACTAGCAGACGCGTCCTTGAGGACTGAGAAGGACTCGATTTCGGCAGGATCGATATCATTGAGGTTACGCTCCACTCCATCCACCAGTACCAGAGGCGAGGTGTTGCCGCTGAAGGAAGCAATACCACGAATCCAGAAATTGGAATCATCATAACCAGGCTCTCCTGATGGTCTGAAGGCAATCACACCGGCCAACTGGCCAGCAAGGTTATTGGAAAGAGAACGTGTGGAACCGGTCTGGAGTTCACCGGGATCAATGGTTTCCACTGAACCGATGACAGAGAGTCTTCTCTGGTGACCATATCCTGTCACGACTACTCCGTCAAGTTCAGAACTGTCTTCATAAAGAACGACATTGAAACTGATACTTGACCCAACCGGCAATTCCTGAGTCTTATAACCCAGGTAAGAGAATTCAAGGACGGACTCTTTGGAAGGTACGTCAAGGTAGAAATGTCCATCAAGGTCAGTAGATGTTCCGATGGTTGTTCCTTTTACCATCACTCCTACTCCTATGAGTGGAACTTTCTCACTGTCTGAGACTGTTCCGCTGACCTGGATAGGCTTGTTCTGGGCATTTGCACCTGAGCCTGTCAATAAAAGAATCGAGGCAGATGCAATCAAAGCTACAAAAAGTTTTGACTTAACTTTTCCGATCAACATGACTATTGGTTTTTTAGTTGTTCTTCATCGGGGATTGGCACACCCCCTGATGTGGTTTCGGAAACAAAAGTAGAACAACCGCAAGACAGAGTCAATATGTAATAATGAAAATATAAATGGTTTTCACATCTAATTCATTGATATTCAATCAATATACAGAATTTTACATACGAATAAATATAAATCTTTTACAAATGCAATATGGCACTCATATGGATTACGAAGGCTTAGATGGAGGAGATATTCTTGACGTCTTCTTCGAAGGAGGACGGGTTGTTGGCTTTCAGGCGGTTTCGGGACCTGTAGGCATAGATGGTGGAACGGGAGTAACGAAGAAGGGAGGCGATTTCTTCCGTGGAGTCAATCCCAAGGCGAATCAGTGCATATATCCTAAGTTCAGGAGACAGGACACCCTTAACTGCCACAAAATGCGAGACATCTGGGCGAAGAAGATTGTTCAGGTCGGAGACGAAGGTCGGGAACAGGGACAGGAAGGTGCTGTCGAATACATTGTAGAAGGACTTCCATTCCTGTTCAACGATGGCATTGGATTTCAGTTCTCTGGCCAAGGCATCGAATTCACGAGAGAGAGCCTTACGGTTTAGACCTTTGCGGTAGGACTCCAGCCTTTCTATCCTGGCAATGCATTCGAGCATAAGCCTTACGATATATGTATTCTTGATGGAGGAGGCCTCACTTGTCCTTCTGTTAGCTTCCTGCTCAAGTGCCTGTGAAATAGAGAGTTCTAAATTTGCCTGAGAGAGTTTCACCTTTTGTTTCCTCAGATATAGGACAAGCCAGAACATAACGGACGCCATCAGGAAAACGACAACGATACCGATTCCCAGATAAAGATAATTCATCCGCATACGACGGAAATATGCCATATTGATAATGGATACCATCGGGGCGATTTCCTCTATCCTCAGCCTTGCCCGGCAATAAGTTGCATCTTCTATGGCCTTGTTGGTGTAGGAATATGCTCTTTTGAAATCTGCTTCTTCATACAGAAGCAATGCAAGCCTCGTCAGTGACATATACTCCTTGTTTCCGTTGACAAGGTCGCTGATGGAAGATTTTGCCAGATATATTTTTTCCTGCAAGGTTATATTCTGTCTTCTGTATACGTCAGAGAGGGCGTAGGCCGCTGGTCCTGTAATAGGATCTTTCAGTTCAAGTTTGTCACAGAAGGATTGCAGCAAGGATACTGCACTGTTGATATCCCCATCTATAAGTAGCCTGTCACATTTGACAAAAATATTATCCGGGTCCAACGCAAGAATTGAATCCTTGTAACTGATTGCCCGATTGTGGTAACGGCTCTGGAGTTCTGCATCAATAGTAGTGGAAGTCAAGGCGTCATAAACTCCATTATATATGGAAAGCATATTCACGAGGAAGTCAATAGGGAGGCTATTTTTGTCTATCTTATTCAACAGAGTGAGACAAGCGTGATAGTTTCCTGTCATCTGGTAGATTTTCGCACGATTTAGCGTTGACTTTGCGCACATCAGTTGATTGTTATGCAATTGGCTCATCTCCAAGCCTTTCTTTGAATAAAACAGTGCCGAATCCGATTGGAAACCGTAAAATAGCGTAAACAAAGAATCACAATAATATTCAGACGAGTCCTTGGATGCTGCATTCATCCTGCTTCTGAGAGAGTCTATCTTTGCCAGTCTCTGGTTTTCATACCTGTCATTACATTCAATAACTTCGTCCAGTTGAATCAGCAGTGCTTTCAACTGAGCTTTCTGCTCTTTTATCGGGATATTTTCCTGTGAGGATGCTATGCTCGGAAAAACTGACCAGGCGAATATGGAGATACAGAGGAACTTTATCAGTTTCATAGGTGTCATAATAAATGTGGGACCCAAATTTAGCAATTTTTCAGAATTCTGCGTAAATTGCAGCTCATTTACAAAAGACATACAACTATGAAGAGATTCTTTAACATCATTGTGCTGATGCTTGCAACGGCATCATTCGTGTCCGCCCAGGACATCGTCGGGAAGTGGAAACTGGAAGACGGATCTGCCATCGTGGAAGTTTACAAGAAGGGAGATGCATACAACGGAAGGATTGTGTGGCTGGAGACTCCGACCTATTCCAACGGAACCCCTGTGCTTGACACCAACAACCCGGACAAGTCCCTTCAAAGCCGTAAGCTTATCAATCTGGATATGCTCAGCGGTCTGAAGCCAAACGGGAAAGAATATACCGGGGGCACCATCTACGATCCCGGTAACGGTAAGACCTACTTCTGTTCAATGAAAGTTGAAAAAGACGTTTTGAAAGTCCGTGGCTCCCTCGACAAACGAGGCATTCTGGGACGCACGATGGACTGGTTCCGCGTCAAATAGCATAAAGCTGTTTCTTTAATATATACCCCACCTGCCGGTAACATCTAAAAGAGACGGACAGGTGGGGTTATTCATTTGATTATCAAATTCCTAAAATAATAACAGGATTGCGGTGGCGAAGGTTGACAGAACCAAAAGCGGCAACAGTGGGTCAAGTTCCTTTTCCGTATGCTTCCACACGCCGACAAGGTGAATGACGAACAAAGGGAAGGTAAGCAGGCGGTACCAGGCAAAACCATCAGCGCTGTCCAGAACCGTATGGGCAATCATCAGCGCCCAGCCAAGAGTGATAAGGATGGTCTGATAGATTCTGGCATTCTTGAGTCCCAGTTTGATGGCTATAGTCTGACGGGTAGCCGCATCCGTCTTCATATCCCGTATATTGTTGACATTCAGCACCGCAACGCTCCAGCATCCGAAAGCTGCAGCAGGCAGCAGCCACATAAGGCGGAACTGGTGAGAACAGATGTAGGCAGCCCCAAGCACGGTTGCCAGGCCAAAGAAAATGAACACAGAGTAATCACCTTTTGCCCTGTATCCATATGGGTTCTTTCCAAGCGTGTAACACATAGCCGCCCAGATAGCAGCGACGCCAAGGGCAAGGATGCACAATGGAGCTACCCCGAACAATGTCTTGAAACTGAGCCAAGTCATAGCAGCTCCGCTGATGCAGCAAAAGACCACGATTCCACCGATGAACTTCTTCATCTGGTCCACTGTTATATCCCCGTCTTGCAAAGCATATCTAATGCCCTGACGGTCAGCAGTATCCGTTCCGCTAAGCGTATCACCGAGTTCATTGGAAGTATTGGAAAGGACCTGCAAACCTATGGTAGTCAAAATCAACATTACCACAACCGGAATTTCCAGGCTTGCGACATCTGAGGCCAAAGCGATACCCGCAATTATTCCCGCAAGAGACAGAGGCAGGGTACGCAGACGCATAGATTTCAAATAAGCTTTTATATTCATATCTTTTCTCCTATATACATTCTGCAGATTCCAAAGGTGAACGCCTTATGAGAGACATTTCCGTAGCCGCAATCCGACATAGTTTTCATCCACTCCTGCTTACCCGGGAACTTCAGCACCGAAGCAGGAAGGTATGAATATGCTGCCTTGTCGCCAGAGACCAAACCACCTATCCACGGCAGTAACTTTGTGAAATACAAGCAATAACACCATCTAAGGAAACGGTTGGAAGGAACGGACAGTTCAAGGATTACAAGTCGTCCACCGGGCTTGAGCACACGAAGGATTTCCCGCAGCGCATCCTCCCGATGCTCGAAATTGCGGATACCGAAAGCTATGGTCACCCGGTCAAAACGATTATCAGGAAAATCCATTTTCTCACAGTTGCCCTGACTTATGAAAATCCTCCCCTGCAGAGAAGCCTTTGCGACCTTTTGTCTCATCACCTCCAACATTCCCTCCGAAAGATCCAGGGCGGTTATCGCAACTGAATCACTGCTGTGCAGAGCAATCTCTATGCTGAAATCCCCCGTCCCGCAGGCAACGTCCAGAACTTCGCCTGCCCCTTTGATGTCAGTGATGTGTTTCAGTGCCCTTCTGCGCCAGGTCTTATCCACATTGAGGGACAAAACGTGGTTCAACTTATCGTAATCTGATGATATTGAATCGAATAAAGATTTTATATTTTCGGTTTTAGGTCCACCCATTCCACAAGAAATTTTAAAATGTCTCCACTTCGCTCACCCACGAAGCGGGTGCAAAGATACTAAATATCTGATGAAGAAATCGAAAGAATCACCAATAAGTGCAAATAGGTCCGGGGTGAAAGCTGCTATCGAAAATAACCATAGCAAAATGATTCGATATATCTAAAATACAAATACCTTTGCAGCCGATTTCGAAAATCCTATATTGAAAGTTGAACAATCTCATATAAAGGAATGATATGATTAGCGGAACTGCTTATTCTATCCTGCTATTTGCAATAGCAATCACTCTGGGCCTGTGTCTGGCCAAATTCAACATCAAAGGTATAACCATAGGATCGACGTGGATTCTTTTCATAGGCATCGTGATGGGCCATTTCGGGCTGGTACCTGATGCGAAAGTATTGAGTTTCATGAAGGATTTCGGTCTGATTCTGTTCGTCTATTCAATTGGACTTCAAGTTGGTCCGGGTTTCTTCTCGTCATTTAAGAACGGTGGCGTCAAGCTCAATCTTCTGGCAGTCGGCCTTGTACTGTGTTCTGCTTTGACAGCCTTCATCATCCACCTTGTAAGTGGAGAAAGCCTTCAGACGATGGTGGGTGTAATGTCAGGAGCAGTAACCAACACCCCTGGTCTTGGTGCCGCCCAGCAGACCTTGCTTGACTCAGGCGGAAGCCCAGCCGATTCGTCTGTTCTCGCCTCTGCATATGCTGTGGCATACCCGATTGGCGTTCTCGGCGTTCTTGCCCTTATGATTGTGCTGAAGGCTGCGTTCAAAGTGGACATAGACAAAGAAACCAGAGAGATAGAAGAGCAGCTTTCTTCCTCCGAGGGTAATGCACGCAGGATGCACTGCGAGGTTACCAATCCTGCAATCATCGGCAAGATAATCAAGGATGTGCTTAGCGATGAGTTGAAAAATGAGATGGTCATTTCCAGGATTATGCGTAATGGAGAGGAATTCGTCCCTAATCAGGATTCGGTTCTTGAAGAAAATGACAAAGTGCTGATAGTCACCACTCAGAAATACGTAGATACAATCCGCATCATCTTTGGTGCTGAAATCCCGATGCATCACGATGATTGGCTCAAGGGCAAGAAAGGAGTGCCTCAACTCAAGAGGCTGGGCATCACAAAGAGCAGTATGACCGGCAAAAAACTCAGCGAAATCCTCTTCAAATGCCATTATGGAGTGACAGTCACCAGGGTAGTACGTTCCGGAGTGGAGCTGGTTGCCGCCCCTGACCTCAGGGTGCAGGTTGGTGATTACCTTCAGGTTGTGGGAGACAAGGAGGGAATCGAGGCCATTGCAAAAATGGTAGGCAACAAGGCATCTGCCCTGGACAAGCCTAATCTGCTGCCGATTTTCCTGGGCATTGCCCTTGGTGTCGTGTTCGGATGCATCCCGATTGCAATTCCGGGGATTCCTCAACCGATTAAACTTGGTCTTGCAGGGGGCCCGCTCATCATAGCCATTCTTGTCAGCTGCTTTGGTCCTCGTGTCCACCTGACCACCTATACCACCTTGAGCGCGAATATGATGGTTAGAGAAATCGGCATATCTTTCTTCCTGGCTGCAGTTGGACTGGGTGCTGGAAAGACCTTCGTTTCCTCGCTGATGGCAGGCGGATGGTGGTGGATACTTTATGGAGCCATCATCACAATA
>CAMBRR010000035.1 GCA_945870315.1 uncultured Bacteroidales bacterium
TCCTTGACGGACTTGACAAACGGATCTGCCTCGAAGAAGGAGCCTCGTACCTGCTCAAAATCGGAATTGCGCTGCGCCTGGTCACCGTCAGCTCCGAAACTGGTCATTGCCGTAAGAGAGAACTCCTTGCGGGCATCCTCATAGACAAGATTGTCCAGAGCCACGACAGAAGTCTTCCACCTGGAGACCAGATCCTTCAAAGAATCAACACTGATTGAAGCCAGATTAACCCCGAAATACTCCTCAATGATGCCATAAGCCCATCTCCACTCATATTTGTAATAATTGGAATGCACCTGACGGAAAGCATCATTCAAACTATCCACATCAGCAATACTACCATCCTCCAATCTGTCCAGGATGTCGTTAACCGCAGACTTCGGAGCAATCATACCAGCAATGTCAACCCAGTCACCCTCCCCGAAACGGCTCTTTGGCACAAATGACTGACGGAGCTCTTCCAAGGACTTCGCTCCAGACTCCATAATCCTGGTAATGAGCGAGTTGCCAAGGAATTTATCAATGGCCATACCATAATATTTCATTCCCTTGACCAAAGAAGAACGCTTTATCTTGCCACTCTGGTACGTATAAGCATCCGAAGTTTCACCGGACACCTGCTGTAGCTGACGCAAGATTTCAACCGCACGAAGCATCTTGTGGATGGTATATGGACTCAGAAGATTGAAATTGATGCTGTCAAGCTTGTCCGGATCCTTTCTCTTGTCACGTCCCGGCCACTTCTTGGCATCACGGATTGTACCCACACTCTTGAGATTTGCCCCAGGCATAATGAATGAAGTGCTCTGCTGCTCAATAAGATATGAGAATGGTAGATCGGATGTATCCTGATGACTGACGTGCCTTCCCATCACAAGCGAGAAAGCGCCGACCTTTGCCGGCCAGAGGATGTAGGAGTCCGAAGAAGTCTTGGCTCCCCTTTCCATAATTCCCTGATGTATAGGTCCCAACTTGTACATATGATTGCTCTGGTTGGAACCCGAACCGGCATTCATAAAGGAAAACATACCAGCAATCAACAGTGTGGATTTATGATGGGTGACGGTATAAGGACCGGCAAAGATTGCACAGGCCTCACCGTTCTCGCCCTGGCAATTGCTGAAGAAAAGAGAGTCGGAAGCGGAATAATTATGTCCCAGACGACAGGCTTGGCCTATGAAACAACGGGAGAATGTCACACCATCCTCTACGCTTGAGCCGCTAGAAATGATGAAATCGTCACCAATGACTCCGACACCGATATGAACAGGATCCGAAGCATTGCTGTTGATGCTTCCGTTCTTGAGCCGGGATGCGCCCTCGATCTTGCAACAATTGCCGATTTTCACATTCTTTATATATCCTGTATCGGTAATCATCACATCATCGCCGATGGTGCCGACCGAAGAGGTCACCTTCCCGACATAATCCTGAACCAAAGCACGCAACCTGGCAATCATCTCCGGACGGTGGCGGTACAGAGCCATCACATATGCAGTCTGCGCAGACAGACGGTCATATATCATCACCTCCCTTCCCCCGGTCTCATTCAGCACGGCAACCTCAACTCCATTTCCAAAAGAAGTATCACCATCCGTAAGGATTATGTCCACATTTTCGATGAAAGTCCTTTGTCCGATAACATAATTTGCGATATAGTTCTTGACATTCTCTATGCAGCAGTCGTCACCCACGGTAACATTGTGAAGAGTCACGTGATAAAGGCCGGAATGCTTCTTCATCCCTCCGGCAAGAGAGAACTCGCCATTGAACAGCCCAAGACGGATGTCTCCTGAAAAACGCGTATTGCGCACATATTCAGTGGTAAAACCATCCTTTACCATTACTTTACCCCAGTCCTGGCAAGTACAGGCAGCACTCTCCAACTGAGCTATTTCTTCATTGGTAAGTTTTCGATAATCATTCATAAGTTTTATTTTTAAGTAAATTGTCAATTGCATCAGAAACCTCATCGTAGGAATATCCCCTTCCAAGGCCAAAACGCAGCAACTTCATTTTCCACTGGGGATCTTCTTTCAACGAGTTATATTTCACTTCCATAATCTTTTCAAGACGCTTTTCGGAAGAGGCCTTATCCACACTATCCAAAGCACTGTCAATCAAATCTTTGGCGATTCCCTTCCCTCGAAGGGCAAAACGGATCTTCACAGCGCCCCACCCTGCAATCGAAGACTTGTCGCGGGCAAAAGCAGAAGAATATCTCAAATCATCCACATAGCCCTCCCTGACAAGTTCCTCCACAACCATCTCCGCCATAGCCTCATCACCCTCCGAAGCCTCCAGAACCTTCTTCCGGATATCCCCGCTGCAATATTCCCTGCGGGAAGCCAGACGCTTCATCCTGTCACATAACCTCCTGTATTGATCTTTGTCCATATCCATCAGAAATTATAACCAGCACTGACATAGACACCTACCTTATTTGTCAAATCCGACCAATGCACATTGAATGTCAGAGGACCGAAGATGGTATTGTAGGAATATTCCACAGCCGCACCCACATAACCCGGTCCATTGACATATCCCTTGAAGGTGTCTGAATCCCTGAAATAGTTGGCGATGCCGGTAATATAATGATTTTTAGCAATCTTGAATCGAAAATCCGTCCTGAAAAGTGTAAGGATGTTCCTGGTCGCAGCCACATTGTTGATTCCGACAAAAGGTATCTGCTGGTCCACATATCTTCCCGGAAGGGAGCCTCCGACTGCATTGAAATATGCTACGGGTATATTGTTTCCCATCAGGAACCGGACATTGAAAGAAGGTATGAAAGCGAAAATCTTCCCGATCGGAACCACGCCCTTTGCATCTACCGTAAGAATATGGAAATTGGACAGCCCCTCCGAACCAACGAATGACCATGCATAGGATGCACCGGCCGTAAATCCCCTCGTCGGGAAATATCCCTTGTCGAAGGTGTCTGCCCTCACATCCGCAAAGACCGACAAGTAGTCCGCCTTAAGATGGGTAAAGTCATAGTCCCCTGTGAACTCGGAAGCCCTCACGTCATTTATCACATAGACATCGTTCCTCAGACCAGCCTTGAAATCCCATAACTTCCACTTCAGGTTCGACAGATAAAGCTCCTGCTTGGTATTGAACATACTGAAACTCAAGCGTGTGGAGCCTAGATCAAGCATCTTCATATCCGTCCATCGGACATATACTCCAGCATTGAAAGTCGGCATCTTGGGAGCATCATAAGACCAGCCGAACCTCAGATACGGATTAGCGCTGACCTTGGCAGTAAAGTCAAAAGTATGCCCAAAAAGCTTTCTCGCGTTCAGCCCGACGTTCAGAAGCACAGACACAATCTCCTCACTATCAGCACTCAATCCGATTCCGAATTGATGAATTGGACCCTTGCGGCAATTGATCAAAAGCTTGTACGGATCCGAATCACCGAGAAGCTCATATGTGACGTAATCATATGCACCAGTTGCATATATCTGGCTGACAACGTCTTCCAACTCCTCCAAGCTGATCTTCTTTCCATATTTGATATGGTAGCGGCTTTTCAGCAGAGCCTTTTCGCGAGGCTGAACTCCGCGATAGTCCATGTCTGCCACCACAATGCTGTCCTTGAGAAAATTCAGACTCTTGTGTTCTTTGACAAGAGTCTCTCCGGAAGTCCTCCTGGCTACATCCCTTAAAAGAGAGTCCTGCTGAAGGGCCGCACGATAACCCCGGGTGATGATGGTATCGATATTCTCCTTTCCGAAACTCATCATATTGTAGCCCTTGAGGTCAGGTTTAATCTTGACATCCGCGACATTCACATTTCTGTCGAAAGCATCCCTTCCCAACATATCAATCCCCTGACTGATGATATCTGCCAGATTGTTCACATCCATATATGTGCGGCGTTCATCCGACAATTCCACTCCTATGATTATGTCAGCGCCCATTTTCCTGGCAAGAGTGGTAGGATAATTGTCCCTCAGTCCACCATCAACCAGAACCATTCCATCCACCTTGACCGGAGCGAACATCCCCGGGATGGACATCGTGGAACGCATTGCAAGATTGATTTTGCCGCTATGCCATATTTTTGCCTTGCCACTGACAAGATCCGCCGCCACGCACACGAAAGGAACGGGAAGTTCCAGAAAATCGAGGCTGTCCTGATACCCTACTGTAAGGCTGCTGATAAGATTGCTCACATTCTGACCGGCAAGGAAACCGGATGGCAAGCTTCCTAGGAAATTATTGCGCAGAAAATCCGGATTGACATTGTCATCTGCTCCCAGATGAAGGGTTTCCTTCTTGCCGTCTTCCGGCACGAAACGATATTCTTCCGCACGCTTGATCTTATAGTAGTCTTTCTCGAAGAAAAATGGGATTGATAGCTGATATTTCTCCCTGTATTTCATATCCTTATATGAAATATACTTTCGCTTTGGACGATCGTTGAAGGTCCAGTTCCAGTCAATGTTCCTAAGTATGGTATCCATCTGAGGCCCATCATAACCTACTGCATACAAGCCCCCGATAAGCCCGCCCATACTCGTGCCAAGCACCATATCAACCGGTATGCCCAGTTCCTCCAGGCGCCTGATGACACCAACGTGTGCAGCGCCCTTTGCCCCTCCGCCGCTCAGTACGAGGGCTACAACCGGCCTTTCACGGCGAACCGATTCCATCTTCCGTTTCATCTTCTCTATGGCCAGAGAATCGGACACAGGATCTATTCCTTCCGCGCCAGAAGGAACGGACCAGAGAAGGGACAGAAGTGTCAATATAGTGATATATAAATATTTACACATATCAGTCTTTATGTTGTCCGGCAAGCATTCCGCAGGCAGCAAGAATATCTTCCCCACGGGATGCGCGGATTGTTGTAGTTATTCCATTGTTGCAAAGACGGGTCTTGAAATTCTCCATAATAAGATCGGGAGAAGTTTCATACGGGAAATCAGGAATCTTGTGGAAACGGATAAGGTTGACACGGCATTCTAGGCCTTTGAGCAAGCGGGAAAGCGCATCAGCATGAGCCTTCGTATCGTTCAGCCCGGCAAACATCGTATATTCGAAACTTACCCTGCGCTGACCGGAAAAATCATATTGCTTTATAAGTCTTATGACATCTTCGATATTCCAGGCCTTCTGCGCCGGCATCAACTGGAGTCTCTCCTGAGGGAAAGGGTCGTGAAGACTTATCGCCAGATGACACTTGCTGTCGTCAAGGAAGCGTTTCAGGTTCGGCAGTACGCCTATGGAGGAAAGGGTTATCCTCTTTGGGCTCCATCCGAAACCCCAGTCAGCGGTAAGGATTTCGATTGCACGGGATACATTTTCATAGTTGTCAAGAGGTTCACCCATCCCCATAAATACTGCATTGGTCAGTTTGTCGGACTCCTGAACGCCGATAAACTGTGAAAGAATCTCTGCAGCGGAAAGATTGCCGTGAAATCCCTGACGGCCTGTCATACAGAACCGGCATCCCATCTTGCAGCCGGATTGAGAGGACACACAAAGTGTAGCGCGATCCTGGTCAGGAATCATCACAGCCTCAACGCTTGCCTCTTCAAAAGACGGCTCCACAGGAGGGTTCAAGGCATTGGAACGGGAACACTTGACCGGAAAAAGATATTTCCGGGTGCCATCTACAGAGGTCACAACGTGAGTAGGCTCACTTACACCAACCTCATATCTTTCTGAAAGCAAGGCTCTAGCAGCCTTGGATAAATCGGTCATCATATCAATGGACCGAACCTTCCTCACATAGAGCCAGCGGGCAATCTGCTTGGCAGTATATGAGGGCAGGCCCATCTCAAGGGAAAGGGCCTTGAGTTCCTCCAGATTGAGTCCGAGCAGTTTCAACTTTCTGTTTTCCATATCAAAGTAATGTCATTGACCAAGATGCAAAAATACGCAAAAATTATGCATTGACTATCGCGTTTTTTGTTTACTTTTGCGAAGATAATTCTAAAAAATTTACATTTATGGCTAAAGAAGAAGTTATGGGCAGTACCGAAGTGAATGCTGCCAAGCTGAAAGCCCTTCAGGCAACGCTTGACAAGATTGAGAAAGATTATGGTAAAGGTACAATCATGAAGTTGGGAGACCAGCCAAAATGGGATGTATCAGTCATCCCGAGCGGTTCAATTGCGCTCGACGCAGCGCTTGGCATCGGGGGTTATCCACGCGGAAGGGTGATTGAAATCTATGGACCTGAGTCCAGCGGTAAGACAACTCTCGCGATTCACGCTATCGCCCAGGCACAGAAACAGGGCGGAATTGCAGCGATTATAGATGCAGAACACGCTTTCGACCGCACCTATGCAAAGAATCTCGGGGTAAATCTCGAAACATTGCTCATTTCCCAGCCAGATTGTGGAGAACAGGCGCTGGAGATTGCAGACAACCTTATCCGTTCCGGGGCAATCGACATCATAGTAATCGACTCCGTTGCCGCGCTTACACCTAAGGCTGAAATAGAAGGCGAAATGGGAGACTCCAAGATGGGACTTCAGGCCAGGCTTATGAGCCAGGCATTGAGAAAACTCACGGCAAGCATCAGCAAGACCAACACCTGCTGCATCTTCATCAACCAGCTCCGTGACAAGATTGGAGTGATGTTCGGCAACCCTGAGACAACGACAGGAGGAAATGCATTGAAATTCTACGCATCAGTCCGCGTTGACGTCCGCAGAACAACACAGATTAAGGATGGAGAAGAAGCTCTTGGCAACAGAACCAAGGTCAAGATCGTTAAAAACAAGATGGCGCCACCGTTCAAGAAGGCTGAATTCGACATCGTATTCGGAGAAGGCATTTCGCATGTTGGCGAAGTCATAGACCTGGGAGTTGAATATGACATCATCAAGAAGAGCGGTTCCTGGTTCAGCTATGGAGAAAGCAAGCTCGCACAAGGCAGGGAGGCTGTCAAACAACTGCTCACTGACAATGTCGAGCTATGCGATGAAATCGAAGCAAAGATTCGCGAAGCTCTTAAGAACTCCATCGAATAAGTATTCCTATCGGACTGATTGGAGTAACTCGCTTAAGGTTGGATGGGCGTGGATGAAATCTGAGAATCTGTCAAGTGTGACTTCAGCATTTATCAGAACCATCGCCTCGTGAACAAGGTCCGGAGCTTCCTCACCGAGGATATGGCATCCGAGGATGCGACCGGTTGCTTTTTCAGCGATGACCTTGCAGAGTCCATCGGTACATTCCATAGAGACTGCCTTACCATTGGCACGATAGAAAGATTTGAGGACTGTAAAGTCGATTCCCTCGGCTTTGCAGTCTTCTTCCGTTTTGCCGACCATTGCGGCCTGAGGGGTGGTAAAGACAGCTGCAGGAACTACGGAAAGGTCGATTCCGTCCTTTTCTCCAAGGATATGGCCCAGCGCCTTCCGGCCCTGGAAGGTGGCGGCATGGGCAAGCATCATTCCTCCTGTAATGTCACCTACTGCGTATATATCCGGATTGGTCGTCTGCATAAACTCGTTGACAATCACGCCTTTAGGAGTAAATGCCACTCCGACATCCGCAAAATTGAGACTGTCCACAGCAGGACGTCTTCCTACTGCCATCAGTACCTTGTCTGAATCAACCTCTTCCGAAGCGCCTTTCCTGAGGTAGGAAACTGACAGGGAGCCTCCTTCTGCAAGGCTGATTCCTGTCACCTGAGCCTGGGTTACAATCTCGATTCCGCGTTTTCCCAATGCCTGCTTGAGACGTTTGGATATGTCCGCGTCAAAACGCGGAAGGATTTCCTTGCAGAACTCCAGCACAGTCACCTTTGCACCGAATGAATTGAAGATGGAAGCCAGTTCAAGCCCGATCACTCCCCCGCCTATAACGCAAAGTCTTTCAGGAACAGCCTGAAGTTCAAGCATTTGAGAAGATATCAAGACACCTGGAAGTTCTATTCCCTCAACAGGAAGGAAGGCTGGGGTGGAACCCGTGGCCACTATAACCTTGTCTGAGGAATATTCCTTAACCTCCCCGTCCGGAGTGTCAACAAGAACAGTATGGGCATCCTTGAAGGAAGCCTTTCCGGACACATAAGTGATATTCTTGTGCTTGAGAAGGGTTTCAACACCGCTTCTGAGCTGCTCCACCACGGCATCCTTTCTTGCCATCACTTTGGCAAGGTCAAGAACGCATCCATTAGGCTCAACTCCGAAACGTCCGGCATCTGAGACCATATCCATAACCTGAGCGCTCCTGAAAAGCGACTTAGTCGGGATACATCCTTCGTTCAGACAGGTTCCACCTGCCTTGGAGGCCTCCACAAGAACAACCTCCACACCTTTTGCAGCGGCACAGAGGGCGGTTTCATAACCGCCCGGACCTGCGCCGATTATTGTAAGTTTCATTCTTCTATCAGATTCTTGTATGATAAAATCGGATGACGCGCCGCAGTTGTCTCGTCAAGCCTCCTGACAGGAGTGGAATGAGGAGCATCAAGAACTGTCTGCGGATTCTCTGCCGCCTCAACTGCAATCCGCCTCATAACATCTATGAAAGCATCCAGTGTTTCCTTACTTTCCGTTTCAGTCGGTTCAATCATTATTGACTGATGGAAAAGCAGTGGGAAATATATCGTAGGGGCATGGAAACCATAATCCAACAACCTCTTGGCGATATCCAGAGTCGTGACTCCCGTGCTCTTATCTTCAAGCCCGTCGAATACGAACTCGTGTTTGCAGACAGATGGTATCGGAAGATGATAGCAATCCTTCAGCGACTCCTTTATATAATTGGCACTGAGGGTAGAGAGAGGACCAACCTTGCGGACATTCTCCCTGCCGAGCATCAGAATATAGGTATATGCCCTGAGGATTACTCCAAAATTGCCCATAAACCCGCTTACCTGGCCGGCTGCCATATCGTCATCCTCCGCAGGACGGCCAGAACGGCCATAGACTTTGAGGTAAGACTCAGGCGTGACAACGACTTTCGGATTAGGCAGGAATGCCTCCAGAGCCTTGGTCACCCCTACTGGTCCCGAACCCGGTCCGCCTCCACCGTGAGGTGTAGAAAAGGTCTTGTGGAGGTTGATGTGCATAATGTCAAAACCCATATCACCCGGACGGACCACGCCCACCAGAGGATTCAGGTTCGCTCCATCATAATACATAAGTCCTCCGCAGGAATGAACCAGGGCTGCAATCTCCTTGATTTCCGGCTCAAAAAGTCCAAGTGTATTCGGATTGGTCATCATCATTCCTGCAACCGAGTCGTCAAGCAGCGGCTTGAGATCTTCCACATCCACGGTTCCCTGCGGGGTGGACTTTACCTGAACCACTTCCAGACCACAGACCGCGGCGCTGGCGGGATTGGTGCCGTGAGCGCTGTCCGGAACGATGACCTTGACTCTTGCGAAATCTCCCCTGCTGCGGTGATAGCTGCGCATAACCATCAAGCCGGTAAGTTCTCCGTGGGCTCCGGCAAATGGGTTGAGAGTGAAGGCAGACATTCCCGTAATCGCAGAAAGCGATGAAGAGAGTTCCTTGTAGATTGTCAATACGCCCTGTATGGTACGGCTCGGCTGGAGGGGATGAATATCCTTGAAGGCGGGCATAGCGGCCACTTCCTCATTGATTTTTGGATTATACTTCATCGTACAGCTTCCAAGCGGATAGAAACCGGTATCCACGCCGAAATTCATATTGGACAGATTGGTGTAATGTCTCACTACATCCGGCTCGCTCACCTGCGGAAGAGAGACAGAAGAAGCTCTCCTGAGATTCTCCGGAAGATCTGACGTTGTGCCGCCATATGATGGCTGAGGGAGTGAAAAGCCCTGCCTGCCTTCTGATGACAGCTCAAATATAAGTTTATCGTAGTACTTCATATTCAATTGTTTACAAGGCTGGTAATGACGGACACCAATGCATCAATCTGCTCCGGAGTCCGTTTTTCCGTGCAGCAGAAATCAAGATAGCCTTCTTCTGTCCTGAGGGCGGCAAAGAAGCCGTTGGATACAAGCGCCTGCTGGAGTGTCTTGTAATCAAGGGTGGTTGACAGCACAAACTCCTTCAGGAAAGGTTTGTCGAAAACTTCCTTGAAAAGCCCAGTCGCAAGCAGTGCATCGTGAAGATGGTGGGCTGAGGCATAACTTATATCATTGACTTTCCTGAGTCCCTCAGGTCCCATAACCGCCACATATACAGTTGCATACAAAGCCATCAGAGACTGGTTGGAGCAGATGTTGCTCGTAGCCTTTTCCCGTCGGATATGCTGCTCTCTTGCCTGAAGTGTGAGGACGAATGCCCTCTTCCCGTCTTTGTCCACAGTCGCTCCGACTATGCGCCCCGGCAGCTTTCTGAGATACTCCTGCCTGCAGGCAAGGAAACCGGCATAAGGCCCGCCGAAGGACATAGGCATACCGAGACTCTGACAATCCCCGCAAGCAATGTCGGCTCCCCATTCGCCCGGAGTTCTGATTACGGCAAGGGTGGACGGATCGCAATAAGTTACAAGCAGCGCCTTCTGCTGGTGCAGTTCTTCAGCGAAGCCACTCAGGTCCTCCACAATTCCGTAACGATTGACCTGAGGAACCATCAGAGCAGCCACATCACCGGCCTTGAGATGAATCCGCAAAGCCTCCAGGTCGGTAACTCCATCTCTCGTTTCCACATAACCCAGCTGCACTCCGTGGTACTTGGCATAGGTTTCAATCACGCTCAGCACCTGAGGAAGCAGGGTTCGGGACAAGAGTATTCTGGTTTTCTTCTTGGCCGATGCAAGGGCCATCATCATGGCTTCCGCAGCAGCAGTAGGGCCGTCATACATTGAAGCATTGGCAACATCAAGCCCGGTAAGTTCGGTTATAATGCTCTGGAATTCAAATATATACCTCAATGTACCCTGCGATATCTCAGCCTGGTACGGGGTATAGGCCGTAAGAAATTCGCTTCGGGAAAGGATGTATGGGACAACAGAAGGAGCATAGTGGTCATACGAACCGGCTCCACAGAAACAGGTCAGCGGAATGTTCTTCTGTGCAAGTTTCTCGAAATATTGCCTGACCTGAATCTCGGACATCGCGCTTGGAAGGTCATATTCCTTCCCATAAATGAACTCTTCAGGGACATCGGAGTAAAGTTCATCGAAGGACTTCACTCCTGCCCTTTCCATCATTAGACGTATATCTTCGTCAGTATGAGGAAAATAAGGGAATGCCATAATTATTCCTCACACATTTGTTCATAAGATGCTGCATCCATCAAGCCCTCGGTCTGGGACGGATCGCTCATCTTCACCTTTATTATCCAGTTGGAATAAGCATCCTCATTGAGAAGTTCCGGAGCATCCTCAAGGGCCTCATTCACCTCTACGACTGTTCCCGAAACCGGACTGTAAAGGTCACTTGCAGCCTTGACGCTCTCCACAGCTCCGAATTCCTCTCCCTGTTCAAGTTCATCGTCAACATCAGGCATATCCACATAGGAAAGAGCGCCCATAGAATGCTGCGCGAAATCTGAAATCCCGATAAAAGCGTATTCGCCTTCAACCTTAACCCATTCGTGAGACTCGCTATACAGGAGTCCTTCAATAACTTTTGCCATAATATGTAATTTTATTTTTTGTAATTAGTCTGATAAAAACGCTTCTTGCATACCTTGCCGGGGAAAACTTTCTTGCGGATGCGGACAAAGAGTTCCGTCTCAAGGGCAGAATACTCCTTCGGAACCATTGCAACACATACGCTCCTGTCAAGAGAGATTGAACGGTATCCTGTTGTGACCGTTCCTATGACGGTACCATCGGCAGTTTCCACAGAATATCCCCCGCGAGGAATTGCCCTGTCCAGGAGTTCAATCCCCACCAGTTTACGGGTAACTCCCTCTTCTTTCTGCTTTGCGATGGCGTCTTTGCCCACGAACTCCGGCTTGTTCAATTTGACAAACATTCCCAGGCCGGCTTCCAGCGGGGTGATTTCGTCGGAAAGTTCGTGTCCATAGAGAGGAAGACCGGCTTCGAAACGCAAGGTGTCCCTGCATCCGAGTCCGCAAGGGGTGACACCAGCTTCAATGAGAGTCCTCCACATTGAAACTATGGTTTCAGTGTCGGCATATATTTCAAACCCATCCTCACCCGTATATCCGGTGCGGCTCAAGATGACTCTGTTGCCCTGATAGAGAGTCTCACAATAGGTGTAGAACTCCAGTGCAGGAGCAGCCTCCATTGCGAGGACTTCGACCACGGTTTTCTCAGCAAGAGGTCCCTGAACTGCAATCTGGCCATATTCATCCGAAGCATTGACAACTTTCACATCGTAACCTTGGGCACATTCAAGCAGCCAGGCATAATCCTTGGCAATATTGGATGCATTGACGACAAGAAGATAGTCATACGAGGCAGGATTGACTGACTTATACACAAGAAGGTCGTCCACCACACCGCCGCAAGGATGGAGCATCATCCCATACAGGACCTTGCCTGGGGCAATGCCGATGATGTCATTGGTAAATATGTGAGAGACAAAGCTTTCTGCATCCGGTCCGCTGACGAAGATTTCTCCCATATGGGAGACATCAAACATTCCTACAGCCTTTCTGACGGCATTGTGCTCCACCGTGATGTCAGAATACTGGATCGGCATCAGATAGCCCGCGAACTCATTCATCTGAGCGCCGAGCGCCTGATGGTCCGCACAGAGACAGGTTTTAAGAAGTTCTTCCATATATTATTGGTTTTCAGAGTTTTGCTTAAATATCAAATCAATCAGAGCAGGAGTGGTCAGACCTGCGATGTATTCAGACATATCCACATTGGCAAGTCTGTTGCAGAAAGAAGTCCTGTCCGGATAGCATCCTTCCAGCAGGCTGGAAAGCAGGTTGTCAGGTGAAGCGGCATCGCTCTTCAGGAAGAAATCCCCTCCAAGGCTTACTGCGGTTATCAGGTTGTCTCTCAAGGATATGCAAACCTGAATTTCTCCCACATCCGGAATCTTGCCTGATATTGTCCTGGAATAACTCCTGTTGGAGCCGCGCAGAAAATCCTCATCAAGATAGGTCCGTTCTATCTCTTCCACCCTTTTGCACTCCAGCAAAGAAAGCTTATATGAATCTGTCTTGAAATACCTTATTATATAGTCCTGCAATTGTTCCACCGACTGTATTCCGGAAGATTTCGGCAAGACCTCCTTGAGGTTTACCACCCTCTGACGTACAGACTGGACTCCTTTGCTTTCAATCTTTTCTTTGGAAGGTGTTATAGCCCGGGAAAGCGCATCGAAGTCTGTATCATACAACAAAGTCCCGTGGACTATGCTCCTTCCCGGAAGCTGGCGGAATGCATTGCCGGAGACCTTCCTGTCTGCTATCATCACATCATTGCGTCCTGAGGGGGCCGCATCCACGCCGAGACTTCGAAGCGCCTGACACAGACGGTCCAGATACAGAGCAAAGGCTTGAGATACATTGTCCGATGATGTAACATATGAAATCATAATGTTGCCAAGGTCAGAATAGACGCAACCGCCTCCGCTTTTACGGCGGAACACATTGACTCCGTGGCTTTTACAGTATTCAAGATTGACTTCCGCATCCATCACCTGATTCCTGCCGAAGATGACTGTCGGGGGTACCCGCCAAAGAAAGAACGCGTCATCGATGGAAGTCTCCTTGGCGAGATATTCTTCCATAGCCAGATAATAAACAAGCCGACTGGGGCCTATATCGGACAATTCTATGTGTATCATACAAAACCGAAGGTTTCCTACAAAGATACAAAATATGCCCGTTTATCCAAGATTCGAAAGGGGTTTTTAACAACGCGAAAAAGATTTATAAAAGTCAGAACAGCAAATCCATATCAGAATCAAGCTGGCGGGCAGCAAGTGACTCCGGCACAAAGGACCAGTGTCCGATAAGGGACGGATTTGAGATAAGTTCCTCGGAGATGGTTCCGTATTTCTGCAAGAATGCATAAAGCAGTTCCCTTATCTCAGGGTAACGCTCCACCACCCTCTCGTCGATGTTGTCTGTATCTATTCCCGCTCCCTTATGCAAGAGGGAGCCTCCTCCGCTCGCACGATATGAAGTCATGGCAACCTTGAAGTTATCCTCTTCTCTGAATGCAGAACCGTCCGCAAGGCTGATTATCTTCACCCTCTGTCCGAAAGGTTTGGTAACATCCACCTCATAGACAAGCCCTGCTGCGGAATCGAAGTTGTAGGACCTGTTGACGAAAGACCATCTCTTGCTGGAGGTTCTAGGGTCCGCTTTGTCCTCAATTTTCAGAATATGTTCTCCCTTTTCCTTGACCGTATTAATCCATCCTTCATAGGAATATTCCAGATAATCCTTGATTTCCCGTCCTGTCATATTAATCACAAACAGCTGGTTTTCATATGGATATATCGTAAACAAGTCATTATAAGTCAACTCTCCGGCCTTTACCTTGCCGTTAAAAGTCAACGGTGCGGCAAATGAAATCCGGGCATCGCTGCCAGTCAGACAGACAGTGTGAATAAGATTCATATAGTCGCACATTCCCCTGTAGGATTCACGAGTATGCAGGTCCATTTCAAGATTGCCCACCTTGCGTAGCGTGAACTCCTTGACAGCCTCATAGTCAGGACGGAACAGGGACCTCATAGCCGTGTCAACCTTTGACTTGTCCACTGTCAAGAGAGAGGCATCAAGATGTCTGGATACCACTTTCCCGTTCTTGAATTCAAGAGAAATCGTACCTTCTCCGATATTTCTGGCGTGACTGCCCGCATTTATCAGGCATATGCTGTCAGACCAATGGACAACACTTCTGTGGTCGTGGGAGCATACGACAAAATCCACCCCTGACAAGGATTTGAAAAGGTCCAAACCCTGGCTCTCCAGAATTTGTCCATCTGCCTGGCCAGTGCCGGAATGAACGGCGACTATTACGACATCCGGGCGAAGCTTGGTTCTAAGGGAATCCACCTCATTCTGGACAAACGGAAGCAGGGACTCAAAGCGCATTCCCTCCCATAATGACTCTGAAAGCCAGCTCTTTATGTTCGGATTGGTGAAGCCTGCTATAAGGATTCTCACGCCGTTACGTTTCAATAAAGTGTGGGACTGGAAATATGATTTGCCGGTAGCGGTTGAAATGGCATTGGCTGCCAGGAAAGGCACTTTCATCTCCCGTCTGATGCGGTCATATACGGGATGGCCTGTTTCAATGTCGTGGTTGCCGACAACGACTGCATCATATCCCATATATTCCGCCATTCTGGAATAAAGATGCGGCGAGAGGGTATCGGCATAGTTGAAATACCAGGCTGCATTGTCGCCCTGAAGGCAGTCCCCGGCATCCACCAGAATTACATTTTCCCGCCCGACAGCGGTTCGGATGCTGTCGATATACCAGGATACGGATGTAAGGGAAGTTCTGGTCGAGTTGCCGACATAGGTAGAATCAAAGTACTGCCCGTGTACATCGTTGGTGGTCAGCAACTTGAATTCATAAACCCCATCCTTGGGACGGGAACAGGACACTAATGAGGTAGCCAGGCCGAGGCAGGCTAAAACAATGAATAGAGCGAGTGTTGGTCGATGATTCTGGTTCATAATATTACGAATTTTGGATATCAGTTACAGTGGGATGGAGAATCCCAGACAGAAGGAATAGAGGGTATCGAAGTAGTTGGCAGTAGCATTTGAGATGTTTTCAGACAAACTCTTTCTATAATTATATGGTACTATCGAAAGATGGGGTTCCAGATAGAGGGAAAGGCGTGGAGCCACCCTGAAACGGAGTTGGAAACCGGCACTCAGGCCAAGATAAGCCTTCCTGAGATTGTAGCCTTGGTCCTTCTTCAGAAGGATGCCGTACTCAGGACCAAGCAACAGGGGAAGTGAAAAGAAGCCTTTTGATTGTTTGGAATAGTACATCGGATTGAACATCAGTTCTCCACGCAGGCCACCATATATGGCAGTCTTGTTCTCTATACCTCCCAGCCTCTTCCAGATATCTCTCGAATAGAAGAGTGACATTCTTACCGAAAGCGGGCCCTCCACAGGAATGCCGAGGGCAAGGCTGACTGCTTCACGTGAAGACGGGAGAATTCCCACCGTGGATGCTACCAGATCTGAGGCCTGGAAAGAAAAACCGCCGGAGAAGTCGATGCTGAGGCCCCTGCTTCGTGGCGAGGTGGGAAGAGTGTAGGGAGCGCCACCTGAAGGCAGACGCGCAATCAGGCCGGAAAGGAAACCGTAACCGAAGTCGTATTTCTGCCAGTTGGCGCTACTGTGACCGTCAACTCCATCCGTATATAAGGAGACCGAAGGCTCAAGGAAAAGCTGGAAGTTCCTGGCCATCAGGAAATTGAAATCAAAGCCAAGGCGAATATGCCCTGCCGGATGCCACCCTCCGCTGCAGCGCGACAGATCAAGGCCTATTGCTTCAAGAGTGGAAACCGAGAGCATCCTGGAAGTCCTGTAACCTCCGACATAGGCCGAGATGTCAAACTGGTGCAAAACTTCGAGGGAACCTCTGTACACTCTGTTTCCATCTGCATTCCGGCGAAAAATCCCGCCATTGACTCCAAGAGCCAGAGAATTGTAACGGTCAAGCGACTTTCCTATTTCAACTCCGGCTGAAGCGCCCCAGGAAAAAGAAGAATAAGAACGCGGGGCAAGTTGGATTGCTCCGAGAGAGAATTTCAGGTAAAGGTTGTCACCGAATTTTTCGCTGACAAAGATTTCATCCTTTGGTCGATATCTCTTCTGCATCCTGTATTCCAAGGCATTGAATCCCCTGGACACTGAAACTGAATCCCTCTCGGGCGCCACAGCAACGGTATCCACTGCAACCGTAGAATCCACAGCCACAGAAGTGCAAAGGAAGGCAGACAGGAGGATGGTACTGACAAGGCTCATAATCACGGATTTTGATAACGGTCAAGGGCTGCTTTGAGGATGGATTCCACGATATCCCCGTCCGAGATGGCAATATTGACAAACGAACTGTCTTTCTGAAAACAGGACAGGAGGTATTCCTCACTTGTGATGTCATCCATAAAGTCCCCGCTTCTGGCCCCCTTGCGGCCATAAATGATGGCCCAGAAATAGTCCGTAAGGGCATCGTTGGGGTTAAGACCTGTCATAGCCTCCTCAGCAAGAGCATCATAGGACTTGGTGTTCATTGCAAGGTTCAGGACCACCTTATTGCGAGGCGAACTGGAGGACACGGTCTCAAACACCTTCCTTGCCCTGGACCTTTCCTGAGGAGTCTTTCCGCCCTTGTAGTAGCCGCCCAGGCACAGAGCGAAGGAAATCACCTGGGAATTTCTATCGCTGTCGGACAGGATATTGGTCAGCTGGCCAGCCTTGCGGAAGTTGTTGGCCATTACATACATTATCATCTGATTGGCCACTACGGCCTCCGGGTTGACGATATCATAACCGTCCCCATTGAATTTCATCTTTTTGAAATCTGTCCTTGGAGTCCGCAGATCGATGTAGCGACCAAGAAGAGTGGTGTCACACACTCCCCTTGCGATGTAGGAAGATGCCAGGTTGCAGGCTGCCAGAATCCAAGGCTTGCCATTCACCTGTTCGGACTCCCGATAAGCTCGCAGATAAAGTTTTTCAAGTTCTTCCGAATTCTTTATCATCCTGAAAAGATGCCAGTATTCATAAAGTGCAAACTGCTTTCTGCCACTCCTGTAGTCCTCGTCAGAATAGTAACGGTGCAGAATCTCCGCAGGGGTAAGTTCTCTGAAAAGTTCATAACCATAGGAATAATTTACTGACCTGAGCTTGGGAAGATACTCTGTAATGACGCTTCTGTAAAATGGAAGGGCTCGGATTTTTGCCCATTGGCGGTCCTGTCCTCCCGGGTTTGCCCTGACGATATTTCTTATCGCTTCTGCCTCAGTTTTAAGGGAATCCGCCTCCAAAAGATCAGCCACAGAAGACCAGGATGCGACCTGGGCTGTAGTAGTCATATAGACTCTTTCCCTAAGGCTCTGAGGAAGCACGGATGTTATCTGCGCCAGAGCAAATTCCATCCTCCGCTTTGCAAGAGCGAGGTTTGAGGCATAAGACCCGTCCGGAGATGCCACACCCACGATATGGAATTCTTTCAGCTGCGAGCCTTCACCGTGGATAACATCCAGCAGGACCTGCTTGACCGAGTCTATCTGGCGGCGACCGGTGGTATCGTCATCGGAAAGAACGGCTTTCCCGACTTTGAAATTCAGGGACATCCTTCCGTCAGCATTGCGTTTCTCCCTTCTTGCCCTCTCCACATAATCATCAGGATCAAGCATATATGGCTCCATCGAAAATTCCAGGAACCTCAACGGCCTTCTCAAACGGCTGGAAGCCAGAAAATAGTCTTTCTCGAAATATGGACGGTTGTAATCCTCCATCGAGATGACTCCCTTGACCTGGTAGTTTCGTGAGGGGTCCTCCAGGTAGATAGTATCAGCCCAGTTTATCATCTGGCTTGCCGCAGAAAGAGTATCCGGGCTAAGATACGGCATCAGAGGATCGTTTTCATAGGAATAATTCATCCTGCGAAGTTGCGTAAGGCTGTATTCCTGCCCGTCCATCACCTTCGGCACAAGATAACGGAGAGTGTCGCCGGTTGCCCCGTCCAGAAGTACCGGCTGGACTATCAGTCTTGCATTGGATTTCCCGGAATTGGCCGGAAGGCTGATGACACTCCTGGCTTTCAGATAATTGCCCTCGATATCGCCCTGGGGGTCAAGAACCCCGACGACATCCCTCACTGCGGTTACTCTGGAAGTGGAGATGTAGTTGCCCATCTCTATGCGGGTATTGATTTCCAGCCTGTAGTTGACCTTTTCCAGAATGGCCTCCTTCATTTCTGCCTTGAAAATCAAGGCTCCTGTTTCCGCCACGGTTATTTCATAATATCCGTTATCGTCCGGATAGGCCTGATAGTCAGGGACAACAAAGGTATTCTCGTCTGAATCCATCTGCTTTTTAACATCCTGGGCCATTGCGACCGTATTGAAGGCATAGACCACCACGGCCACCTGCTGCTGATCAATCGGCCTGCCGGTGGTCTTGTCAAGGACGTGTCCGGTCACCCTCTTGAGTTCCTGCGAGTGGCAAGGGAGTATCGAAAACAGTGCGAACAGAAGATATATATACCTGTGT
>CAMBRR010000036.1 GCA_945870315.1 uncultured Bacteroidales bacterium
TGGTTGCTGAAATACACGCAGGACGCTACCCTTTTGATAATTTCCTCTGGTAGATTTCTCTATTCAACAGAAAGCAAAAAGATACAAAAAATGAGAGGATGACATAAAGCATTGTCATCCTCTCATTTACTATACAAACAATATCTTAGTCCTGGAACTTTGCACAAAGATATTCTCTATTCAGACGAGCGATGTGTGAAACGGAAATATGCTTAGGACATTCCATTTCGCAAGCTCTTGTATTGGTACAAGAACCGAAACCAAGTTCATCCATCTTAGCAACCATTGCTTTGGCTCTCTTGGCGCCCTCTACCTTACCCTGTGGCAAAAGTGCAAGTGAACTAACGCGAGCAGCAACAAAAAGCATTGCAGAACCGTTCTTGCAAGTAGCAGCACAAGCGCCACAACCGATACATGCAGCTCCATCCATACTTTCTTCAGCCTTCTCGTGAGAAATAGGAATGGCATTTCCATCTGGAACACCACCTGTACCTACAGATATGAAACCACCTGCCTGAAGAATCTTATCATAAGCCTGACGGTCAACTACAAGGTCTTTGATAACCGGAAATCCCTTGCTTCTCCAAGGTTCAATGGTAATGGTATCTCCATCGTTGAACTTACGCATATGAAGCTGACAAGTAGTTACCTCATCATCTGGTCCGTGAGCACGACCGTTGATATACAGTGAACAAGCTCCACATATACCTTCACGACAATCGTGATCGAACGAAACAGGACCACTGCTCTTGCAACCTTTCTCAACTGCAACAGGATCTGCACCCTCTGCAATAAGCTGCTCATTCAGGATGTCGAGCATTTCGAGGAAAGAAGAGTCAGGAGAAATATTTTTGACCTTGTAGGTCTCAAAATGTCCTTTGGACTTGGCGTTTTTCTGACGCCATACTTTCAATGTCAAATCCATGTCCAATTAGTCTTTATAGTTTCTTGTTGCAATCTTAATATTCTCATATACAAGAGGTTCCTTATGAAGCTCAGGTTCAGCTCCCTCGCCCTTGTACTCCCAAGCAGCTACATACATATAATTTTCGTCGTCCCTCTTGGTTTCACCGTCCTCAGTCTGCATTTCCTCACGGAAGTGACCACCGCAGGACTCATTTCTGTTGAGAGCGTCACGAGCCATCAGCTCACCAATCTCAAAGAAGTCTGCAAGACGCAATGCCTTTTCAAGTTCCTGGTTGAATTCACCGTTCTCACCGGCAACATAGACATTCTTCCAGAACTCAGCCTTGAGGGCCTTGATGAGTTCAATTGCCTTCTTGAGACCAGCCTCGTTGCGGGCCATACCTACATATTCCCACATAATATGGCCAAGTTCCTTATGGAATGAGTCAACTGAACGTTTACCCTTGATAGAGAAAAGTTTGTCAATCTTTGCCCTTACTGCTTTTTCAGCTTCAGCAAATTCAGGAGCATTGATGTCTGTCTTAGGCTCTTTGAACTTGGATGCAAGATAGTCTCCAATTGTATAAGGAAGGATAAAATATCCGTCAGCAAGACCCTGCATAAGAGCAGATGCACCGAGACGGTTACCACCGTGGTCTGAGAAGTTAGCCTCTCCAATTGCATAAAGACCAGGTATTGTGGTCATAAGATTATAGTCAACCCAGATACCTCCCATAGTGTAATGGATGGCAGGATATATCATCATTGGCTCCTTGTAAGGGTTTGTTGCAGTAATCTTTTCATACATCTGGAAAAGGTTGCCATAACGCTCGCGAATCTTATCCTCACCAAGTCTTTCAATAGCTGTCTTGAAATCAAGGAATACAGCCAGTCCTGTTTCGTTGACACCGAAACCGGCATCACAACGCTCTTTAGCAGCACGAGAAGCTACATCACGAGGTACAAGGTTACCGAAGGCAGGATAACGGCGCTCAAGATAGTAATCGCGATCTTCCTCTGCTATTTCAGAAGGTTTGATCTGATGTTTACGCAATTTCTCTACATCTTCTTTCTTCTTAGGAACCCAGATACGTCCGTCATTTCTCAAAGACTCTGACATAAGCGTGAGCTTTGACTGCTGCTCTCCGTGTACAGGGATACAAGTCGGGTGAATCTGAGCAAAGCAAGGATTGGCAAAGAAGGCTCCCTTCTTATAGCACTGCCAAGCGGCTGAACCGTTGCTGTTCATTGCATTTGTAGAAAGGAAATAAGTGTTTCCGTATCCTCCTGATGCAATTACAACTGCGTGTGCGCCGAATCTTTCGATTTCACCTGTCACGAGATTTCTTGCAATGATACCCTTTGCCTCACCATTGATAAGAACAAGGTCAAGCATTTCGTGACGAGGATATGACTTAACTGTTCCGGCTGCAATCTGGCGGTTGAGAGCTGCATAGGCTCCAAGCAGAAGCTGCTGACCGGTTTGTCCTCTGGCGTAGAATGTACGGCTCACCTGAGCACCTCCGAAGGAACGGTTTGCAAGGAGTCCGCCGTACTCTCTTGCGAAAGGTACGCCTTGAGCGACACACTGGTCGATGATGTTGTTGCTGACTTCTGCAAGCCTGTAAACATTGGCTTCACGTGAACGGTAGTCTCCGCCTTTGATGGTATCATAGAAAAGACGATAGACAGAGTCGTTGTCATTCTGATAGTTCTTAGCTGCATTGATACCACCCTGTGCTGCAATAGAGTGCGCACGACGAGGTGAATCACTGATACAGAAAACTTTCACATTGTAACCGAGTTCTCCAAGGGAAGCAGCTGCAGACGCTCCACCCAGACCGGTACCTATGACAATGACTTCGAGTTTCCTTTTGTTGCCAGGACTGACAACACGGATCTGAGATTTGTGCTTTGTCCATTTCTCAGACAAAGGACCCTCAGGAATCTTAGAAATTAATTTTTCGGCCATTTTATAGTAAAGATTGAAATTTCGGCGCAATTTTACGCAATTTTGCGCAATTTAGCAATTAAAACATAGGGAATTGAATCAGAACAAAGTAGAATCCTGTTCTATCCGATTTTTTTCGAGTCCTAGATGACTGTAAGCAAGGTCAGTTGCCTCTCTTCCGCGAGGCGTTCTGACAATGAATCCCTCCTTTATAAGGAAGGGTTCATAAACCTCCTCAAGAGTACCCTGATCCTCCCCTACCGCAGTTGCAATGGTATTGGCACCGACAGGTCCTCCCTTGAACTTCGTGATGATGGTTCTCAATATCTTATTGTCTATAGCATCCAGTCCCCTCTTATCAATGTTCAAGGCATCCAGCGCATAACGGGCGATTTCAAGATTGATTCTTCCATTCCCCATCACCTGCGCGAAATCCCTGACTCTTCTAAGCAGAGAATTGGCAATTCGAGGTGTTCCCCGGCTGCGAAGGGCAATCTCCGTTGCCGCATCCTTTTCTATACCTATTTTCAATATACCCGCACTCCTTTCCACAATATGGACAAGAGTGTCTGTATCATAATACTCCATTGCACAGGTAATCCCGAAACGAGCTCTCAATGGAGATGTTAGAAGGCCGCTTCTGGTAGTCGCCCCGACCAGAGTGAATGGATTGAGGGAAATCCTTACGGAACGGGCTCCAGGACCCTTGTCTATCATTATATCTATGACAAAATCCTCCATCGCAGAATAAAGATATTCCTCCACGACAGGGGAAAGCCTGTGAATTTCATCTATAAAAAGGACATCACCCTCGTCCAGGGAGGTCAGCAAGCCGGCCAAGTCACCCGGTTTATCCAGAACCGGACCGGAGGTAACCTTCATATTCACCCCAAGCTCATTGGCAATTATATGTGCCAGAGTAGTCTTTCCCAACCCTGGAGGACCGTGAAACAAAACATGATCAAGGGACTCCCCTCTCATCTTTGCAGCCGCAACGAAAATTTTCAGGTTAGAAATAATCTTCTCCTGTCCAGAAAAATCCTGCAGGTCCTGCGGACGGATAATTCCGTCCAATTCCTTATCTTTGCCCTCGCTGATTTTGCGCGGGTCGAAATCATTAGCCATCATCAAAATCAAAAAATATATACAAAGATATATTTTTATTTTAAATTTTGATTTTGTTTATATGGCTGTTGAAATGTTGATAAGCGAAAATGATATTTGATTACCAATTGTTTACAATAATTATAAGTGTTGATAAAGGTTTTGGAAATCGCTTTATAAAATGTTGATTGAAAATTTGGAAATTCGGATGAAGAGGAGCATAATCAGAAAATATTCAATTCCCAATTTAGTTTTCAATCTTTTTAAACACTGTTTCAACAGGTTTTTATGCGGTTATCAACAGGTTATCAACAACAATTTTGAGAAAAATGTTGATAAGTTCTAAATCCACCGAAGAGATTTCGAAAAGACTTTCAAGTTGTGGAAAAGTTTATTGCAGCGGACTTTTTCTATCTGCAAGGTGGTTTGTTGTTTCGCAGTTGCAGATACGAGGAAATGTTCTTGTGGTGTTGCCTGATAAAGAAAGTGCAGAGTACTGTGCCTCAGACCTTTATAATATGGTCGAAGGGGATAGTGTCTTCTTTATGCCTGACTCAGGCCGTAATCTTGAAAGGAGCAATTATAAGTCTTCCCTAGCAGTCCAGAGAACATCTGCCATAGGAAAGATTCTTCAGACTCGTGGGAGCAATGGAGGACTTTATGTCGTATCTTACCCGGAGGCGCTTGAAGAGGGGATACCAGAAGTGGAGAAAATCAAAAACAGTGTGCTGACACTTAGGTGTTCTGATGAGATCAGTCACGAACAAATCACAGAAATCCTGTTCTCACAAGGGTTTGAAAAGGTTGATTTCGTTTCAGAACCAGGACAGTTTGCCATAAGGGGCTCCATAGTGGATATTTTTTCCTATTCTTATAATAATCCTTTCAGGATTTCCTTTTTCTCTGACGAAATAGACGAAATACACATATTTGATTGCAATACCCAGTTGTCTGTTGAGAAGGTGGATTCAGCTGAAATTTATCCGGATATAGTTGCCGCAGAAGAGGAAGTATTGCATCCCGTTACAGATCTTTTCCCGGATGACACCCTTGTGGTGTTTGATTCTTCTGATATGTACAAGGATATGAATTTCTATAAGAATTTATTGAAATTCAAGTGTTTGTATATGGAAGTGCCGCTTTCTGAACAAGGAGTCGAAACGGTGCCGTTCAATATTGTTCCGCAGCCCGTTTTCAATAAGAATTTTGAACTGCTTACCAGTGACATTTCGTGCAGAATGGAGCAGGGATATCGGGTGATGATTTTCGGTGAGAAGAAGTCGCAGATGGAAAGGTTGCGCTCTATCCTGACTCAAGAAGGGGGAGTGCTGCCTGAATTCGTACCGGAGAAGAATATTCATAATGGCTTCATAGATAATGATGAAAAGGTCTGCTGTTACAGCGATCACGAGATATTCGACAGATTTCACAGAGTCAGCATCAGAAGAAGCGTTGAAAAGAGCGAACAATTGACCATCAATGATTTGTCATCTTTTGCAATAGGGGATTACATCGTTCATATTGATTATGGAGTAGGAGTATTCGGAGGACTGGTCAGGATGGCTGATGATAAGGGACGCATCAAGGAAGTAGTAAAACTTATTTATAAGGACAACGATGTAGTCTTTGTGTCTGTCCACGCCCTTCACAAGATATCAAGATACAAGTCGAAGGATGCAGAACCGCCGAAAATCTACAGACTGGGCTCCAAGGCTTGGCAGAATCTCAAGGCAAGTACAAAATCCAAGGTAAAGGATATAGCAAAGGATCTTATTCAATTATATGCTAAAAGGAAAAGCGCCCCGGGATTTGCTTTTTCTGCCGATACATATCTTCAACAGGAACTGGAGTCGTCTTTTATGTATGAGGATACTCCTGACCAGGAAAAGGCTGTGCAGGCCGTAAAGAGGGATATGGAGGATTCCTGCCCTATGGACAGGCTTATATGCGGAGATGTTGGATTCGGAAAAACTGAGGTCGCTGTACGAGCCGCCTTCAAGGCTGCTGTGGATGGCAAGCAGGTTGCAGTCCTTGTCCCTACCACCATTCTTGCATTACAGCATTACAATACTTTCAAAAGCAGGTTGAAGGATTTTCCTTGTACCGTTGAATATGTCAGTCGCCTCAGGACTGCGAAGGAAATCTCCGAGATTCAGAAAAAACTGAAAAGTGGTGCAATAGATATAATAGTCGGTACCCATAAATTGGTTGGTAAAGGTTTTGAATTCAAGGACCTGGGACTATTGATAATTGATGAGGAACAAAAATTCGGAGTCAGTGCCAAAGAGAAAATAAGGCAAATGAAATCATCCGTAGATACTCTTACCCTCACAGCTACACCGATACCGAGGACTCTTCAGTTTTCACTTCTTGGGGCAAGGGATCTATCCATAATAAGCACTCCTCCGCCAAACAGAATTCCGGTTCAGACGGAAATAATGTTGTTTGAAACGGATGAGATAAGGAGGATTCTGGATTATGAACTACAGAGGGGAGGACAGATATTCTTCGTGCACAACAAAGTAGAGGAACTCCCTTCCATCCACGATATTCTTCACAGGCTGGTTCCGGATATGAAGATATGCATAGCCCACGGACAAATGGAGCCTAAAGTATTGGAAAACAAGATATTGGATTTTATGGCAGGGGATTATGATATGTTGCTCTGCACCACAATAGTAGAGAACGGACTGGATATTCCGAATGCCAACACTATCATCATCAACCAGGCACAGAACATAGGACTTAGCGATCTTCACCAACTTCGCGGTCGTGTAGGTCGTTCCAATAGAAGGGCATTCTGCTACCTGATAGTTCCTCCTCTGGTATCCATATCAGAGGATGCAAGACGCCGTTTGAAGGCTATAGAGTCTTTCTCGGACCTTGGAAGCGGTTTCAATATCGCGATGCAGGATCTGGATATCAGGGGAGCAGGCAACCTCCTTGGGGCGGAACAGAGTGGATTTATAACTGATATGGGATTTGAAACTTATCAGAAGATTCTTTCCGAGGCTATGGAGGAACTTGGAATGGAAACTGGTATGATGACCAGAAATGTTTCCGAAAACTATGTTTCGGACTGCACGATTGATACCGATCAACTAGCCTTGATTCCGGATACATATATGGATGTAACAGCTGAAAAGATAAGGATATACAAGGAATTGGATTCCATTTCCTCCGACAAGGAAATGGAAAATATGAAGGCAAGGCTAGCTGACAGGTTCGGACCACTGCCGGATGAGGTATTGAGATTGTTCGAGGTAGTGAAAATAAGAAGAGTTGGCCAGAGGCTCGGATTTGAGAAAATAATCATCAAGAATGGAGTTATGATAGCTTTCTTCATTTCCAATCCGCTGTCAAATTATTATAAAAGCAAAAGATTTTCCGACATACTGATGTCGGTTTCCAACTACCCAAGGCTGTTTGAACTTAAACAGAATGACAATAAACTTAGGATTTTGTCAAGAAATATTGACTCTCTGTCCAAAGCCTATGAGGTATTGATGAAATTGTAATATTTTTTTGTACTTTTGTCGCTTTCGAAATAAAAAGAACCTGTTGTTGTGGCAAACCTTATTATCGATATAGGAAATACTGCTTTGAAGGCCTCTTGGGCGGACGGAATTACACTTGGAAAAACTTTCAGGTACCAGGGGGAAAGAATGATTGAATTCATTTTTTCTCTTCTTGAGAAGGAAAAGCCTGAAGTTATGGTCATAAGCAGCGCAAGAAATTTCTCAAACCAGAACATCACTAGGTTAAAGCAGATGTGTGATAGCCTGGTAATCGTTGATAATGAGATACTTGAACATTATAGCCTTCCAGATTGTCTTACACCCGACAGAGCTGCATCTATAATTGCCGCAAAATATCTTTTCAAGGGCAGAGGATGTACGATATTTGATTTCGGTACAACTATGTCCATTGATTTCATAAGTAAAGAAGGAGAGTATGAGGGAGGCAATATTTCTGTAGGATGCCGCACTCGTTTCAAGGCTTTGAACAGATATACCAAGAACCTTCCACTTGTGGAGAATCCTTTTGAAATTGAAATTTCAGGAAAGAATATTCAATCTTCAATTGCTTCAGGAGTGATTACAGGCATAATGTTTGAAATCGAGGGCTACCTCGGGCGTTATCCTGAAAATGTTGCCGTATTTACCGGAGGCGATGCAATTTATTTTGCAAAAAGGATGAAAAACTCCATCTTTGTAGTTTGTAACCTCGTACTTATGGGGTTGGCTTTGATAGCATTCGGGCAAAAAGAACTTTGTCCGGAGGTATAGATTAGATTGTTATGACACATTTGACGCATCGATTTATCCTTGCACTTTCCTTGATTGTTCTGTGCTTTCCTGCCTTTTCACAGGATGGTACCTATGGATCATATTCTCCATATTCGATATATGGAATAGGTGATATATCCAAGGAAGGAACCGCTTTCAATAAAAGTATGGGAGGTGTGGGAATAGCGACCAGAAACAGGCGTTTCATCAATATCCTCAATCCGGCATCTGTTACTGCACGTGATACCTTGGCTTTTATGGCAGATTTCGGAATATACGAGAAGAATACTGCTTTTCGTCAGGGGGATGTCAAATCTGCAAAGAATACTTTCAATGTATATGATTTTGTGATGAGTTTTCCTATCTGGCGTTCATCAGCCTTTATGGTGGGAATAACTCCTTTCAGTGATATGGGATATGATTTTTCATCATATGAGACGGATAAGGACATTATAGGAAACGTAGGAAATATCAATTATGACTCATCTGGAAACGGCAGTGTCTATCAGGTATTTCTCGGAGCCGGAGTCACATTCTGGAAAAGATTGTCTGTAGGAGCAGAACTTCTCTACTATTTCGGCAATCTTGACAAGACTACAAATATGGAATTTGTCAATACTTCATACAGGTCTATCAACAATGGACATGATTTGACAATAAGGGGATTGACGGGTAAATTCGGACTTCAATATGAGCAAAAGTTAGGTGGAAATATTTCTATGGTACTTGGAGCTACCTATCGTCTGGGGACCAATATGAAGGGCTATTCCACCACATACAGTTATGCTATTCAGTCCAGTGTGACAGATACACTCAAATATTCGGTTGATACTCTTTCAAAAGGTGGAGTCCGTTTTGGGGATGAACTTGGAGTAGGAATTTCCATAAGGGGAGGAGAACAGTGGAGCGCTGAGTTCAACTACTTAAGGTCAGACTGGAGAAAGTCAGGCTTTGATTCTAGGAACGGTTTTTCATTGTCCAATGACGGAGCTCGTTTTTCTTCTGCTGTATCACAGTCTTTCAGAGCAGGTTTTGAAATTGTACCTAACAGAAATGACATAAGGTATTATTTCAGAAGATGTGCCTACAGGGCAGGAGTGTATTTTGACCAGTCATACTATAAATTGGACGGTAATAGTGTGAATTCGGTCGGAATCACTCTCGGTATTACCCTTCCTGTATTCAGGTGGTACAACGGAATATCCATTGGAGTGGATATGGGACAGAGGGCAAGTACCAGAAACAATATGATAAGGGAAAGATATGCTATGTTTGTAATTGGATTCAATATACACGACATATGGTTCCAAAAACCTCGATATAACTAAAAAAAAATTACCATAAGCCATGAAAAAAATTGTACTGATGTTTTTCTCTGCCTTTTTGGCATTGACTTCTAGCATTACTCTTTCTGCTCAGGGAAAGTATGGTCCAGACAGCACAGAGTGTATAAAGTATCTGTCTTACTATACTGAATACTACAAGCAGAAAAATTATGAATCAGCAATACCTAACTGGAGGAAGGCTTATAAATACTGTCCTCCTACATCAAGATATTCACTCCTTTCAGACGGTACTACTCTCGTGCGTGTACTGATCAACAAGAGTGCTGGTGAGACTAAGAAGAATCTTATAGATACTCTTATGGTTCTATATAACCAGAGGGTTGAGTTATGGCCTAAATATGCTGTAAGTTCTCTTAACAACAAGGCTCTGGATATGTACAATTTTATGAAGGACGATCCGGTGGAGTTGTACAAGGGTCTGGATGAAGTGGTTTCTTCAATCAAGGAGAAGACAAGACCAAATATCTTTGTATTTCACCTTAACACAGCTTGTGAACTTTTCCAGAACGGTCAGCTGGATGCTGAGACTGTAATCAATACCTACCAGAATGATATGGAATATCTTTCTCAAGCTCAGCCAAAGAATGAGACAGAAGGAAAGATGATTGAAAAGACAAAGGATGACCTTGAGAACCTCTTCATCCAGAGCAAGGTGGCCAGCTGTGATAACCTCATTGCACTTTTCGGACCTCGATTTGAAGCAGATCCTGATAATGTGGATCTTGCAAAGAATATCGTCAAGATGATGAACGTTACCGAAGGATGTCTTGACAACGACCTCTTCCTTAACGCAATCACTCGGGTATATCAGGCTGAACCTTCACACACAGCAGCATATTTCCTTTACAGGCTTCACTCTTCAAAGGATGATATGGCTTCTGCAATCCGCTATATGGAGGAGGCTATTGCATATGAGGAATCAGACAGTGCAACTGATGCAGACTACTATTATCAGCTTGCCGCATATTGCTACAAGAACGGTTCTTCTGCAAAGGCCTTCGATTATGCTCTCAAGGCTGCCGATCTCGATCAGAATATTGCAGGAAAGGCCTATATGCTTGCTGGAACCATTTGGGGAACCATCTCCTGCCCTGGTGATGAAATTTCAAAGAGGGCTCAGTATTGGGTTGCAGTTGATTATATGACAAAGGCCAAGAATGCAGATCCTTCTCTTGCTGAGGATGCAGACGGTTATATCCGTCAGTACAGAAACTATTTCCCTCAGACTGCAGAGGCATTTATGTATGATATAACCGATGGTCAGTCATACACCGTTTCCTGCTCAGGAATGAGAGCCACTACTACCGTCAGAACTCAGAAATAGTTTTGAAAAAACATATACAAATATTTAAAATGACAGCAACCGCGATTGCGGTTGCTTTCGTTGTCTTTTCATGTAAGGGGAAATTGGCCCGGACGGATTCTAAGCTGAAGGAGGACACTCCAGTCCAGACCGTTAGGAATATGTTTATCGTGCAAACCCAGAACGGAGGCCTTCAGATGAGGATGGAGGCTGATTTGATGGAACGTTATGATAAGGATACTGTTTCGTATGAACTTTTTCCGGAGGGAATAGCTGTTTATGGCTATGATGAGGAAGGTCGTTTTGAGACGGAAATAGTTGCGGACAATGCCAGACATATGACTTATAAGGACGGAAGGGAAAGTTGGCAAGCTTTCGGAAATGTTGTGGTCAAGAATCATATCAAGTCTGAAGTGATGGAGACCGATACCTTGTATTGGGACCAGAAAAACGAAAAACTCTACACAAATTGCTATGTCAGGATATATTCTCCTGACGGATTTCTTCAAGGATACGGAATGGAATCAGACCAGAGAGCGCGAAATTCAGTTCTATTGAAACCTTTCAACAGTTATGCTATAGTTGTTCAGGATAGTACTGATGTTTTGATTGATTCAGCCAATTTTATAGGTCCATTACAAAAAAAATAGTGTTGAATTCTAATAAAATTGCTATATTCGCACCCCAATAGTTTTATCACTATCATATTACACGCTAATAATTTAAAATAAAATAAAAATGGCAGTTCTTGAAACGATTCGTGTCAAACTCGGAATCTTGATAACAGTTCTCATTGCAGTGGCTCTGTTGTCCTTTATTATTGATCCGACAACACTTCAGTCTGTATCTTCATCGATGTCTTCAAAATATGACGTTGGAGAGATTGATGGAAAGTCGATTTCTTATAATGACTTCCAGGCAGATGTAGAAAAATTCTCAACTATCAATGAGATTATGACAGGTTCATCCGTAAAGAATGAGCAGCAGCAGATTCAGATAAGGAATACTGCATGGCAGTCTCTCATTGATAAATATCTGTTCATTAAAAATGCAGAGGCAGCAGGTATTCACGTTGGAGAGGAAGAGATGGTGAAACTCCTTTCAGGGGAAATTGATTCTCCGGTATTTACCCAGAATCCGGCTTTCTTTGATGAGAATGGTAATTTCTCAAAAGATCAGGTAATCAATTTCCGCAATTATGTGGATTCAGACCAGACAGGCAGACTCAAAATATATTGGGATTATGTTGTTGAAGCTGCAAAAACACAGCAGTATTATTCAAAATATATGTCTTTGTTCACCAACGGAAACATTACAAATCCGCTGATGCTTACAGAAAAGATAGCAGAGAACAACAATACCTTCAATCTTGAGTTCGTTATGGTTCCTTACGGATATGCAGTGGATTCAACCATTGTTGTCTCAGATAAGGAAATCAAGAAATACTATGACGCTCACAAGAAATCATATCGTCAGAAAGCCAGCAGAGATATAGAATATGTTGTATATGAGGTAGTTCCTTCAGCTGAGGATATCAATGCAGCCAACCAGTCTCTGATTGATGTTTATGATACTTTCTCCGAGACTGACAATATGAAAAGTTTTCTTATGTCCAATTCGGACAGGCAGTATGATGAAAAATGGTACAAAGCCGGAGAACTCAAGTCTTTCAATGCTGATGTAAATGCATTTGTAGATGCAAATACAGCAGGAGCGGTTTCAAACGTTATTTCAAAGGATGATAGTTTCTATGCTGTAAAGATAATGGAAACAGCAATGATTCCTGACTCTGCCTATGTAAGACATATCCTTCTGCAGGGTGAAAACGAGTACAAGGCTGACAGTCTTCTTAGTGTACTTGCTTCCAAGAAGGTTGCTTTCGGTTCCCTTGCAGAACAGTATTCAGCAGATACCAATACCAGCGCTCCGGAAAGGGGAGACATCGGCTGGATGACTCAGACTTATATGATTCCGGGAATGGAGTCAGTTCTTACTGCAAAGGCAGGCGTTCCTTATGTTCTCAAAACCCAGTATGGAACTCACATTGTAGAAGTTACCAAGGCTACCAAACCTGTTTTGAAGAAGAAGGTTGCCATTCTTGAGAAAACAGCAGTTCCTAGCAAGGAAACTGTAAATACCTATTATTCACAGGCTAATACTTTGGCAACAAAGGCTGCAGGCAAGTATGAGAACTTTAAGAAGGCTGTTGAAGAGGAAGGTGTGTATGCACATCCTGTAAGCAAGATGCTTGAAGGTACAGACCGCCTTGGTTCTATTGAAAATGCTAAGGAAGTTTCAAGATGGGCTTTTGAAAACAAGGTTGGAAAGGTTTCCAACATCATTACCGTAAACAACAATTTCTTCATTGTAGCAGCCGTTACAGGTATTCATAAGGAGGGTTATACTCCTGTTGAGGAAGTTGCTCCGTCAATCAAGAATATCCTTTACAGAGAGAAACTCAGCGTTAAGAAGGCTGACGAGGTTGCAGCGAAGATTCAGGGTATGGATGATCTTCAGCAGATTGCAGATGCCCTTGAAACCACGGTAAGCACGAAGGAAGACGTTGCATTCTCTTCTCTTACTTCCCAGGGACTGGATCCTAAGTTCATCGGTGCTGCTTCAGTAGCTGAGGATGGCAAGGTTTGCGGACCTGTTGCAGGAAATATTGGAGTATATGTTTACAAGGTTACAGGTCGCGATACAGGAGCATTCTTCACAGAAGAAAACGCCAAAACTCGCGAGACTCAGATGACTCAGTATGCAAGCCAGATGGTTGTTCCTGTAATGATGGACGATGCTGATGTTAAGGACAACAGGGCACGTTTCTTCTAGAAATAATACATATAAATTAAAAATGGTGACCGTCCTGGCCACCATTTTTTTGTTGTGAAAAATCCATTAAGTAATATTTGAGGATTACTAAAGGATGTTTTCTTTTTCTATTTCCTTGAAATAGCGGTAAGTTGAAACCTTGATGTCTCCTGCGGAGGCTTCATCGCATACGAGGACTCCTGCAGGGTGTGTCTGGAGGGCTGTAATAGGCCAGGCGTGATTGTAGTTGCCTTCTACACAATGCTGTACAGCAGCTGCCTTTTTAGGGCCGAAAGCCAGGATTACAACTTCCTTGGAATCCAGTACTGTTGCGATTCCCACTGAAAGCGCCCTTTCTGGAACTTTAGTCATATCGTTGTCAAAGAAGCGTGAATTCACCACCCTTGTATCTTCTGTAAGAGTCTGGATATGTGTTCTTGAATTGAGCGAAGTATAAGGCTCATTGAAGGCGAGATGGCCGTTTTCTCCCACGCCTCCGAGGAAGAGGTCTATACCTCCGGCTTTCCTTATCTTTTCTTCATAACTGTCACATTCGGCCTGCAGGTCTTCTGCGTTTCCATTGAGAATGTTGACATTTTCCGGATTGATGTCGATATGTTTGAAGAAGTTGTTCCACATAAATGAATGATAGCTTTCAGGATGCTCCTCAGGAAGATTCACATATTCATCCATATTGAAAGTAATCACATTGCGGAATGATACAACTCCTGCCTTATTCAAGGCAATGAGTTCATTGTAAGTGGATAGCGGAGTAGAACCGGTAGGAAGTCCCAGAACAAAAGGTTTGTCGCTGACTTTCTGATGTTCATTGATTTTTTCGGCAATGTGACGAGCTGCCCATTTGCCACCGAGGGAGTTACTCCCTTGAATTATCAGTCTCATAATATTATATTTTAGTCGTGTTATACATTGAAAAGGAAGTGCATTATGTCTCCATCCTGGACAACATAATCCTTACCTTCGATTCCCATCTTTCCCGCTGCTCTGCAGGCTGCTTCTGATTTAAGTGATACAAAGTCTTCATACTTGATGACTTCAGCCCGTATGAAGCCTTTTTCGAAATCAGTGTGGATGACTCCGGCGGCCTTAGGAGCCTTGTCTCCTTTATTGATGGTCCAAGCACGGCATTCGTCTGATCCAGCCGTGAAGAAAGTCCTGAGATTGAGAAGGGAGTATGCGCTTTGAATAAGCCTTACCACTCCTGACTCTTCAAGCCCCATTTCCTCAAGGAAAATCTGCCTCTCCTCATAGCTTTCCAACTCTGCAATCTCCGATTCTATCTTGGCAGCAATTACCAGAATTTCGGCATTTTCGTCCTTTACGGCTTCCCTAACCTTGTCAACATATGCATTCCCGCTTTTGGCGGACGCTTCGTCCACATTACAGACATACATCACCGGTTTGTTGGTCAGAAGAAACAGGTCCTTTGCCATCTGCTCCTCTTCAGGATTTTCCAGTTTGACTGTTCTGCAAGATTTTCCTTGCTGGAGAGCATCCCTGTATTTGAGCAGAACTTCGCACAGTTTCTTTGCAGTTTTATCTCCTCCGGTCTGAGCCTGCTTCTGGACTTTTGCAAGGCGGTTCTCGACGGTTTCCAGGTCCTTCAGCTGAAGTTCCATATCTATTACTTCCTTATCCCTTACAGGATCCACACATCCGTCCACGTGAACTATGTTTGGATCATCGAAGCATCTTAGTACGTGAAGTATGGCATCTGTCTCCCGGATGTTTGCAAGGAACTGGTTTCCAAGACCTTCTCCTTTGCTGGCTCCCTTCACAAGTCCCGCAATATCCACAATTTCAACTGTTGCAGGAACAACTCTCTTTGGATTGCACAGGCTTTCGAGAACCTCCAGACGTTTGTCAGGAACTATGGTAGAGCCAATATTCGGTTCAATGGTGCAGAAAGGAAAGTTAGCACTCTGTGCCTTTCCTGAACTGACGCAGTTGAACAGGGTTGACTTCCCGACGTTAGGCAATCCTACAATACCGCATTTTAGTGACATAAAAGAAATTTTACAGTTAATCCAGCAAATTTACTTCTTTTTTCGCTTCAATAAGAAATATTTGATGCAAATTTGTGGAAAATTGTGAGGTAATGATATTGAGGCTGATTGTTATGTTCTGGGTGCTTTCTGCTCCCGTGACCAATGTCCCTGTCGAGGACGGTCGTTTGGTTATGTTTTGGAATCTTGAGAATTTCTTTGACTTTACAGATGGAGAAGCAGGGGAGTCCGACAAGGATTTTTCAGCTTCCGGGAAAAGGAGGTGGACCAAAGGGAGATTCTATTCCAAGTGCAGATTGGTTGCAAAGGGTATGTTTTCAATTGGGGATATGTTTGGAAGAATGCCAGATGTGGTTGGAGTGTGCGAGGTAGAGAATAGGGAGGTGCTTTCCAGGTTGGTTTCAGGGACTTCGCTTCAGAGGGTTGGGTACGGAATAGTTCATAGGGAATCTTGTGACAGGAGGGGGATAGATGTGGCTCTTCTATATCGGAAGGATGTATTCGATGTCTTGTCGGTTTCTGTGAAACATCCTGAAAATGAGGGCATAAGTATGAAAACAAGGGATATATTATGTGTAACTTTACAGGATAAGGAAACCCAATCAATTGTACATTATCTGGTCAATCATCATCCTTCCAAGTTTTCCGGAAAGGGTTCCGAGACTTCCAGAGTTGCTGTCATGCAGTCTCTTGAGCAGGTATGTGACTCTCTTTCGACAGTCTCATCTTCGCCTGTAATTGCGATGGGAGATTTTAACGATACACCAGACGGAAATCAGTTTTCCATCATTGCCCATAGTCTTGAAAATAAATCAATTGACTTGTTTAAAAAAGGGGAGGGGACTATCCGCTACAAGGGAAAATGGGATTTGATTGATATGTTTATGGTCAGTCCATCCATAAGCCCATTCACCAGGATGGAAATAGTCAGGATACCATATCTGATGGAGTGGGACAATGTCCATCCAGGTTACAGACCTTTGAGAACCTATTCAGGACCCCGCTATCTGGGCGGAGTCAGCGACCATTGCCCAATTGTGTTGGAAATTTGTCAATAAAAACAATTGTCAGGTCGGTCATATTTTGTAACTTTGACCACTCTTGCTTGGAAAAAAATTTAAATCAATACTAAAACTATTATGAAACAGAGAATTTCCGAAAAATTTCAAACTCTCTTCCAGACAGAAGGAGATTTTTTCGCCTCGGCAGGCAGAATTAATCTTATAGGTGAACATACCGACTATAACGGAGGTTTCGTTTTCCCAGGAGCAATCGACAAAGGAATAATTGCAGAAATCAAACTCAACGGTACTGAAAAAGTCAGGGCATTCGCACTGGACCTTGACGAATATTGTGAGTTCGGTCTTGAAGAAGCCGACCTCCCTGCACAGAGTTGGGCAAGATACATCTTCGGAGTATGCCGTGAGACCATCAAGAGGGGAGGAAAGATTTCGGGCTTCGACACAGTTTTTGCCGGAGACGTTCCTCTTGGAGCCGGTATGAGTTCTTCTGCAGCCTTGGAGAGCACCTTCGCTTATGCTCTTGACTATCTGTTCAACCTTGGAATAGACAAGTTTGAATTGGCTCGAATAGGACAGAGCACCGAGCACAACTACTGCGGAGTAAACTGCGGTATTATGGACCAGTTTGCTTCGGTTTTCGGCAAGAAAGGTAACCTGATGCGTCTGGATTGCCGTTCTATGGAATTCGAATATTTCCCGTTCGATCCTGGCAAATACGGCTATAAGCTCGTGCTTCTGAATTCAATGGTAAAACACGAACTCGTCGGTTCTCCATACAATGACAGAAGGGCATCTTGCGAGAGAGTTGCCAAGGTTCTAGGACAGGAATTCCTCCGCGGCGCCACAATGGACCAGTTGGATGCAATAAAGGACCAGATCAGCGAAGAGGACTATATGAGAGCCCGCTACGTGATTGGTGAGGAGAATAGGGTTCTGGATGTATGCGATGCGCTTCAGAAGGGCGATTATGAGACAGTAGGTGAGCGTATGTATGAAACCCACTGGGGAATGTCCAAAGATTATGAGGTATCCTGTGAAGAGCTCGACTTCCTCGCAACCGTAGCCAAGGAATGTGGAGTTACAGGTTCCCGCATTATGGGTGGTGGCTTTGGAGGCTGCACCATCAATCTGGTCAAGGAAGAACTTTATGATGCATTCATAGCAAAGGCAAAGGCTTCATTTGCAGAGAAATACGGCCACGAGCCTGTCGTAATCGACGTTGTCATCAGCGACGGAGCCAGAAAACTGGAATAGTCTTTACTTCAGAAAATGTTCAAGAAATTCGGAATCCACACTTGCGAAACCATCTTCGGGGCGTATGTGTGGATTTCGTGACAATATACCTAAGCAGTCCTGATATACGTTCCATCCGATATTAACGCCGGACATTGTCCCGTCTGAAGGATACATAAGGGTCAGATATCTACCCTCATCTTCCCCCTGACATTTATAGAAATGAAAAGGAGTGGCAAGGAGTTTTTCCTGCTGCTCCTTTCCTGTTATTTTGGCAATCATTTCCATCTTCGTGACATATTTACACATCTCTATCACCACATCGTCCAGTCCTGCCTCGTGGATGAGCACTTTTTCCATTAAGGAACCCATATCGGATACTTTTCGGAGCGTATAGCCTCCCATAGCCCTTGTATGCATTGTTATGGCCTGCATCTGTGTCTCGGAAATCTCCCCTTCAGGCATTAGCCAGACCATGAGCTTTTTTAGAGGATCGTGATAGAGAGTTTCATACCTGGCCAGGTTGACCTGACCGCAGTGAGGGCATTCCCAAAGGAAAAGCGAGCCATCCATAACCTTTTGTTTCAGTTCAGGATTTTCAGCCACATTGATGCTTCTGTAAACTTGTATTGTGTTTCTGTTACCACATTTGGTGCAAGAAACGGCACCTTCGTTTATTATAGACATATTTTATAAATTATGATTAATCAAAATGATACACTAAATATTGGCCCGATGTGAAATCTGCTCAGCTGCAAGCCTGTCACAGCGGAAATTGCATTGAAACTTCCGTTGAGGCTGCCGTTGTATGAAGCAGTTACTCCTATCGAGCAAGGCCATTCTATCCACACAAGGGTTTCCAGATGGAAAGTGGCTGAAAGCCCTGCACTGAACAAGCTGCCTCCTTTGAAGAAAGAGCAGTCGAAATGAGGGGTCAGGACTAACTGGTTGATGTAGATGAATGAATTGAATATCGGCCATTCTCCGATGTTGACAGGTATGGCATAGTCCAGACTCATCTTGGCTGTCCAGGGGCTGATACTAGCAATTGCCGAAG
>CAMBRR010000037.1 GCA_945870315.1 uncultured Bacteroidales bacterium
CTTGCCAACCTGCCCTGGTTCCGGTTCAGGCTCCGGTTCAGGGTCTGGTTCAGGGCCTGGAGCCGGTTCCTCTTCCTCCTGCCAAGGCCAGTCAGGCATCACAGCCTCAGGTGTGCAGGAGAAAGCAACGAGAAGGGCAAAAATGAAAATTGCAAATGATTTCAGTCTATGCATATCTATTTCAACATAATTGTGCAGGCAACAGCACGCTGTTCCCCGTCAGATACCTTTATTGTTTCCTTTCCGCAGACAAGCATACAGCTTGATCCTCCGCCGTCCAGATTGATTGCATCCTTGCAGCCAATGTCCTTCATTATGGCTGCCACTTCGGCTGTAGTGAATCCTGCAACGCCTTCGGTCTTATTGCGTCCCTCGCAGACGAAAAGCACGAGGTGGCCGTCAGAAGTGACACCGATTGCCGTACGAGGATTGTTGGCAGTACATCCGACATCGGACAGGAAAAGTTCAGCCTCATAACTGTTTATAACCTCTCCGTCTTTCAAGAGCACGGGGCCTCCACCTATGCCCCACTGGGCATCAAGTTCTGAGGCTCCTGATGGGAAAGAAGCGGAAGGAACCTGCAAAGGCTTTGATTTCCAGCTGTTTTCTGCTGGCTGAGGATAGACATAGGTTTTCCCGTCAGCATTGCTGAAATATGTCCAGCAGGAATATGCCTTACCGTCCTTATCAACGAGAAGGGCAGCACGTGTAGGATAATACATAGTTTTCCAGTCCTCAGAGGCGTAGTTGATGTTCTGGGAAAGCACCTTGCCGTCGCGGATTGCCAGACTCATGCTATAGAATTTCGGAGCGGACCAATCTGCATAAAAGAATCCGCCATTGATGATGATGGAGGCCTTTGATTCCTCATATACCTTGGATGGTGTCTTGAACCTGTCATCACTGCCCTGCAAGGCAGGATCGTTGATGCACCACAAATCCAGACCTGTCTTAGACATATCAGCAATGGCAGCAAAAGCGACTGCCGGCTTTCCCTGGAGTGAGGCAGGAGATTTCATCACGCGGATATGAGACGGAAGTTCTGCATACTCTGAACTTACATCTGTCCATTCTCCTTCCGGCTCGGGCTCGGGCTCGGGCTCGGGTTCCGGTTCAGGGTCCGGAGCGGGTTCCTCTTCCTCCTGCCAAGGCCAGGAAGGCATTTCGACTTTTTGTGGTGTGCACCCTGCTGCCAGGAAATATCCGACAGCAAGGAACACAGTAATTATCATAAAGTTACGCTTCATAACCCCTATCTTTTAATACAATCAGCGACAAATCCTCCGATTGCTCCGGCATATTGGTCAAAGTAATAGATGAATACCTTGTAGCCATCAGCTGAAGGCACTATCACGACGTCACCGCAAGAATTGCTTTCGCCCGCATTAACCATCTGGAACCATTCTATTTCAGTCTGCACGACAAGTGCCTCACAGGCATCAAACTCGCCCTTCAAACCGGAAGTATCTGTCACATCATAAACATACAGTGTCGGACAGACTCCCCAGGCAGGGAAATGACTCAGTACCAGCAATGCCATATATTGGGCATTGTTGTAGTGCTTACAGTCTATCTGGTTGGCATTCCAAGCCCAACCTCCACCATTGGAAGTCGGCATATTTGAGCCTAGGCTTAGATCCTGCTTGATCCAATCAAGTTCAGGACCTCCGCTCATACCAGCATATGCTCCGAAATACCATCCCATATCCCCGCTTCCGGAAGCAGGGGTGACAACGCCAGCATTCACCGGAGCCGGCCCCCAGCTCAAACCTAGTCCTGACAAGTCATATTCCTGAACACTTGCAACAGCACCGTCCTTGACCTGGATGGAAATGAAGGTTGATGATGAGGTGATACCACTAATTCCTTCAAAGAGGATGGTAATCATGGCGTCTGAATTCAAATTGCCGCTCACTTCCATCTTACCTCCACGAGGAAGGTGAGTATCCGTGTTATATTCATAGAAGAGAACAGGGGCTTCGGTTACGGAAGTTGTCTTGTAGATGCTGAGTGTTCCTTCGTATGGATCATCCGCTATATGATTGCAAATCAACATATTGCCAGCCTCGTCACTTGCAATGGCACCAGGCTGGGCACTACCGAGTACGATTTCTCCCTTCTTTGCACCTGTCTGGCCATCAAGATAAATTGGAGTCGAGCCGTCACCCATACATACCACAAGGTAACCACCAATTGAAGCAATGGATGGATTGGTTGAAGCAGTATATGCAGGAGTGCCGAGACGGCTTGAAGGCTCGAAATTGAAGAGCTGACGAACGGAAGATTTGTTGAAACCGTGAGAAATCTTCGTAGGAATGGCCTTCTGAGTAGTGTAAACATATTCCTTTCCTGAATGAGAGGCTATCACAACCTCCTGACTTTCATTGTAATTACGTGCAACTGTACCATCAGTCTTCACGCTTGCATGGGCAGAGACATCTACCGAGATTGTGCAATCTGAAAGGTCATCATTTGTATAGAGATACAGAATTCTGTTTTCGTTGTCCACAAAAGCATCGAAAGTACCACAGTTCGGACCAGTAATGGACATACTCATAATTGAAGCTTTGTCTGACTTTTTCATCTTGCCGTAAAGCTCCAGATCATATACTTTTCCCTTGGAATCAGTATATCTTATCTTTGTCATTTCATTCAGGTTCAGAATTGACAAAGGTGGATCAATGCTGCAATTATTATCAAGTTCCGCCCTCATCCTGACCTTGGACATAGCCATCATCGGTGTCTTGCTGTCGTCAGACTCTTCCGGGTAATAATAAGGAACCGGAATGCACAGGATGCCGCTTTCAAGCATCTCCTGTGTCACATCAAGCCTTGCAAGGACAGATCCGTCATACTGACCTGAAGTGAAATAGGCAGAGATGGATGTAAACCCCTGACGGTCAGCCGTTGGAAGTACATATTCCGGTTTATGGCAAGAGGAAGCGAGAACCACTGCCACGGTTAACAATGCAAATATATGTTTCTTCATAATCATCATAATTTATTTCCATTCAGGGAACTGGTTAATTGCTCCGTTGCTGCTGAGTTCAGACTCCGGAAGAGGGAAACGGTCCATCCTCTGAGGGTAGTTCCTGTTCTTGTCATCGACACTTACATATTCATATGTAAACTCACCTGTCGAAGCATCCTTGGTAATCTTGAGACCGTGAAGTTTGTAACCGCAAAGTCCCTCAGGATAAGCCTTTGAGGCAACTCCCCAGCGGCGCAGGTCCCAGTACTGAAGGCCTTCATAGGCAAACTCAACCTTCCTTTCCTGACGGATGGCAGCCCAGAGCTCAGAGCCGCTCTTGTTTGTATAATTCAGTCCTACCCTGCCCCTGATTCTTTTTACAATAGCATTTGCACCTGCCTCGTCACCCGTGTTGTAGCAAGCCTCGGCTTTATTGAGAAGCACCTCTGCAAAACGGATTATGGTAAGAGGCTGAACACTACCAGGTTCTGTAATTACATTATGTGACTCATCAACCCCCTTACGAAGGTAATAACCAGTGGTAGTGCGTCCATTCGGTTGCGGTTCGAGGTTCCACTGGCAAAAGCCGTCAATTCCACCGACGAAAGATTCAATGGTGCGACCCTTCCATGAGGCTCCGTTATAGAGGATGGATGCCTGGAAACGAGGCTCAAGCTGTGCATAAGGAGGTGTAGCGGTGGTAGTGCCGTGCCATTGAGTCCAGTCCGGGAATCCGCCTGTTGCCAGTTCATAGGATTCAACCATTTCCTGCGTAGGGGCCGCGTATCCGCCACCGGGTTCTCCGGCTTTTTTATAGTCACCGCCAGGTGTATAATAGTAGTCGAAGCTGTGGGTAACGTTATCTTCACGGCTGAATACATACTGCAAGATGGCTTCATTGTTACCATCCGAGATAGATTTGGAATATGCATCAGCATATTGTCCTTCAAGAGCATAGCCAAGCTCTTCTACCTTGTCAGCCGCCTCTATGACCTTGTCATAACGACCGGCATAAAGCATTGCACGACTCATGAGTGCCCACGCCATACCGCAGTTGATACGGCCATTTGCCTGAGCCTTGGCTGGAAGCACATCTGCTGCAGCCTGCAGGTCAGCATAGACGAAGTTCCAGCACTCCTCTTCAGCAGAGAGTTTCTTGTCCTTCACGATAGCCTCAAGGTTTTCGTCATAGATTATGACCTCCTTGTAGCGTTTTGCAAGCTCAAAATACATATAGCCCCTCATGAAACGCAGTTCGGCATTCAGACGGGCCTTGTCTTCAGAGGACATTTCTCCGTATTCCCCAAGATAGCGAATCGCCTGATTGGTCTTTCTGATTGCGGTGTAAAGGCTGCCCCACACGCCCATATAGGCATCCACATAACCGGCTGTCATAGTGACATCGTCACCATAGGCCATCTCGCTTGGGATGAGACCGTTATAGACATAATTGTATGAGCCGTATTTGAGCTGGTCGGTCAGGGCCTCTGTCATAAAACCGTAAGTTGATTGCCAGCCATAGATGTCCAGCACATAGCTATAAATATAGTTGACTCCGTACTCAGCAGTCTCTGTTGTCTTCCAGAGGACCTTGTCGGAAACGCGGTCTGTCGGGGTCATGTCCAGATAGGATGTGCAAGAGACTCCGCACAAAAATGCCGCTGCAATGATGAATTTGGAAATATGTTTCATAATGCTGTCCTCCTTTTAGAATGTAATTGTGAGACCGCCCATAAGCAGACGCTGCTGTGGATAATAACCGTTGTTCACACCCGGTGACTCAGGGTCGATGCCTTTTGGAAGGCCATCGATTGTGAAGAGATTCTGTCCTTCGATGAAGATTCTGAGAGTCTCAATCCTTGCCTTTGACATCCATTTGCGAGGGAAGGTGTAGCCCAACTGTGCAGACTTGAGACGGACATATCTTCCATCGCGAATCCAGAATGTGCTGGCAAGACCGTTGTCGCCGCCGTGGCCCGTGCCTCCGAGAGTAAGTCGAGGGAAGGTGCCGTCAGGGTTGTAGATGCTGTAGGCATTCTCCACCAGATACAGAGGAGAGTTTGCGTTCTCCTTGAATGTCTGGGTCCATATAGTGTTGTCATCCATGTCGTTATAATATGTTCCCGTCATGGAAACATCGAAGAGGGCTCCGCCCGTGAACTGGGCATTGAAGTCGATTCCGTTCCATGCGAAGTCGAGGTTGAGTCCGAATGTAAGTTCCGGCATGTTCGGACGTCCGATGATGGACTTGTCCTGATTGTCAATCTTGCCGTCTCCGTTAAGGTCCACATATCTGATGTCGCCCACACAAGGACGGGTTCCGTACCATGCAGAGTTGTCAATCTCTTCTTCGCTGCGGTAGAGGCCGTCTGCCTGCCATGCAAGGAAGGTTCCGTAGGCCGTGCCTACCCTCTTCTGTCCTGAAGGGATATTCGGATCGTCATTATATTTCAGCCAGCGGGTCTTTGAATATGTGATGCTCGCCGAAATGCCGTAGATGAACGGGTGGCCTCCGGCCATGAATTTGTTCCTATGAGATACAAGAATATCTATACCCTTGGTATCCAATGAGTTCTGATTAACCCATGTAGGATAATATCCTCCCATTGATGATGGGAAACCGGAAGACTGATATGTCAGCAAGTCAAACATGTAGTTGTAGAATCCGTCAATTTCGACACCGAGTTTCTCATTCCACATCGAAAGGTCAACTCCGACGTTGTAAGAAAGAGTTTTCTCCCATGTGAGGTCTTTATTCGGAATTCCTGAAGGGCCATAGGCAGGATTCGAAGTCACACCCCCGCTGACAGGGTAGTTTATCTTGGAATTGTACTGGTCATATGATGCAAGGAACATATATGAAGATACGTTGTCGTTTCCAAGAAGTCCGACAGATGCTCTGACCTTGAGGTCATCCACCATGGTTGCATTCTTCATAAAATCCTCTTTGGAGATTCTCCAACCAATGGATCCTGAAGGGAAGAAACCCCAGCGGGTCTTGAGCATGCCGGCGAACTTGTACGATCCGTCCAGACGGCCGGTGAACTCGGCGAGATATCTCTCGTCGTAGTTGTACCTTGCCCTGAACACATATCCTGCTGAACGGGAAGCATCGCTGGAACCCATGACAGGTTTTTGCTCCGGCTTGCCAAAGCTGAGCTCAGGCAGGCTGGCGAAAGGAATCTCCTTCACATAACCGGAAAGGTTGTTTGACTTGTAGTCACGGATTTCTGCAAGTGCAAGAAGGTCGAGATTATTCTTGCCGAATGAATTCACATAGGAAATGGAAGCCTGGCCGACAAGCTGCTGCCAGTATGAAGAACCTTCTCCGAGGTTTACGCCCGAGCCGTTTCCGCGAGGATCTGAAGATTTACTCCATGTTCCTTCTGAATATGCCATGAGTTCATACGGAGTATTGAGGTTCTTGTTGTATGAAGTGCCATAGTCAAACACGCCTGACACTTTGAGTACCAAACCTTTGACCCAAGGAAGTTCATACTGGAGGGAAGTGTTGGCAGACACACTCATTCCGCGCGTCTTCTTGTAGCCGGACTCATAGATTGCAGCCAGAGGGGACTGTGGAAGAGATGTATTCTTCTTTATGGAAGCGCTGTAGAGTCCATCATATTTTTCAGGAAGATAAGGATGCATCTGGATGGTCTGGTTGGCAATCGAGAGCCATCCCTGCTCTTCGAGGTATGAATTCGCATCGGTTCCACCGGAGTTGAACGCCGGGGTATGGCGGTTGGAGAATACGCCTGATAGCCCGATGGTGAACTTGAAATTGCGTGCAAGGTCGGCATCGATATTTGTCCTGACATTGAACCTGTCATAATTGAAATTGTCGATGTTTCCCTTTTGGCCGAGATAGCCGAATGAAACGAAATATCTTGTTTTTTCAGTTCCGCCCTGAACGGTCACATTATGCTTCTGGGTGAGACCTGTGCCGAAAACTTTGTCGATGTAGTTTACATTGTCCCAACCGTCGGTAGGGTCATCGTTAAGCATCATCTCAACCTGAGATTTCTTGAAATAAGGCACATAGTCCGCTTCAGATGCAATCGCTCCGCTTGCCAGCTGGTCCATCATCTGAGCCACATTGTAGTAGTATGCGAACTGAGGGCCGTTCATAAACTCAGGGAAGTTGGCGTTCATGGAAGCACCCAATGAGGCATTGTATGTAATTTTAGGTTTTCCTGCCTGTCCCCTCTTGGTAGTTACTATGATGACACCTCCTGAACTCTTCAGTCCATACACTGCCGCAGAAGCACCATCCTTCAGGACTGAGATGCTCTCTATATCAGCAGGATCGATATCGTTCAGATTATCAACTGGGAATCCGTCCACGATATAGGCCGCTCCGTAGATGGAACCGCGGATACGCAGACTTGCCTGGTCAAGGCCAGGTTCACCGGATTCCTGAACGGAAGAAATACCAGGAAGTTTTCCGGCAAGAAGTTGTGAGACATTGGTGGAAGGAGCCTTCAGAAGCTCATCTCCTTTCATCGCAGATACTGCAGCCGTCATAGAGGACTTCTTCTGAGTACCGTAACCGACCACTACCGTCTCCTCAAGGAAGGTGACATCTTCTTTCATAACTACGTCAAGTCTGGCAAGCTTGCCATCCCAGACAAAAGTCTGCTCAGCCATTCCAAGGCTCGAAAAAACAATGGTTGAGCCTTTCTTAATACCTGAGAGTGAGTAATTTCCGTTGTCATCCGTCATTGTACCGGTACTTGTCCCGGCAACAAGGACAGCAACTCCGGGAAGAGCCTGTCCGCTCTCATCTGTGACCTTTCCGCCCAGGCGAGCCTGTGCAGATGCGGTGCCGACACTGATACACAGCAAAGCAAATACTGCCATCAGGGTATGCAGAATTGGTTTCATCATTATGGTTATTTAGTTGATTTTGATTTCATAGCCGCCTCAAGCTCGTCCCAGAGCTTATGCTTGTTGAGGTGGACGATATCAAATATCATCACACCGTCAGTACTTTTCAGAGCCTGCTCCACTGCCGGACCGAAAGGAGTAAAGTCGCCCAGATACTGCTCAACATAGATTGAACCGATGACAGGCACTACTCCCATCGTGATTTCCTTTGCGATTTCCGCACCACCTTCGACACTGTAGCAATAGGTCAGACTGTTGTCCATCCCGGCCTCGGTTCTTTGTCCGACAACTCCTGTCGCACGATCGACATCATCCTTTGTGATGAAAGTATAATACAGGCCGGCCATATAGACATCAAGCTGCTCTGCATAGCCGGTCTTATGATAGTCCTCACTTGCCCAGAAACCGTATTCCGCAACCTTTGAAGGATCGTAATTCTGGCTTGCCCAGTTCACACCGACCTGATAATAAGTTGGATACCAGGCACCGGTATAATCTCCGATAACAAGGTCGGGATTTATTGCCTTCAACTCCTTGTGAGCATTGACGACGAAATCGTGAATGACACCGGAGCGCCACTCAACCCATTTCTTGAAATGCTTGCCGGGAACCCAACCTTCCCTCAGTTTACCATCTTCATCCCACCAGCTGATAATATCCTCAGGGAAATTATCAACCTTGACTGAAGCATATTCCTCAAACTGGCTTCTGGAGAGGTCGCTGAAATCGGCAGTCATCCCGTCATACCTTACCCTGTCGAAGATAAGTCCGTCACATTCAGGATATTTCCTTACGAATTCCTTGAGAATGTCCATCTGGTACTGCTGAACCTCAGGATTTGACGGATTGAGCATTCCGTTATAATTGGTTTTTATCGAAGAAATCGGGACCAGCTGACCTTTCTCATAACATATGCTCTGCCAGGAGGAATGCTCACCATATATTATTCCCCTGTCGAAATAATTATGACCTCCGGCAAAAACATTCAACGAAGCGAAAACCCTCATCCCGAGCTGATGTCCGTAATCTATGAAATATTGCATCATATCATAGTCCCGGCTTCTGGTCACACCTTCCCAATCACCCATATATGGAGCTATTTCACTGTCATACAAGACTTCACCCATAATGGACTTCACATCCACGACCACATTGTCAAAGCCTATAGCCTGACATTTCTTAAGATAGAACAGGATGGAATCAGGCTGCGACAAGGTTGCATAATTGGCCTCGCAGTCAAACCACATATAGTTGTCATTGAGCACCTTACCTTTAACTGAAGAACAACAGACAAGGGTAAGGACAGCACAGATTGTCAGAATAATACGATATAAATGCCTCATTTCTTTGTTTATTATGCCACAAATATAAATATTTTTCGTATAATCCGACTAACTTCTTAAATATTTTTAAAAATTTAACATTTTATTTAAATATTTTATCATCTAAAACAAATTTAGCTTACAATTATTTCAAAATCTTAAAACAATTTTTAACTTTGTCGAATATATACCTTATTATATTATGACAGACAGACGAACCTTTTTAAAGAAATCAGCGGCTGCCGCCGCAGCAGCTATTGCCGCACCGGGAATCATCGAGGCGATGGGTGGCAACGACAAGATAGTTTCAAAGCAGCAGGGCGGCCTTATCACGGGTGAAAGCACATTGATAGTCCCGAAAGACAACGGATTGAGAATCACGGGCACGTTCCTGGATGAGATTTCTCACGACATTCCTCACCAGAACTGGGGCGAGAAAGAATGGGACCAGGATTTCGCCTATATGAAAGCCATCGGCATTGACACAGTCATCGACATCAGATGCGGATATAGGAAATTCATAACCTACCCGTCCCCCTACTTGCTCAAGAAGGGGTGCTATATGCCTTCTGTTGACCTGATTGATATGTTCTGCCGGCTTGCAAAGAAATATGGAATGAAATTCTATCTCGGACTTTATGATTCCGGAGTATATTGGGACACCAAGGATATGAGTCACGAGATTGAGGACAACAAATTCGTCATTGACGAAGTGTGGAAGATGTACGGAGAAAAGTACGACAGTTTCGGAGGTTGGTATATAAGCACGGAGATCAGCCGCAACACCATCGGCGCAGTGGAGGCATTCCACGCAATGGGCCAGCAGTGCAAGGAGGTTTCAGGGGGCCTGCCTACCTTCATCTCTCCTTGGATTGACGGCAAGAAGGCCATTATGGGCACCAATGCCAAGGTCAAGGACGGGGTTACGGTTGAGCAGCACGAAAGAGAGTGGAATCAGATTTTCGCCGGTATCCACGACGTGGTGGACGCAGTTGCCTTCCAGGACGGTCATATAGATTATGATGAGTTGGATGCATTCTTCAGCGTCAACAAGAAACTGGCAGACAAATACGGTATGCAGTGCTGGACCAATGCCGAAACCTTCGACAGGGATATGCCGATTAACTTTCTCCCAATCAAGTTTGACAAGTTAAGAATGAAACTCGAAGCTGCGAAAAGGTGCGGATACGACAAGGCCATCACCTTTGAATTCCCTCATTTCATGAGCCCTCAATCCGTATATGGGGCTGCAGGGAATCTCTACAATAGATATAAGGAATATTTCAACATAGAATAACGGTTCAAATGAAAAATAGCGAAAGTAAGATAGGATATGTCATTTTTATGGCAGCTGTGGCAGCCCTCGGTGGAATTCTGTTTGGATACGACACCGCTGTCATTTCCGGCACAACTGCACTTGTCCGCAACCAGTTCGCCCTCAATGATTTGTCTGAAGGCTGGTATGTAGGTTGCGCCCTGGTGGGTTCAATCTGCGGAGTGTTGGCAGCAGGCTGGCTGAGCGACTACCTCGGCAGGAAACTCACAATGTTGATTTCAGCTGCCCTGTTCAGCATATCTGCAATAGGCTGCGCAGTATGTGGCAGTTTCAACGGGCTGGTAGCCTATAGGATAATAGGCGGGGTGGGAATCGGAATTGTTTCGATTGTATCACCTATCTATATATCCGAGGTCTCTCCGGCAAAGGTCAGGGGCACGCTGGTTTCCCTATACCAACTTGCAGTCACGGTCGGTTTCCTGCTTGCATATCTTGCCAACTGGGCAATTGACGCCGGCATCAGTGCGGATGCCCCTTCCCTGACTCTTTGGGAGAGGATGTTCAACAGCGAGGCCTGGAGGGGAATGCTCGGAAGCGAAACCGTGCCTGCACTGCTTTTCTTCCTGGTAATCTTCTTCATCCCTGAGAGTCCTAGATGGCTGATAATCAAAGGGAGATATGACAAAGCATCCAATGTCTTGTCCAGAATTTACAAAGACAGCAATACAGTCAATCAGCAGATTGCATTGACAAGAGACAGTGAGACCGGACAGCAGGACGGTCACTGGAAAGACCTGCTCAAACCGGGAATTCTGATTGCAGTCATTGCTGGAAGCGCGATTGCCATTCTGGGTCAGTTCATGGGTGTGAATGCCGTTCTGTATTATGGGCCTAAGATTTTCGCAGAGGCCGGATTCGAAAATCCTATGTTCTCAACAGTGCTGGTCGGAATAGTGAATATGGCTACAACTATTCTTGCAGTATTCATCATTGACCGGGTGGGCAGAAAAAACCTTATCTACTGGGGTGTCAGCGGGATGATTGTATGCTTGGTGGCAATAGGAACATATTTCGCTGCCGGTGAAGCACTTGGATTGGGTAACGGATTTATGCTCGCCTTCTTCCTCGGTTATGTTTTCTGCTGCGCCATTTCCATATCTGCCATAGTTTTCGTACTTTTGTCCGAGATGTATCCCAACAGCGTCAGAGGTCGTGCGATGTCCATTGCCGGCTTTGCTCTCTGGATTGGGACCTATCTCATCGGTCAGCTTACGCCTGTACTTCTGGGTTGGAGCCAAAGCGGCACTTTCTTTATTTTCGCCGTAATGTGCATACCATATATGCTGATAATGTGGAAGATTATTCCGGAAACCACAGGCAAGACACTTGAAGAAATTGAAGACTATTGGAACAAAATTGGAAATAAACGATAATTATGAACGACTACCTTGGAAATTTGGACGGGAAAAACGCGGATCTTTTTCAAAAAATACTTGGATTATGCCTGGAGGAAGGCGGATATAGCCTGGCTGAAATGAGCAAAGAGCTGAATATCAGCATTCCCACAATTACAAAGCTGGTTCAGGATCTGATTGAATATGGCTATCTCATCGACATGGGCAAAGTTGGGACCAATGGAGGGAGGCGCCCCAGCATTTATGGTCTTAATCCCTCTGCCGGATATTTCGTCGGCACAGATGTCAGGGGCCACCACATCAGCATAGCCGTTACAAATTTCAATGGTCAGCTGGTCAACGATTTGAGCGACATTCCCTTCGTTCTGGAAGGAACACGGGAATCGTTCGTCAACCTTTGTTCCACCCTCAAGGAATATCTGAACAAACTGGGCATAGCGCCTGAAGAGGTAATGGCCTATGGAATCAATCTTACGGGAAGGGTGAACTGCGAGACAGGTTACAGTTTCTCCTACTTCCTTGGAGAAGGGCTGCCGTTGAGCAATCTGATGGAGGAGAATCTCCAAAGCCCTGTCTTCATAGAAAATGATTCGCGTGCAATGACATATGGGGAATACATTGCAGGCGTTTGCAATAGCGAGAAAAACATCCTCTTCCTCAACGTGAGCTGGGGACTTGGAATGGGAATGATTATAGATGGAAAACTCTCCTATGGCAAATCCGGATATTCCGGAGAGATTGGCCACTTCCCTCTTCTGGACAACAACCTCATCTGCCAGTGCGGCAAGATGGGATGTCTTGAAACGGGCGCATCCGGTTCAGCTGTTCACAGAATCTTCACTCAGAAACTCAAAGACGGAAGACCGTCAGTTCTCTCAGGCAAATTCGCCAATGGCGAAAGAATAAGCCTGGATGACATTTTGGAAGCCATTAACGAGGAGGATGTGCTTGCAATTGAGACGATTGCCGAGGTAGGAGCCACACTTGGAAAGGCGATGGCAGGTCTTATAAACATTTTCAACCCGGAGCTTGTTGTTATAGGAGGCCGGTTGAGCGCAGCCCAGGAATATCTTCTGCTTCCGATAAAAAGTGCGATACAGAAATATTCCCTGAATATCGTCAGCAGGGACACTACAATAAAGTTCTCAAAGTTAGGCAAGAAAGCCGGTCCGATTGGAGCCTGTATGCTTTCACGCAGCAAATTGCTTGGACTTCTATAATATTTGACTATCTTTGAAGAATGAAATCATTGCACACGAAAAACATAAAGACATATGGACAGCATCTGCTTATTTTGGCAGTGCTGTCCTTTTTTATTCCATTGAATGTCAGCGCATCAGGACGAGAGTCCGGGAAAGAGGCACAAGACACGACGATTGTCCCGACTAAAACCAAGGCCAAGACCTCGGCCAGAAAGATCTTCAACGGATACGGAGGAGGAATGATGCTGTGCGGCAGCTACCTGTTCGGTACAATCCCGCAAGTAGGCTATGATGCCTCCGGACCTGCATTCGGCATCGGCGGTCAGCTTCGGGTTGGTCTTGGGAAGCATTTCAGAATCGGAAGCGAAGGCTATGTCACCACTGCAGGGAGAATGAAAAACGGCAGTTATCTGCGTACAGGCTGGGGCGGAGTTCTCGGAGACTTCTGCTGGCGTCTCAAAAAGGTGATACCATATGTCGGAGTTACCATCGGAGGAGGAGGCAGGACTACATTCCTGATGTACGAAGGCAATAAAAATGACTGGGAGGCAGAAGAAAAGACGATATTCAACAAACAAACCTTCTTTGCTGTCACTCCTTTTGTCGGATGTGAAATAATAATATCGAAAGCCTTCCATATCAACATCAAGGCAGATTGCCTCAACGCGATTTCATCTGGAAGGCTCATCTCTCCAACAGGTCCGTCACTTTATGTCGGCTTCAGTTTCACTCACTGAGTCCCCTGCCCTCAGGTATTACTTAGAAGGAAGGGTAATGACAATGCCGGCGGTGGCCCAGATGCCAGGCATCATTATGCCTCCGAAATCACAGTAACTTGTATTTGTGGCATTTTTGACATCGACGTACAACTTGCAGCCAGCATCATCCGAAACGGTTTTCCTCAACGCAAAGGCATAGCTCAGCCTCAAATCCAGCAGAAAATACGGATTGAAATCCACCCTGCTCGTCAGCATTACCCCGTTTTCATCTTTGACAGGATTGCCATCGGAATCAAACTCATATTTGAGATATGTGCCATATCTATCATATACAGAAGCACTTACACCTAAGGAGAAATGTTTCAGAAACAACATCTCTGCGCTAAGGGACGCCTTGTGACGCATATAGTCAAGCACTGTGGATGTCAGAATCTTGCTCTTTTCATCACTGTCGATGAAACCGTAACTTGCCGTTATATTCCTAAGAAATCCCCTGTCTGGCCTATAGGAAACCATAGCCTCAGTTCCATATGTGTACATACGGGTTTGCTGCTCGCTATGCCATACGCTCGTATATTCCTTTCCATCGACTTCGAGATTGTCTCTCCAAACCCAGGCAATTCTGTCACGGATATCACGGAAATATCCCCCGAGAGAAAAATGCCAATTTGAAATGGAATAATTAATGCCAAGGTTACAGGTTATGGCTTTCTCCGGAACCAGGTCAAGGTTGTTCACCTGGGCAGCGGAAGTGTAATAGAGGTCCGTGAATGTCGGAAGCCTCATACTTTGGTTGGCGGATACCTTCACATTAAGGCCTTGAACCGGACGAACAGTCAGGGCTGCGCTCCACAGGGCTGCCGTACCATAAGGGGTAAAGGAAGCGCCGCCCATTGCACTGATATCCAACACCTTCCACGACTTCTTGTGTCGAAGGTATATGTTGGCAGAAGTCCTGCTCCCGGCCTTTTTGTAACGCCCGTCCTTACCTTTGGGACTATCCATAGTCTCCCCCAGATTCGAAGAGAATATATGATTATACATAAGATCAGCCCCAAATGATGTAGCTCCCGCAATCCAACTGTACTGGGCAAAGACCTCTGCTCCAACATTGTCTGTATTGTGCCAGTTGGTCGGGGTGCCCTTCTTCCATTCATATCTATCGTAATTCTTTCTGTATGAAACAGATGCGCTCAAATCCAGGTCATTCAGGGCATAATTCCACTTCAATGAAGCAAGATAGGTTGATGTCTGCTCATACTGGTCGGGATTGTAGGCGGCATAGAATCCGTTGGAGCCGAAGCTTCTGTTCTGCATACCGGCCTGAAAATCGAAAGTACCAACTCTGGCATCCCCCGCCGTTGCACGGAAATAGGCATTGTAGTTCCTCAGGTCAGTATTGTACCTGTAACCGTCACTGTTGCGGAAAGACAAGGCAGCGAAATAGTCAGCTGCCTTGGTGGAATATGCTCCGCTGACACTTCCATAGAGGTATCCATACATCCCGGCAGAAAGTTCTGCACGAAGATAGGTAGGATACAAGGCATTGGTGCAGACATTGATGGCGCCGCTTAGGGCCCCGGCTCCGCTTACTCCTTCTGAAAGAGAAATACTGGCCACGGACTCAATGTCCACCGGGAGCGAATGGCTCTGGTGTCCCGTCCTGGCGTCTGTGAAATTGATGCCGTTTAGCATCACCATGGTCTGGTCTGCTGATCCGCCTCTCAATGTCAAGTCAGCCTGGGAACTCAGTCCCCCTCTTTCTCTCACATCCACGGCAGGGAGCAGACGCAGGGCAGCCTCATAGGACTGTAGCGCGGCGGCCTCGTTCCGGGACCTTTGGTAAAGAGTTGTCTGCGGCACAATGCTGCGGGTCCTCACCGCTCGGGTGGAGGTAACCTGGGCATTTTCAAGGATGTGGTTGCGGGTGGAGTCAACCTCCGCCCCGTCTTTTTTGTCCGCACCCGTGAGTGTCGCTGACGAAATCATTGACATTGAGACGCAAAGAACACAGATCTTAATCTCGCGGTGCATCGATGCAAAGGCAGACCAACCCTTGCGGTTCCACCTCGAAAAGTGGATGATAGCACGCCTGAAAGATGTTTTACGTCTCATAATTTTGAAAATTTAGCGCGCAAAGATAGCATTATTTTCAGAATGCCATACGCCGCGAAAACGGGCTAAGAACATATACTAACCCCACCCTTCGTACCCAGAAGGGTGATTCGTCCGGAAATAGCCGGGATTTACGGACATTATAAAACTGAAAGTCTCTGCAAAGCCAACGCCCAGATGCGAGGCCTCAGAGTCGGCCCGCGAACCTTTCACCGAACCCTTCGGATTCAATATCTGATGTGGCTATACAAAAATCCGCTCTGAACACGAAAAAACCGCAACAGAAACACTTCTATTGCGGTTTTTTGGTGGTGTCACCGGGAATCGAACCAGGGACACAAGGATTTTCAGTCCTTTGCTCTACCAACTGAGCTATGACACCATTTTGTTGTGCCGTTGTTCGAACGGGATTGCAAAGGTAGTCATTTTTTCTTTACCTGCAAATTTTTCTTCAGTTTTTCTCGGAATTTTTGTGTTTTGCATATAGAATTCCTGAATATTTGCATAAATTCGCAACGTACAAAGTGGAAAGATGGAGACAAAGAGGTACATAAAAGTGATTATTCCCCTGAAATTGGCGTGGGAACCGTGCTACAGCATTCCGGAGCAGATTGCCCAGGGACAATCCGTGAGAGTAGGAAGCAGAGTCAGGGTGAATTTCGTCAACAGGGAATATGTGGTTCCGGTAAGTGAGGTGGATGTCATCCCTGAAATGGATTCTTCGAAAATCAAACCGATAAAGGCAGTTGAAGACGGGATGCCACCTTTTTCACTGGAAGAAATCCGCCTCTGGAGAATGCTTGCCAACTATTACATGTGCTCCGTCGGAGAGGTTTATAAGGCCGCCGCACCTGCATACAAAATTGAAGCTGAGAAGGCCCGGGTGGCAGCGGCAGACAGGCTGATACAGAGGCAGATGCGTAAAAATCAGCAGCTCAGGGAAGCTGCTCTTAGAAAGATTGCATCCCTTGAAAGCCGTCAGGTCAGGGTCGAGCAGGAGTTAGAGACTCTTAAGGGAAGCCGTAGAGTCCGAAGGATGGAAGACTTGACGCTGGCTATCGAAAAAATCCGCAAAGAACTGGAGGCTTCCAGAATGAAGTTGGCTGAACTGGAAGGTGCATCCGGGGAGGGCTCTGTCGGGGTGAATGCCGCTGGGGTGAATGTCGCCGGGAAAGGTGCTAATGGAGAGGAAGAAGCGGGGAAGGTGGTGGAACTGTCCCGGGCGCAGCAGGGCGCATATGAAGAAATCCGCAAGGGGTTTGAGATAGGAAAGCCAGTGCTGCTAAATGGAGTAACAGGCTCCGGAAAAACTGAAATATACATAAAACTGGCTTTGGAGACACTCCAAAAAGGAGGAAACGTTCTGTACCTGGTGCCGGAAATTGCCCTCAGCAGACAACTTGAAGACCGCCTGCGTGAGTTTTTTCCGGACAAACTTGTCGTTTTCCACTCCGGAGAGACGACCGCTACCAGACAAAGTAGCAGCGACAAGGTAAGAAAAGACAGCTACCTGGCACTTGCTACAAGATCAGGCATATTCCTGCCTCATCACGATCTGTCCCTGATCATCATTGACGAGGAACACGACACTTCGTACAAACAGGACTCCCCTGCCCCAAGATACAACGGAAGAGACTCCGCCCTGATGCTTGCAACCATTCATTCCACGCCGGAGAAAAGGTGCAATGTGCTTTTGGGGTCTGCAACGCCGTCATTGGAAGAACTATACAACTGTTCCTGCAACAAGCACTTGGAAGTCAAGTTGGAAGAGAAATATTACGGGAGCCAGGATTCAGACATCGAACTGATTGACACCAAGGCAGAGTGGAAGAAACACGGAATGGAGGGCAGTTTCTCAAGAAAACTCATATCACTTGTGAATCAGACGCTTGAAAGGGGGAAACAGGTAATGATACTACGTTCCAGGCGTTCCTGGGCACCGATGATTCAATGCACCGAATGCGGACAGATTCAAAAATGCCCTAAATGCAACGTCAGTCTGAGTCTGCACAAAGCTGCAAACGGGACAGAAACCGAAGTATGTCATTATTGCGGTTTTCAGCGTCCATACACTGGCAAGTGCACAAAATGTTCATCTGAAGTAAAGCCGACAGGAGCCGGCACACAAAAGATTGAAGAACAAGCCAGAGCATTGTTCCCGGAAGCCGTCATCGCAAGACTGGACTCGGACACAGCACAGAGCAGAGCATACAGCAAAAAGACCATCAGGGAATTCAGTGAGGGAAAAACTGATATCTTGATTGGAACACAGATGCTTGCAAAAGGATTTGACTTCAGTAATCTGGAACTTGTGGCGGTAATTTCCGCAGACAGTATGCTCGGCATGCAGGATTTCAGGGCAGATGAAAAGGCAGCACAAATCCTTGAACAGTTCCGCGGGCGCAGTTCCAGAAGAAGCAAAGGCTTGTTTGTAATCCAGACAGCCCAACCGGATCACCCTGTGTATCAAAGACTTCTAAACAACCAAAATAAAGAATTGAGCCAGGACCTGCTTCAGGAAAGAAAACTCTTCGGATATCCTCCATACTCCCGAATAGTGGAGATTGAATTCAGGGACAGTTCGCAATCCAGGGCAGGAAGAATGTCAGAAAGTTTGGCCGGAGAACTGCAAAAATGGGCGTTTTCTGTCAAAGGTGTCAATACTGTTGGCCCTTGGAGTCCTGCAGTTGACAAAACAGACAACCAGTACATCAGAAAGATAAGGATTTCGCTGGCAAAAAACCGGGAGCTGTCGGCCAATAAAGAAGCCATACTCAGGATTATCGATAGTTTCGAAAAGAAATGGAATTACAACGGCCACATCGGAATCGACGTGGATCCGTCATAA
>CAMBRR010000038.1 GCA_945870315.1 uncultured Bacteroidales bacterium
ATCAGACCCTGCTGGGGAGTCACACCGCTGGCGATACCGAAAGCGATTGCCAGAGGCAAAGCTATGATGCCGACAATGACACCGGCGATGAGATCTGACATAAAGGTCTTCTTGTCATAACGACCTTTCTTGAACAAGCCGAAGAATTTCGGTTTGAAGACATTGTTAAGATTTAAGTTCATTGCTAATAACTATTATTACTACACTTATAACTACACATTATTTATTTTCGGCCTAGATATTCCTCGAATCTCCTGGCGGAATTAAGTTCAGCCTCCTTGACAGATGCCCCGATAAGCGTGGTGGATATCGAACTTGCAGGCAGGGACACTATCCTTACCATATTATCAGTCTTTTCCGGCTTATTGAATTTCTTCGGGTTAAACTTCATTCCTGCCCCAACAGGAATGGGTTTGGTGGACACGTTTGCAGGATGAATGCCCCATACTGATATGAAATTTTCCCCGAAGACCACCTTCTCTCCCGGATGATAGTTAACTCCAGTAAGGAACATCACCTTCTTTCCCGACAATTCCCTTGCAGTCACCTTTGCTTCCCTATTCTTTTGAGTGACTGATATAGTAATCGAAACATCTACTGTGTCTCCCATATATTCAACACCATAGGCAATCAATTCGGCGAAAGACCCCTTGGAACTGTCCCAAACCCGGGCAGTCCTGCCTTTGGTAGCTTTCAACTTGACCTCCTTCTCTCCATCCCACAGAGCGATACCGCCGAAGCCGACAGTCTTGCCAACCATATATTCATCACAGCCTGTCCCAAGACTATCCTGCTGAGCCTGAGTAGGATACCATTTGTACTTCAACAGCTCCATTCCCCTGCCACTCTTGGAATAAAGGTCTATAGCGCCGCTATCGTTGAAATAAAGACGCAAGGCCATATGACTGTTTTCCACAGCTGGACCGTGATGTCCAACATCCTTGTAGCGATTGGCCTCCTTGGATACGATTTCCTTCACCTGAAGCGAATCAGACCTGAGAAAAAGGCTGCTTGCAGTCTGGGCGAAGGATGCAGCAAAACAAAAAAGCAGCAGAGCAGACAGGAAGAAGCGTTTCATGGTGCAAGTTTTAATCAAAGAGTTTGAGGGTTTTCGAAAAAAGAAAAATGGACATTGCCGTACTTCTTCTCCTTTACAAACATCGGGTGTGAAGAGAAATCGTATGTCTGGGGATGTTCCAGGATGAAATATGCCCCCGGATGAAGTATTCCGGCAGAAAAAACCCTATCGGGCAAGGTGTCCAGACCTTCAATTGCATATGGAGGATCAGCAAAAACTATATCGAACTTTTCCTTGCATATCAGCAGAAAATCGAAGACATTATGGCGAACCACGGTCACATTGGTCAGCCCAAGGGCTTGAGCCTGTGTCTTGATATATGAAGCGTGCATTGGGAGCATCTCTACGCTATATACTCTGTCTGCACCCCTGGAGGCAAACTCAAAAGAAATGCTGCCCGTTCCTGAGAAAAGATCCAAAACCTTCAGGCCTTCCATCTCATATTCGTTGTTCAGGATGTTGAAGAGACCTTCCTTGGCAAAATCAGTAGTCGGACGAGCCTTGTAGCCATCCGGAGGACAAAATGCCTTACCCTTAAGTTTACCACCGATTATTCTCATCAGATTCTTTCAACATTTTTGAAATAACGATATAAGGAAATTTCCTGCTCTGGAGAAAGTTCAGTCCTAAAATAGATGGAAGAGGCTTCGATATTCAGCTGCAACCTCTTCATAGCCAGAAAAATGAAATATTCTGCGGTTGTAAAGTCCACGGCCTCGAAGCTATTGCACAACAGCAGAGACTTTCCCTGCGCTATGACAAGATACAGATAGCCATCTACATAGGAGGCTACTATCTTATTATATTCAGTCAAGGAGTCAAGACATTTCAGCATATAATATGCCTCGGGTAGTGGGGTTGCCTTGCTTCCGTCTGTGAGCAGAACTGTCTCCGAGAGAACCTTGTGAAGAGTACCGCCATTCGAAAGGGAAAAGACCATCGTCGCCGCAAGGGAAGGTATGGCGACATAATCCACGGCATCACCATCTTCGAGGTCCACAACTTCGGAAAGAATTGCCCTGGACTGCTGAGGGCAATGAAACTGCGAAGGGACCAGGGTAAACTTCGGAGTAAAGACCGAAATATCCACGCTCTGATACCTGCGCTGGAACTCAGGGGCAGTGAATATCCTGTCAATGCCGGTCCAACCCGACGACTTCCTGACTCCATCGGATGATACAACAAAAGAATATCCACTCAAGCCGACTTGAATGGATATTCCGTCATTTTTCTGACGCGGATATATATTACTCCCAGTTTCCGGCATTATTGTTAGGAGCAGTGATACTTCCGACCTGGAGACCAGGATAACGTCCCTGATCCTTTCTCTCTGCATCGAGGTTTATCCTGAGCTGGTTGTTCAAGCCTTTCAAGAGAGACTTATAAGGCATTGATGCTTCAAAGAGAGGAACCTTCACTCCAGATACCATCTTCATTGCAGATTCCATCTGGACAGGCTCACCGCAGAACGGAATGTAGGCGATTGAATCAATTCTAAAATCTGTGCGGCTCGCGAAAAGAGTATCCTTTACCGGAATCTCGTTCTCAATCTGGAATACAAGATTCTGTCCGGCCTCGTACAAAGCGAGCATCTGCTCCGGTTTAATCCTCGGATTGCGAGCTTTGAGCTTCTTGGTATTGTCCATTGCAAGGGAGTCATCCTTGGATCCAATCTGCATCACAATCTTCATCTTGCCGTTGTTGTAGAACATTTGAAGAGAATCGATGGTGGAAGCATATCTTCCGTTTACGTTCTTGAAAGCAACCTGGAGATCGCGGATATCTTTGAGTCTCTGAATTGCAATGCTCTCACGATAGTCTTTCTGTTTGTTGAACTCGACCGGTTCCATAACGCTTCTGACGATGAGATAAACCAGTCCCACGATAACAAGTGGAAGGAGGAAATAGGTTAAAACCTTTTTAAGAATTGAATTCATTATAGTTTTGTTTTTATTTTTCAAAATGCCGGACAAAGTTATGAAATTGATTTATCAAATGCAATATAATTTGTAATTTTGCGTCGTCAAAAATTGAGATGTAATGATTGGAAACATAGATAAGGAGCGCATCAGGCGTTTCGAGACAATGATAGAGCAGGCAAACCGAATCATCACCCTCACTCATGTCAGGCCGGATGGAGATGCTCTGGGAAGTTCCCTGGGAATGTTCCACTTTCTGCTTTCCCGATACAATAAAACAGCGAAGATGCTCCTGCCTACACCAGTGCCGGATTCTCTGAAATTTCTGGTTGATGAATCTGCAAGAGATCATATGTTCGATTATGAAACATCTGAGGCAGAGGTGCGAAAGGCCATTTCGGAATGTGACCTTGCCATATGCCTGGATTTCAATACTTTATCCAGAATTGAGCAGTTGGGAGGACTAATCTCCGAATCCTCGTGCAGCAGAATCCTGATAGACCACCACGAAGAACCGGGAGAAGGCTTCGATCTGAGTTTCTCAGTACAGAAGATTTCCTCGACCTGCGAGCTTCTCTTCCACATATTGATGGCCACTGACAAGATTTCACAAGATGCCTCCAGACTTCCGCATAGGTGCGCATATTCCCTTATGACGGGCATGACGACAGATACCAACAATTTCAGCAATTCCACCTATCCGTCCACGCTTGAGATGGCATCTGCCCTGATTGCCGCCGGGGTTGACAGGGACGATATCATCGACAAGATTGAGCGCCAGTACACAGAAAACCGCCTGAGACTGCTGGGCCATGTACTGAAAGACAGGATGACAATTATGCCTGAAGGTGTCTCATATATTGTCCTGGATAAAAAGACTCTTGAAGAATACAACATAAAAGAAGGTGATACTGAAGGATTTGTAAACATTCCCCTCTCTCTTGCCAAGGTTAGTATGAGCATTATGCTCAAGGAGGACAAGGACAGAATCAGGGTATCGGTCAGAAGCAAGGCAGGAGTTTCCGCAAGGCTGATGGCAAAGTCCTGGTTCAACGGAGGCGGACACGAACAAGCCTCAGGAGGTACCCTGCACATCCCGGAAGACATCCCTTCCATAGAAATGGCGGCAGACTACATTGAAAATGCCGTCCACAGTTTCTTCACTACAAAAGAATAATGAAATGAAAGCGAATATTATCATCCTTGCCATAGCTCTCATATGCGGCAGTTCCTGCGTCAAGCAGCAGATGGAACTCACCTATGCCAAGCAGGAAGACAAAATAGACAGTTATGTCAAATCCAGGATGGCCTCATCGCCCGACGCCACCCTTACCCGCAACAAAGGCACCAACCGCATCACCCTTGTGCAGGGCGAAGGCGAGGCCCTGACGGAAAGCGGCATCGTAGCAATCACATATTCCGGATATTCCTTCAGCGGCAGCATTTCCCAATCAAACCTCTTTGCAACCAATGACAGCCAGGTTGCAGAATCCGCATCCTGGCAGGAGCCTGAGAACGGATTCGAGCCCTTGATGCTGGATATGAAGAATGACCAGATGCTGGAGGGACTTCGCAACGGACTACTGGGAGTCAAAGCAGGAGAAGAGTGTGAAATACTGTTTTCCGGGAAATATGCTTTCGGAAAGAAGCCGTTTGGCATAATTCCTGCGAACTCGGCCCTGGCATTCAAAATCAAGATTGAAGGCTTGTCCAACAACTGATTTTTGCGAAACTTACGTATTATATTTATATTTGCCCGAATTTAGGAAAATTTATACAATGAAAAGACATCTATCCGGATTGACACTTTGCATCGCTGCACTCGCCATAATAAGTTGTGCAAAATCACAAAAAACAGGACCGAATGAAGCCGGACAACGGTATTTTGAGGCCTGGGCAAGCGTCCAAGGTTTGAAAGACAAGACTCCGCTAGGTTCATATATAATGGAAAGCACGCAAGGAGATGGAGCAGAGATTGAAGAGGACGGTTATGTAAGTGTAAAATATACTATCAGCGACCTGGAAGGGACGATTTCGTCCTTCACTGAAGAAGAGCAGGCAAGACAGCTGGGAAGTTACAGCATTTCTTCCTACTACGGGCCAAAGATTTGGTCTACTGAAACAAATAAAATCCAGACCGGTGTCATGGAGATTCTCAAAGGAGTTAAAGTCGGAGGAAAGGTTAAGGCAGCCATCCCGTCCTGGCTTTTGACATATCAAACATATACCTCCGCAGAAGAGTATCTTAAACATTCCTCATCATATACCGATGCCATCTACGACATCGAAGTGGTGGACTTTACAACCGACATACTCGAATGGCAGATTGACAGGATTGTAGAGTATTTCGAAGCTCACAGGGATGTATTTCCGGAAATGACCAAGGCGGACTCTCTGGCTGATTACAGAGGATTTTACTACCAGATGCTGTCAGCTCCCGTGATAGACGAAGAAGAGGAAGAAGGAAGTGAAGGCGAAGAAAGCGAAGAAGACGAAGGCAACGGTTTCCCCTCAGATACAACTATTTACATCAACTACACGGGCAAACTGCTGAATGGTCTGGTATTCGACACCACCATCGAGAAAATTGCCAAGGACAACGGGCTTTACTCTGCTGACAAAACATACGAGCCTGTAAGAATCAACTGGGGCGAGAATTTTTCGGATATCACTATGGGGTCTAATGAGTCTTCCATCATCACCGGTTTCGCGCTCACACTCTGGCAGATGGGAGCGATGGAGAAAGGCATAGGCATTTTCCCATCCCCATATGGATATGGAGCGACAGGAACAGGAAGCAGCATTCCCGGATATGAACCGCTGATTTTTGAAATAGAATTGGTAGAAAAGCCGGAGGAATAAGATGTCTGCAATACCTACTGAACTCGGCACCGAAAAAATTGGAAAACTTCTCAGGCAATATGCCCTGCCTGCAATCATAGCGCAGACTGCATCATCATTATATAATATGGTGGACAGCATCTTCATCGGACAAGGTGTGGGTCCACTCGCCATCTCAGGTCTGGCTATCACCTTCCCATTGATGAACCTTTCCACAGCCTTCGGCACCCTTGTCGGGCTTGGAGCATCCACGATGATGTCTGTCCTTTTGGGGCAGAAGAACTACGCCGCAGCAGACAAGGTTCTGGGCAATCTGATGACGCTCAACACCGTAATTGGACTGGCGTTTATGGCAATCGCCCTTATTTTCATTGACCCCATTCTGTATTTCTTCGGAGGAAGTGAGAATACCATCCCCTATGCAAGGGACTATATGAAGATTATCCTCTACGGAAACGTCATCACTCACTTGTATTTTGGATTGAACAGCATAATGAGGTCATCCGGAAATCCGCGCAAAGCGATGATGCTGACCTTGTTCACTGTCATTTTCAACACTATTCTGGACCCAATCTTCATCTTTGGGCTCGGATTGGGCATCAAGGGAGCCGCCTGGGCCACAGTCATCTCCCAGACTGCATCCCTGATTATTATCATCCTGCATTTCAGCAACAAGAAGAGGGTGCCTCATTTTGAAAGAGGAATTTTCCGGTTCGACAGAAGGATTGCAAAAGATTCGCTTGAAATCGGATTCGGGCCTTTCCTTATGAACGCAGCCGCCTGTCTCGTCACACTTTTCATCAATCAGCAGATGCGAAAATACTGCGGTGACCTCGGTATCGGAGCCTATGGGATATGTAACCGTCTTACCTTTATGTTTGTGATGATTTGCATAGGTCTGAACCAGGGTATGCAACCTATTGCCGGATACAACTACGGTGCAAGGAAATATTCCAGAGTCAAGGAGGTCTTCAAAAAGACCGCCATACTGGCAACCATTGTCACCTCCCTCCTGTTCGTTGTGTCCGTGATTTTCCCCCGCGCAGCATGCAGTATCTTCACCACTGACAAGGAATTGCTGGACATCTCGGCAAAAGGCCTAAGGAGTATGAACTGCATGGTATTCCTGATTGGGTTCCAGATTATTTCCACCAACCTTTTCCAATGCCTGGGAATGGTTAATAAATCCATATTCCTGTCCCTGAGCAGACAGATTCTTATGCTTCTGCCCCTTCTATACCTTCTTCCTCTTGAACTGGGTTCGGACGGAGTATGGTACAGTTTCCCGATATCGGATACCCTGGCCTTCATAATGTCGGCCATCTTCCTCATAAGGCTTTTCAAGAAATTCGGCAAGCTCAATGACGGGGACGAACCAACGATACTTGGCAGCAAATTATAGACTGAAATGAAGAAAATCATCATCAACATAGGAAGACAGTTCGGAGCAGGAGGACTCTCCGTGGCAAGGATGCTTGGAGAAAAACTTTCACTGCCCGTTTACGACAGCGAACTCATCAGCAAAGCCGCTAAAGAAAGCGGTTTCAGTTGCGATATCCTGAAAGGATGTGACGAAAGGCGAAGTCGCTTTTCGATGCACTATAGGATGGAAGCTGATGTCTTCAATATCCAGAGCGAGACCATCCGCAAGATTGCCTCGGAAGGTTCTGCCATCATCCTGGGAAGGTGTTCAGACTACATTCTCCGTGACATGGACTGCACTTTGAACGTATTCCTGACCTCCCCTGTCAACATCAGGGCAGAAAGGGTTTCCAGACGTGACGGGATTCCGGTGGAGGAAGCGTTGGAGATTGTGGAGGAAAAGGACAAGAAAAGGAAGGAATATTACGACTATTTCACCTTTGGCGAATGGGGTGTCGCCTCTACATATGACCTATGCGTGGATTCATCCATTTTAGGAATCGAAGCCACTGCTGATTTCATCATAGATTTCGCTAAAAAATCAGGTTTGCTTTAGGGCTATGGAGTTGAAAAGGAAGATAATAGTCATAGTCCTGCTGCTGTGCTGTTGCGGCGCAGTCATCCTTGTAGCTTCTTCAGCGGCAAGACACAGAGATGAGCAGGAGAATAACCAAGAGACATATTGCCACCTCAACCAGGTGCTTTCAAATGAGGCCTCTGCCTTCGAATCCGACAGGCTTATAGACAAGAAGGTCAGGGCCTATCTGCAGCAGTGGCAGATAAAGGGAGCATCACTGGCAGTAATGAGAAATGACTCCCTCCTGTATGCAAAGGGCTACGGACAGGCAGACGAAGGAGTGGAGATGACTCCGGGAAAAATCCTGAGAATAGCTTCAGTGTCGAAACTGATTACAGCAGCCGGCATTATGGTCCTGCAGGACAGGGATTCCCTCAGCATAAAGGACAGCGTCTTCGCACCTGGAGGCATTCTGGACTGCGAACCGTTCAGGGGATGGATTCGGGACAGAAATTACAAGAATATAACCATCGAGCACCTGCTCAGGCACCAGGGCGGCTTCTACAGGGACCCTCTGTTTTCCTCCAAGGATGTAAAAGTTCAGATGGGCCTGAGCGAGGCTCCTGTCAAAGAAGATTTTTTCAAGCTTGTACTTTCGCATCCGCTAAGATTCGCTCCGGGGACATCGCAAAAGTATTCCAACTTCGGCTACCTGCTTCTGTCTGAAATCATTGAAAGGGTTTCTGGAGAGCCTTACGAAGAATTCATCCGGAAAGAAGTGCTGGAGAAGGCAGGATGTTATGACTTTCACATAGCAGGGAACTACTATGAAGACAAACTGGAAAACGAAGTCCGTTACTACACCCACGAAGGTGACGGAAAATTCGTCGAAGAATACAATGGTAGTGGGCAGATGGTGGAGAGAAGTTACGGCGGCAACAATGTTACCCTCCTTTCCGGAGCCGGCGCCTGGTGTGCATCCGCAGCCGAGATCGCAAGATTCGTGGCCTCAATAGACGGCAGGGATGAAGTTCCGGACATTATTTCAAAAGAAGCCGTGGAGCAGATGGTGGAATATTTCGATGAAAACACCTATTCGCTAGGCTGGAACGACACCACTCCGGAAAAAGGCTGGAGTCGCACCGGTACCCTTTCCGGAACCAGCGCCCTTGTGAAATATTTCCCAGACGGAGAATGCTGGATAATGATTACAAACTCCAGCACCTGGAAGGGACCCGGTCTTGCGAAATACACCAATTCGCTCTTTGTATCCTGCAGAGAATCCTGCAAAGGGGAACTGCCCTGCCGCAACCTTTTTCTAAGTCCTAATCCAGAATCCGATCAGGATCATACTGATGTACTTTGAATTCTCCGCTCAGGACGCCATAGCCGTTTTCAGCGAGGGATTCCAGTTCATTTTCTCCCGGATAGACGAGAACAGGTGCAATGAAGCTAACTTTGTCCGCAATTGCATCTGTGATATCCTTATTGAAGGAAATGCCTCCGGTAAGGATGATTGCATCTACCCTTCCCGATACAACAGTTGAAAAATATCCGATATATTTGGCAACACTGCTGCAATAGGCCTTGATGAAAAGTTCAGCCTCGGAGTTTCCTTCTGCTGCCATTGCAGTAATTTTCCGGAAATCCTTGGTTCCGAAATATGCCATAGCGCCACCGTTCCCTACCAGCATTTTCTTTATCTGCTCCTTGGTATATTTCCCGCTGAAACACATTTCCACTACAGGGAAGGCAGGTATGGTACCCGCTCTTTCAGGAGTTATTGGGCCATCGCCGCCAAGAGAATCCGTAGTATCTATGACAAGACCTCTCCTGTGGACAGATACTGAAGAACCGCCGCCAAGGTGGGCTACGATTACCGTCACATCCTTGTTGGTCTTGCCGATGCTCCTTGCATACCGTCTGACCACTGCCCTGGAATTGAGGGCATGGAAGAGCGTTCTTCTCGGGAATTCTGGACGACCTCCTATCTTGAGTTCAGGCAACATCTCGTCAGCCATCGGAGGATCTGCAATATATGCCTTACACTCCGGTCCATCCTTATGGGAAGATTTCCGGATCTGGTTGATTTCTTCCGCTATTTCATAGGCGATGATGGCACTCAGATTACAGGCATGAACCCCGTCACGACCTGTTCTGAGAGTATCGCACATTGCCTTGTTGACCTGATAGACACCTGTCAATACCGGAGTTACGAGGCCTCCTCTTGCCATAATTACATCTATGGAATCTAGTTCAATCCCCTTTGAAAGCAAGAACTCCGTGATGGCGTCCCGGCACTCTATGTCGAGATCCATCACGGAGGAATATTTTGCAAGGATTTCAGAATCGAGGGTTATATTCTGCTCGAATACCTTCTGTCCAGCCTCGTAAAACCCTATTTTTGTTGATGTCGAACCATTGTTTATGACGAGTATTCTGCCGTTCATAAATAGTTTTGACTTTGGGTTATGTATCATTTCACCGACATTGCGGCTACAGCTATAGAATTGAGTTTGGTTTCAATACTGTCAGCTCTGCTTGAAAGCACACAAGGGACCTTGGCGCCCACCATCATACCGGCCTGTTTCACATCTCTACAAAGTTTGGAGTTGGTCTTGTAGAAGACATTGGCTGATTCGATATTTGGGAAGAGCAGGCAATCAGCATCACCTCCGACCGGGCTTACCAAGCCTTTAATCTCGCAGGATTCCTTGTCGATTGCCACATCCAAGGCAAGCGGTCCATCAGCAATGCAGCCGCGAATCTGTCCCCTATCCACCATTTTGGCAAGCTGGGCAGCCTCCATACAGGCAGGCATACTCGTGAGCATCTGCTCGGAAGCCGCTATGATGGCAACCTTTGGCATCTTAATCCCAGCTGAGTGAGCAGTTGCGACCAGATGTCCCATTATTATCTGCTTCTGTTTGAAATCAGGAGCCGGAATCACGGCCATATCACCAAGGAAAAGGAGTTTGTGGTAAGAAGGATTCTCAATTACCCCTACGTGGGTGAGCGTACCCTTTGGCGGAAGCAAACCGGTTTCCTTGTTCAGGATAGCGCGAAGGAATTTGTCAGTGGAGCAAAGTCCTTTCATTAGTATATCTCCCCTTCCCTCGCGAATCATTTCGACGGCCCTGGCGACAGCTGCAAGTTCCACATCATTGTGCTCAATCTCAAAAATTGAAGGGTTGATGTTCTCCTGGCTGCACACTGACTCGATCATACTGGAGTCACCTACCAGTGTAACGTCAACAATGCCAGATTTAACAGCCTGCGCCGCGGCCACAATTGTGTGGGAATCCACGGCCCAGGCTGCAATCATACGCTTCCTGGTTCCTTTTTCACGCAGATTGGTGAAAATATCTTCAAACCTGGTAAACATCTCAAAGGGGATTACTCATCTTCATTCATTACGATATGCATCGTATCCTGTGCAATCACAAGTTCCTCGTTGGTTGTAATCACAGCGACCTTCACCTTCGAGTCTGGAAGAGAGATGAGAGTATCCTTGCCTGTAGCCACATTAGCCTCATAGTCAAACTTCAAGCCCATATAGGTCAGGTTCTCACAAACCCTGCGGCGAAGGCGGCTGTTGTTCTCTCCAATACCTCCGGTAAAGACAATCAGGTCCACACCGTTCATTGCTGCAGCATAGGCGCCGATGTATTTGGTGATATCGTAAGTAAGTTTCTTTAGAGTCAGTTTTGCCTTTGGATCGCCTTCATTCGCAGCTGCATCCAGGTCGCGGGCATCTGATGAAACACAGGAAAGACCGGCAAAACCACTCTTCTTGTTGAGCACCTTGCTGACTTCAGCAGCAGAAAGGCCTTCTTTTTCCTGAATATATGTAACCACGTCAGGATCGACATTTCCACACCTTGTACCCATAATCAGGCCCTCAAGCGGAGTGAATCCCATACTGGTGTCTATACTCTTTCCATTGGCCACAGCCGTGATGGAACTGCCATTGCCCAGGTGGCAGGTAATAATCTTTGAATAATTCAGGTCAAGTCCCACGAATTTAGCGCCCTTTGCGGAAACATATTTGTGGCTTGTTCCGTGGAAGCCGTAGCGACGGATGCGATATTTCTCGTAATACTCATAAGGAAGAGCATACATATAAGCATATGCCGGCATGCTCTGGTGGAATGCAGTATCAAACACAGCTACTTGCGGAACATTCGGAAGCACAGCAGAAACCGCCTTGATACCGAGCAGGTTGGCCGGGTTGTGAAGAGGAGCGATATCGCTGCATTTTTCAATCTGGGCGATTACATTATCATCTATAAGGGAACTGCAGAAGAACTCTTCTCCTCCGTGAACCACCCTGTGACCCACAGCCTCAATATCCTCCAAAGTGGTAAGCACTCCATGTTCCTTGTCCAGAAGCGCATCAAGGACAGCCTTGATACCTACAGTGTGGTCAGCGATAGGCATCTCTGCGATGAATTTCTCCTTTCCGGCGGCCTGATGCTTGATGCAACCTGTTTCCATTCCAATCCTCTCGACAAGGCCCTTGGCAAGAAGATCATAAACTTCATCACTCTTCATATCCAGAAGCTGGTACTTGAGTGATGAACTTCCGCAATTAAGTACTAAAATAATCATATCGGTAAATGTATTAAGTTTCAATCTGTCAAAAAAAATACGCTTGACGTGCAAAGTTAAAAAAAATTATCCCTACTTTAGCAAAAATTTAGATAATACTAGAACGAAATGAAAGAGGCGAGAGACATAGCGGGGTTTTCCGTTCCATTTGTCGCAGCGACAGCCCTGACGGCATATATCATTCCAGACAACGTCGCCTGGATTCAGACAGCATCATCAGTCACATTCTGCCTTTTCACTATCAGCGCCTCTGTTCTTCTTTTGCAGGAAGCCAATTTCCGCAGTAATCGGATAAACCTGTTGCCAGCGATAGTGTGCGCATCTCTTTGCGGATGTTGCATCTGCCTGAATGCCAAGATATTAAGCGTAAGTTGGACAATCAGTCCAATCAGATTATGGGCGGAAGGATTCTGTCAAGGAATGGGAGAGACCATAGATGAAATCCCATTCTCGGACACCTCCTCCGCCTCCCTTCTCAAGGCTCTTCTAACTGGAAACAAATCAGACCTCCCCGCGTCAGTGCGGACTTCATTCAGGCTTGCGGGAGCCTCCCACATCCTGGCCCTGTCGGGGCTTCACCTTGGTATTATATATATGATTGTGGACAAGACCCTGTCCCTGGCCGGCAACGGGCCGGCGATAAAGATAATCCGAAACCTGGCAACAGTCGTAATATGCGGATTCTACAGCCTCGCCACAGGCGCTGGACCATCAATAACAAGAGCCTTCATATTCATCCTCACAGCCCAGACAGGCAAATTGTTATGCAGAAAGATAAGCCTGAAACACACTATCCTGTCTTCACTTCTGATTCAGCTCACCATCTCGCCACTTTCCATAAGGGAAGCAGGTCTCCAGCTTTCATATCTTGCAGTGGGTGGAATAGCGTGGATATATCCCCATCTTAGGGACATTTGGGAAAGCGGACCGGCGTCGAAGAAATGGTACCTTCCATCCAAAGGACCACTCCATTGGATATGGGATACCGCCGCCCTGTCCATTTCCTGCCAGATTGCCACGGCTCCCCTAGCCTGGCTGCATTTCGGAACCTTCCCAACCTATTTTCTTATTTCCAACCTCATCTGCCTCCCCCTCACCAGCCTTGTCATACCGACAGGACTACTTTGCTGCACAGCGTCCGCAATCGGTTTTTGTCCGAATATCCTAGTAACAATAACTGAAGTCATCATCCGAGCGATGATAGCCTCAATGGAAATTATCTCGACGATGTAAGATCCGTGTCAGTCTGCAAGGGTGAAGCCAGCTGAGCACCAGGTCTTCAGCTCCCCGTCTTCATCATATATAAGGCATCCCTCCAGGCTCGGATCTGAAGATATAAACTCCTTCGCCTTGTCCAGCCCCAGCACCATACAATATGACGCATAGGCATCAGCCGTGAAGGCATCTGGAGCCAAAACAGTGGCACTCAGGAGATTATGGGACACCGGAAAGCCAGTGTGAGGGTCAATGGTGTGGGCATACTTCCTGCCATCCTTAACATAGAACTTGCGATAATTGCCGGACGTAACGACTCCGCAGCTGTCCTTAGGTATAGCGAATATGCACTGAATGTCCGCCCCAGGGGTATCATTACCATCCTTAGGAGCATCTATCCCTATCCTCCAAGGCATACCCTTGGGGTTTCTTCCGCAACAATAGATTTCTCCTATATCAACCAGCATATCCTTAACCCCGATGGAACGGAGATAGGAGGCAATCAGGTCTGAGCTGTAGCCCTGAGCAACGGCATTGAAATTGAGTTTCACCACCACATCCTTCAGTGAAGGAAGTACCGCATCCTGCGCGACAAGGCTTGAATCCTCTGCCAGAACCATCCTCAGGTCCGGAACTAGAAGGCCCATACCGCAATGATTCAGAACAGATTGCACCTTCTCGTCAGAAGGAAGGGAGTCCGCAGAAAACCCAAAACCCCACAAATCATATAAAGGTGCGCCTGCGACATCCACACAACCACCTGTCCTTTCAAATATTTCTCTTGACCTGGAATACAAGTCAAGGAAAATCTCATCCGGGACCACTCTTTCCCCGGCATTGAATTTGCTCAATATGGAGCCCTTGTTGTAGCCGGATACGGACTTGTCTATTTTCACAAGCAAAGCATCAATGGAATCACGGATTACCCGGGTATCCTCCTTGACTCCGTCCACATTGAAAGTGACGCTGTATGTACCTCCCTGGGCATAACCACTGATGGTCGTATATCCTTTTCTAGAGATGCAGGAAGATGTAGAAAGTAAGATAAAGAGTGCCGCAAACAGGAAAATATGTCTGTATGGTTTCATAATTTCATTAAGAATTTGCGCAAATTTATAAGTTTTTGAAATAAATTGTCCATATTTGCAAGAATATGCACATAATTGTTATAGAAGAATGGATTTGAGAAAAATTAAATTGGTTATTCTTGCGGCAGCCTTCTGCGCAGCCGTTCTGTCTTGCAAAAAAGATGATAAAGACACAATTCTCCCCTCCTTGGATGGCGACATCGCTTTTAAATATCCCGAATTCGTTAAAACATTGGAAACCATAACCTTCAAACCCGAAGGAGTATCTCATCCCGAAGGCAAGGGATATGGATATTACTGGAAAGTGACACCCGTGATGGAGAAGTCGGACACTACCAGATATGAGAACGGCCTTGACACTTCGGAAGACGGGGGCAAGGAATCGGACGGTTCATTCACCTATACCTTCCCCGACTCACTCGGGACCTACACTGTATCCTGCTATGCTTTCGCCAGCGATTATACCGGGATATCCAACTTTGCATACATAACAACGGTAAAAAGCGGTCCTGAGGGCTCCATCGCTGGAATCGAATATCTCAGCACTGACCCTTACATCACTGTTGACGGAACAAAGATCTACTATGTCAACATAGGAGGAACCGACTGGATGAGGAACAATCTCTACACTGCCGACAAAGGCTGTCCTTTCCGCAGGTCGAAGGTAACAGGCGACATATTCGGAAACTACTATTCTTACGAAGAGGCCTTGAACGCCTGCCCTCAGGGGTGGACGCTGCCTTCTGACGAAGACTGGGCAAATCTTTGCAGGGAAATCGGGGCAGCGGATGCAGCAGCCGGAGCAGATATACCGGGAGTAGGTGCCGCCCTAATGGGAGATGCCACTTTCAACACAACGAGGATGTGGGAATATTGGCCGGAAGTCGGTGAAATCACCAACAGTTCGAAAATGGGCATCATACCTGCCGGATATGCCAATCTTTCCGTCAAGGATTCAAACCCAGCCGAACATCCATATCTCGACCTCACATATCCGGAAGCCTCATTCTCAGGACTTTACGAATATGCAACCTTCTGGACTTCCGACCTGAGCTCTGACGGCAAACTCGCCAGATACAGATATATCTACGCAAAGGATCCTTCACTCAAGGTAGGATATGCAGACAAGAAGGCATTCGGAGCCTCAGTAAGATGCATCAGAAAATAAATAACTATTCAATAATCTTTAAAATTTGAAAATCATGAAAAAGACCTGGACAATAATTGGGATAATCGCTCTCGTAGCAGTAATTGTTTTTGTATGGTTCAAAAATGTATATAATGGAATGGTAGCAGGAGAGGAGTCTGTTTCTGCAGCTTGGGCACAGGTAGAAAACGTATATCAAAGACGTGCAGACCTCATTCCTAACCTTGTCGCAACCGTAAAGGGATATGCCGCCCACGAAGCTTCAACACTTGAAAGCGTCGTAAGCGCACGCGCAAAGGCTACTCAGATCACCGTCGATGCTGATGACCTCAGTCCTGAAGATATAGCGAAGTTTAACCAGGCTCAAGGAGAACTTTCCGCAGCTCTTGGAAAACTCCTCAGCATCACGGAAAACTATCCCGACCTCAAGGCGAATGAGAATTTCCGCGACCTTCAGGCCCAACTTGAAGGGACCGAAAACAGAATCGCGACTGAAAGGATGAAATTCAATGACACCGCAAGGGAGTACAACACCAACATCAGGAAATTCCCTAACAACATCGTCGCATCTCTCTTCGATTTTGAGCCTAAAGGATATTTCGAGGCAAAGGAAGGCGCTGATGTCGCTCCTGTCGTAGAGTTCTGATTATGAGAACAGTCCGTAAACGCATTTCAACAGCCCTGATTTCCATTGGGGCTGTTTTGACATTCATATGTGCCGTTTCCCTTCCTTGCGAGGGCATTCCGTCAAAGCCTGTTCCGCCAAGGTTGGTGAACGACTATGCTTCAATCCTTACACCTGGTCAGCAGTCAAACCTTGAACAGAAACTTGTAGCCTTCAGCGATTCAACTTCAAACCAGATTGCAGTTGTCATTGTCAATGACCTGGAGGGTTATGAATCAATTGAATATGCCACCCGGATAGGCATTGACTGGGGAGTAGGAGGAAGCAACTACAACAACGGCATCGTGGTCGTGGTGAAAGTCAAGACGGAGAGGGAAAGCGGTGATGTAGCCATTGCAGTAGGCTATGGGCTCGAAGGAGCCATACCTGACGTTTACGCCAAGAGGATTCAGACGGAGATAATGGTGCCTCACTTTAAAAATGGTGAGTACTACGAAGCAATCAACGAGGCCTGCGATGCCCTCATAGAACTGGCGAACGGGGAATACGGCAGGATGGAGCAGGAAGAAGGAGATGATATTGGCCTTATTATTTTCATCCTGATGTTTGCATTGGTCATTGTGGTAATTGTGGTAATTGCATTTCTGGGAAAAGGAAACGGCAACTCTGGCGATGGCCCCGACGGCTCCGGTGGCTCCGGCGGCAAGGATCCGGACACAATATACATTCCGGGAGCACATCCACGAACCATTTACAAGCCACGCGGAGGCAGCCTTGGCGGCTTCGGTGGCGGCAGTTTCGGTGGTGGCAGCTTTGGTGGCGGAGGAGGCTTTGGAGGCTTCGGCGGTGGCAGCTTCGGTGGCGGTGGCGCCAGCACCAAATGGTAACACTTAAAAACTCAAAATAGCCTTCACTTTCAACTTTCAGAAGCTTAGTAATCCTCAAATAATAACCTGCATCATCTTTGAAAATCTTAAATCTAATTCAAATCTGAAGCAACTTATTTTTTTCATATTATTTAGTGATTACTGTGGCCTGTAGCCGGGACCGGAAGCTATTCCTCCTGTTCATTGTTTGCCCCCGGATCCTTTCTGATAGTAAATCCTGATTTGAGAATCATCTTGATGGTCTGCTGAGAGGTGTGGCGGTCGTATTCCTTTTCGGATTCGGGCAGTTCCTCGTAAGGTACGAGGCAAGGATGCTTCTTGTTCAAATCGTCCCTCACGGGGCCGAAACTCCATCCGTCCGCGATTCTGCCTGCAGACCAGACCTCGTGCACATTAGCCGCAATGGATTCGGCAAGATCCTGCAAATCCTCGGAAAGGTCAACATCACTGGTGTCAAGGGGCTTCGGAGTGTAGGTCGGTCTGACCACAGACTGCACAACCGCCCGGTTCGCCTTGTCCTCCCACAGCATAGCCTTGATTTTCTTGAGACCTGATTTCCTGAGCCAGACACAGAACACGATGAATGCGACTACGAGCATTCCGGAGAGTTCCGTCATCACATCTGCGGACATCAGGATGGCATCAAAAATGAAATGCAAGATTACCGGGACGATGTACGCCAGTGCCCAGTACATCGTCTTTTTCCCCTTCGACTTGCTTCCGAAATATGCAAGCGAGACATAGTAACCCATCACGACCGCAAAGAAGAAATGTCCCGGGACTGAAAAAATTGCCCTGGTCAAGGCTATCGAAACAAAATTGTCCAATGAGCCAAGGACATAGAAAATATTTTCCAACCCGGCGAAACCCAACCCGATCAAGGTCGCATAAACTATTCCGTCCAGGTGTTCGTCAAAATAGGGGTTCTTGCGAATCAAAAGCCAGAGCATCAGCAGTTTTGCCGCCTCCTCGGGAATTGCCGCGTCAAAGAGCGAAGTGCCCAATGCTCCCAGAACAGTCCCTTCATAATAAGGGAAGAGAGTTAGAAATTCCGGCTTGAAAAGACTTAGGACTAGGACGATAATGGCCGAAAGGACGCCATAAAACCCTCCCTTCCATAGCCATTTCTTCGGCTCAGGATGGTCTTTGTCCTTCTTGTAAATGAAGTAAACCAGAAATCCGACTGGCAGAAGAGCAGCTATTACCGCAAGGATTATTTCATTCATTTTCTCAAAGATTAGGATGATTATTTCAAATCAGGCAATTTTTAAAAAAGCCTAAAAACCTTGCAAATTTAGCTTTTTTTTCGTACTTATTCCGGACGATACCCGTTCACTTTTCTCCATTCTTATGAGTTGCTACT
>CAMBRR010000039.1 GCA_945870315.1 uncultured Bacteroidales bacterium
ACAGGAGCTCTACCTACCACTTCTCCGTCCACCTCAACCAGATCACCGGAAGGTGAGGAAGGTATCACTTCAATACAGCGGCTTTTGGCAACAACCAGTTCTGGAACTGTGAGAAAACGGCCGGTAAAAAGTTTGTGGACCTCAACGGCAATCCGGCTTAACGGCAAATCCGGAATAAGTGTCATATCCAGCAGACCATCATCCAAAACCGCCTCAGGAGTCTGGAGCATACCTCCACCAGAGTACTTCCCCACACCGAAGGCAATGGAAAGGTAATCTCCCTCAAAGACTTTCCGGCCATCACATATGACCTTTATGAGAGAAGGCTTCCGCGACCTGATTGCCATAATCAAAGCCTTGACATACAATATCTTACCTCTCTCGCCCATCTTCTTTTTACGATTGACGATGTCGCACACGCGCGCATCGATTCCGACTCCTGCCACATTGGCTACATATGAAACGCCGTCCGCACAGGTAACCTTGACAATATCCTGGCGTGAAATTTTGGAGGCCACAATCACATCCACCGCCTTGTTTATGTTTTTGCTGATGCCAAGAGTCTTAATCCAATCGTTGCCTGAACCCATTGGGATAACGCCCAAAGTAAAATCAGAGAATTGCACACCGTTTGATTCAGAAAAAAGAAGGATCGCATTAAGCACATCGTGCACTGTACCGTCACCTCCCACGGCTATAAAGCGCCTCACTCCCCTATTGCAGGCATCCAGCGTGATAGTCCGCACATTACCAGCTGCGCCGGAAAGTGAATAATCAAAGGCAACTCCCTTCTTCTGAAGAAGTTTCTTAGCCTTTTCCCATTTTTCTCCAGCCTTTTTGGAGGCGGCATATATATTGACGACGACAAACCACTTGTCGCTCAGATTGTTCTCAGTCATCAAACCAATAAAGTGCATTAAACTTCAGACTACTCTGCTGTCCATTTGGAGTCATTTGCCAACAAAAGTAGTAAATAAAGAGGATTGAATGAAAAAAAATTGTAAATTTGCGAGGATATTGACCTTTTAAAAAACGAATATGGGAAAAGTCATAGCAATAGCAAATCAGAAAGGCGGTGTGGGAAAAACCACAACCGCAATCAATTTGGCAGCATCACTGGCAGTGCTTGAAAAGAAAGTGCTGATTATCGATGCTGACCCTCAGGCCAACACGACTTCTGGTCTGAACTTTTCCCCGGAAGACAGTCGCAAACGCACTTTGTATGAAGTGATGGAAGGCACTCTTGACATCCGCGATGCATTGATTCAGACGGAGATAGCCAATCTCCACATGATACCTTCCCATATCAACCTCGTCGGTGCGGAAATAGAAATGGTGGAGATGGACAACAAGGAATCCATCCTGAAAAATGCCATAGCTCCCATCCGCGATGAATACGATTTTATCATCATCGACTGTTCTCCATCCCTGGGAATCATTACGGTCAATTCCCTGACAGCGGCAGATTCCATCATTATCCCTGTTCAGCCTGAATTCTTCGCATTGGAAGGTCTGGGAAAACTTCTGCAGACATTCCGCTTGGTCCAGAATGGTGTCAATCCTTCTCTTACGATTGAGGGATTCGTAGTCACGATGTTCGATGGCAGGACAAAGGTTCATAACCAGGTATTGGAAGAGTTGAAGAACAACTTCGGAGACATGGTATTCAAGACCATCATACAAAGGAATATACGACTTAGCGAGGCTCCGTCCCACGGCAAGCCGATTATCCTTTATGATGTAATCTGCAACGGAACCACGAACTATCTTAACCTCGCAAAAGAGGTACTCGAGAGGAACAACTGAGAAAATTATGGGCAAACAGCAAAGAGGACTTGGGAAAGGTCTGGGCGCAATCTTCGGGAACAACGCCGACCTGGGACAGTTGAGACAGCCGGTAGGCTATGTCAACAAGGAAGTGGTAAGTTCTGAGGCGAGACCTCAGGAAACCTCCGCCGACATTATGCGCATACCGGTGGAGATGATAGAACCGAACCCGTTTCAGCCTAGGATGTCGTTTGACACGGAGGCGCTTGAGGAACTGGCTGATTCCATCCGTACGCTTGGTCTTATCCAGCCAATCACTGTAAGGAAGAAAGCAGATAACAGATACCAGATAATCAGCGGAGAGCGACGTTTCAGAGCCTGCACTATGGCAGGAATGGCGATGATACCTGCATATATCCGCCAGACCAATGACCAGGGAATGCTGGAAATGGCCATAGTGGAGAATATCCAGAGAGAAGATTTGGATCCTATTGAAGTGGCCATGAGTTACCAGAGACTCATCGAAGAGTGCAACCTCACCCAGGAACAGATGGCAGTCAGAGTTGGCAAGAAAAGGGCATCTGTAACCAATTTCCTCAGACTTCTGAAACTCCCGGCAAAAATTCAGCATGACCTGAAGGTAGGACTTCTGAGTGTAGGCCACGCAAAAGTGCTGCTCTCGGTTGAAGAATCCGCACTTCAGGAAAGATTGTGCGATATGGTCATCAAGGAAGCTCTTTCCGTCAGGCAGCTGGAAGACCGCATCAAGAAATTGACCTCACACAGAGAGCCACAAGGTGAAGGTCAGGACCTTCCGGAAGATTATTTCAGGGTTCTGGAAATTATGGGAAAATATTTCGACAACAGCATCAGTCTCAAAAGGGGCAATGGCGGGAAAGGGACTATGACCATCAGGTTCAACAGTGACGAGCAGGTAAGGAAATTCCTCCAGGCCCTCGAAGAATCCAAATTATAAAACAGACACCACATTTATATGGGGAATCCCTGCAAATACATATTATCTCTTATATTCTGTCTTACATTGTTTGCGACAAACGTAATGGGGCAGTTCAAGGAGAATGCATTTACGCAGACCTACAACGAAAAGGCAGATTCCACTGCCGTGGCGGACACTGCCGACAAACTTTTTTCCTTCAAAGAATATTTCGGGGGACTTGCACACAAGAATACCATACAGATAGGAACGATGTTCGCCGGTTCCGTAATACTGCCCGGAACTGCCCAGATATACAACAAGGATTACTGGAAACTGCCCATCGTCTACGGAGGAATTGGCGCGTTTGCAGCCAGCGGAGGATATTACCTGCACAAATACAAGACTTCAGTAAAAGCCTTCAATACATATAAGGCCGGCATTGACAGTTTTGATCCCAATGTAGATTTCGGACCGACTGGAGTAGTTCCTGCAATAGATTACAAGGCTAAGACTATGGGAACTTGGCTGATGGTAAGTGCAGGACTGTTCTATTGGGGTTCTCTGATGGACGGTGTGGTAAGTTACAAAAGCGACAAAAGTCCGCTGCCGGGCAGGGCAACTCTTTACTCAGCCTTGCTTCCGGGACTTGGACAAATATATAACGGAGAGCTTTTCAAGGTTCCCATCTACTGGGGAGGACTGCTGATTTCCGGATATTTCCTCTATACCAACAATAACAACTATGTGAGATTCAAGAGAATACACAATGAAGCAACATCATCTCCCAACTATAGCGAGGGCATTTCAGCCGAGACTGCAAAATGGTACAGGGACGTATACAGGCGATATCGAGATTATTCAATCGTGGCCACGGCTCTGGTGTATCTGCTGCAGGTCATAGATGCAAATGTCTTCTCCTATATGCACGATTTTGAAGTCAATGATGACATTTCAATGGAAATACAGCCTACCATAATATCCCCCGACAATGCCTATGCTTTCAATCCGGGCAGAGGAGGTTATTCTCAGAACGCGGTGGGGATGAGGATAGGTTTCAGATTTTGATACTATCAATAAAACTATGAAGAAAAAAGGTTTATTTGCTGCGGTTATGGCCGCATTGGTAACATTTGGCTTGTATGCAAACGCCACAGATGCATCATCAGAGCCGAGGGTTGACGACAAAAAGAAATTGGTGGAGGAGAACAAGGCCCTGCGTCAAAGGTTGGACTCACTCAAGCAGGAGCTTGATGCGATGAAAGAAAGGATTGCTATAAACGACAGCATCGACGAACAGATTCGGGAAATATACATCGACGGTGAAGAAAGAGGTTCTTCACTTGCGCCGGAAGACTATACAGTGGAAGTGACTGATTCTCTGCTGAATGTTTGGTACGAGCAGCAGTCTTCTGACAAAAGGGAAGACGAGCAATATGATATGGATTCAGTCCGTTTCCAGTCAAATGTGCCCGATCAGGTCTATGTTGAGAGAATAAAGAGGATGAATTCATTCATAACTCTCCCATATAACGAGATTGTCCGGAACTACATCATCCTCTATTCTGAAAAGATGCCTACCAAAATGGGAGAAATACTCGGTCAGTGTGACCTGTATATGCCTATATTCCAGGAAATATTCAACAAATATGACCTTCCGGAAGAACTGAAAGCGATGGCAGTAATCGAATCTGCGATGAACCCGCTTGCTGTGTCCAAAGCTGGGGCAAAGGGGATGTGGCAGTTTATGTACAATACAGCCAAGCTTTACGGACTCAAGATAGACTCTTTCGTTGACGAAAGGATGGATCCGGTCAAGTCAGCAGACGCAGCCGCACGCTATTTGAGGGATTCTTATGAAATTTTCGGTGACTGGAACCTTGCCATAGCTTCGTACAACTGTGGAGCCGGCAATGTCAACAAGGCTATCCGCAGAAGCGGTGGCAAAAGAGAGTTCTGGGACATATGGCCATATCTGCCAAAAGAGACCAGGGGTTACGTTCCTGCCTTCGTAGGTGCCTTGTATGCAATGAACTACTCCAAGGAACACGGTCTGAAGGCTTCCCGAATCGACACTCCGGCCCACATAGACACCTTCAAGGTGAACAAGATGCTTCACTTCAAGCAGGTTAACGAGCTCGCAGGAGTTCCTCTTGGAGAAATCCGCAGACTCAACCCTCAATACAGGCACGATATCATCCCAGGGAATGAGGGAGAATTTGTTCTGAGGATTCCATACAATTATACCAACTCATTTATAGAACACGAGGACAGCATTTACGTACACAAGGCGGACTCATTGTTCAATCCGATAACCATCAAGCAGATACGCGAAGGCGGCGATGGAGAGCGCATAGTATATAAGGTAAAGAGTGGCGACAACCTGGGCAAGATTGCAGGCAAATACAGGGTTACCGTGGCCCAGCTCAAAAAATGGAACAACCTCAGGAGTACCAACATAAGAATTGGCCAGAAGCTGATCATCTACAGAGGAGGCAGAGGGCCTTCTGCAACATCCTCTGGCACAACCAAGACGACAACCTCCTCAGGGTCGTCTTCCAAGACAACGGCAGGCACAACGACCGGGGCAACTGCAGGCACAGCGACAGGAGCAGCTACCGGAACAACGACCGGAAACACTACATATACGGTCAAAAGCGGAGACACCCTCTACTCAATAGCCAGGCAATTCCCTGGTGTCAGTGCCCAGAACATTATGGAATACAATAAGATAGGGAGCAATATCAAACCTGGTATGAAGATCAGGATCCCTAATCCATAATATCCTCAGTATGACAGTTGAAAAGATTCAGAAACGGAAATCCAACTGAAGTTTAAGCTCGGCCTTGCCGGGCTTTTTCTTTTTAGCGTGGAAATGATAGAATGTTCCGGATGAACGCAAATGAATCTGCAACCACGGCAGGGGTGAAACCTTGGCATTGAAACTGGTCCACAATCCCCTCCCGTAAAATGCGGGAACATTGAAACTGCCTGGAGCATCCCTCTCATATACATATATTCTGTCATTCCAGTCATCTATCCTGAATATTCCCTGACGAAGATTCAAGGCGAGTACCCGGCACTTCCATCCCCCTTCGACATAGCCAAGCAAGCCCCAGTCCACACACTTGAGGGCATTGAGCCTGAGGTTAGCCTTGAAAGAACCGCTTTCAAAGCACAGTTCAGTCCTTAAATCAGTCCTATTCTTCAATCCCCAAGTACGGAACCTCTCCCCCACCCTGAACACCAAGGTAAAAGCAGGCGAAAGAGCAAAGTTCCACAAAGAAAAAATCTTGACCTGCAAACTGACCGGGACATCTTCTGACTTGGTTTGCGGGAAACCTGCGGCATCTATGCTGAAAGAGCCGTTCACCAGACTCCTCGTACTGAAAAAAGCAGTTGGAGAAGCAACCGGGACTCGCCTGCCAAAGTTGAAATCCCCACCCAGACTTAATCCGTGCTCGTTGGCGGCTTTAGAAAGCGAACTCACAGGAGAGGACATTTCCGTCTCGAAATCAGGATGATAGTATCTGACAAGGGTCGCAAGGGAAATACCCTCACAAACCGGGAAAGTGACACCTGCTACACCCGATGGAACCTTTCCGAGGATATCCCAGGCAAGTTCGCTGAAAACATCCACACCCCTAAGGCAGAAGCGCTCACTCACAGAAACCTTCGCCAGAGGACTTTCAGAATTGAATTTTGCAACCCCCGTAAGGGAAATCTGTCCTGAAGGAAAATACCAGGACAGGTCCACGCAAGGCAGCAGAGGATATCCTTTTTCCTTCTGGCTCAAACCGGGCATCGAGAGGAGTGCCGTGCAGGAAAAATGTCCAATACTCATCTGGAAAGCAGCACCACGGAGACTGTATTGAGGATTGAAGGACCAGCTGCGCGATACGCCCTGGCTCCTTCTTGAAAAAGATGAAACGCTTGTCAAAGCCCCCAGAGTCACCCCGCTGTACATAACAAGTCCTTGTCCGAACCTTGCATTGAAATCCCCCAGAAGGACTTTACCAGAAGTCCTACCTGACAAGCCCTTCCAGTTCCAACCAAAATGAGCAGTATAGAGGGACGGAGCCGGGGTTTTCCCGTCAGAGGGCCTGGATACAGCAGCAGAACAGGTGAATCTTCCTCCAAAATCGGCCAATACCTTGGCACCATAACTCCACGGAGGGTCATCAGACTGGCTAAATGAAGGTTTCATACTGCCCCTTACTATTGCATCCACATCAACCCTCCTTGAGTGCCCACCTGGCAAAGATGAAGGAGGAGACACATCCACAAAAGGAGCAAGAGCCCGCACGAAGGATTCATTGAAGCCGTAAACGGCAGAAAGTTCCATCAAGGAATATACCCCGGAATTCCTTGAGATATAATCGTCAAGAGACACGGCCTGGAACTGAGTGAAAAGCCCGCATTCCAGCAAGTCCGCCAAAGAGGCGGAGTTCAGGCGCAGAGGTCTGTCAAGGAATTCCGCCAGACGATCTGCCAACTCCCCATCCAGTTCCTCGACTTCACACCCTAGAAGCCTTGCAACCAAAAGTTCGCGGCCCATCTCATCAGCTTTTGGAACGGCTGTCTCTCCCTTGCACACACCACCTTCCAACAAGGCAGCGACTATAAAAAATAAAATCCTTCCCCTCATATCATTTTCACATCAGGCTGGGCAAATATAGCAATAGAGACATAAGAAGATTGTTGTTTTTGATGTTGTACGATGTAGATTTTTGTTTATTTTGTAATTTTTGTATTTTTGCGGGGCTCAACTGAATTGTAGCAATGGATAAAATTCAAATTCTCGACAAGAAATTCAAGCTCTTCATCCCATACGAAAAGCTTGACGCGGCTATAGACAAGGTCGCTTCCGAACTGAACAACGACTTCAAAGAATGTGATGACGTACCAGTTATGCTGTGCGTACTGAACGGCTCCATAATGTTTATGAGCGAACTTATGAAAAGGGTGAACTTTGACTGTCAGTTGATTTCCATAAAACTTTCCTCATACGAAGGAACACAGACCTCCGGAAAGGTCAAACAGGCAATGGGACTGACATCCAGCATAGAAGGACGCAGGGTAATCATAGTGGAGGACATCGTGGATACCGGGCATACGATTGTGGAACTTGAAAGAATCCTCAAGGAAAAAGGAGCCTCACGCACATATGTATGTACTATGCTGCACAAGCCGGAAGCCGCCCAGGTGGATGTCAAGTTGGACTATGTCGCAATGGACATCCCAAACAAGTTCATAGTCGGATTCGGACTTGATTACAACGAACTAGGCAGAAATTACAAGGACATTTATGTCCTGGATGAACAATAATAAAATGACCAGGTATTACATTTTATTCGGGCCTCCGGGCGCCGGCAAAGGCACTCAGGCCCAGGCTATGGTGGAAAGATACAACCTCCACCACATTTCCACCGGCGCTCTCCTCAGAAAGGAAATCGCAGCCGGAAGTGAACTCGGACTCAAGGCCAAGGAACTCATAGAAAAAGGCAACCTCGTTCCTGACGAAGTCGTAGAAGGAATGATTGAGAACGAATTCCGTACTGTAAAAGGTGTGGACGGCTTCCTTTTGGATGGATTCCCACGCACTATAGAGCAGGCGAAAGCATTGGACAACTTGCTTGCCAAGACAGGAGAAAGCGTCACGGCAACCGTTTCAATAATGATTCCAGATGAAATGATTGTTGAAAGAATCCAGGGACGCGCCCTTAAGGAAGGCAGGGCCGACGATGCCGACATCAACGTAATCAACAATAGGATTGCCACATACCACAGACAGACCGAACCGCTGATAGACTTTTATCGTTCTTGTGGGAAATATACGGAAGTTGACGGTACAGGAAGCATAGACGAGGTCAGGGAAGGTATCTTCAAAGTAATGGACTGAAGATTTTTGAAAAAAAATTTTGAAATTTGAAAAATGTCATTACCTTTGCGGTGTACTATTAGACTAATACACGCAAACGATATGATACAAATTCAAAACCTCGGCTTCAGCTATGGCAATTTTCCAGTGCTGAACAACATCAATCTCCAACTTGAAGAAGGCCGTATCTATGGTCTTCTTGGCGAAAACGGCGTGGGCAAAACCACTCTCCTTACCCTTCTTTGCGGACTGAAAAAGCCGCAGACAGGAAGTATCATCATTGACTCACACAATCCTTACAAAAGAGAGCCGTCTTTTTTGACGGAGTCATACTACCTTAGCGATGAGGTGGCACAGATGAATATGTCTGCTCAGGAATATGCAAAGAGTTACGGAAAATTTTGGGAAAAATTCCAGATTGAAAAATTCCTGGAGATAATGGGAATCTTCGAAAACGATCCTGCACAGAAGATGAACAAGATGTCCTGCGGACAGTTGAAGAAGACCTGGATCAGTTTTGCACTGGCCTGCAATACCCGTTATCTGTTTATGGATGAACCGACTAACGGACTTGACATTCCTTCAAAGGCTCAGTTCCGCAAGGCAGTAACCAAATACACTAGCGAGGACTCTACCCTGCTCATCTCCACACACCAGGTCCGCGACCTTGAGAACATCATCGATCCTATCATTATCCTTGACAGGCAGGATGTCCTTCTGAATGCTACTTTGGAAGAAATCGCTTCTAAACTCTACTTCGATTACGGCACGGAGAAAATAGAAGGTGCTCTCTACAGCGAACTCGTACCCGGCGGCAATGTCCAGGTTCTGCTCAATTCTACAGGCGAGGAAAGCAAAGTCAACATCGAGGCGCTGTTCAATACTGTCCACCTGCACAAGGATCTGATCAAATCCGTATTCAACAAATAGTCATATGGAAATGAGCAAGTCTGAAATATTCTGCCCAAGGCGCTTCGGACAATTTCTTGCGCTGGACTTCAGGAATTGCGCCAAAAGAGTGGGACTGCTGACCATTCTGTGCGGACTCTCCCCGTTGTTTCTGCTCGCGTTCACATTCCTGATCAACTCCGCGATAGGGAATAACGACTGGGGGATAAACAATGGTATAAAGGATATGGTTTCCGCTTTGGTTTCGGTTCTGTACTTCCTTTACGTGCCGATTACCTGCTACGGTTTTCTCACTGACAAGAAAGACGGGAGTACCTACCAGATGATTCCTGCATCACATTTGGAAAAGTACATCAGTGCAGTCCTCAACTGCGTGATTGTCTTCCCTCTGGCATTCTCGGTTCTGAACATATGCACTGACCTGATTCTCACCTCATTGTTCCCGTTTAGATACAGTGATACCCTGGCAGAAATCATAAACATCATCAACAAACCTGAATATCTATCCTCTTCTCTAACCAGTTTCTTCCTGCCGCTGATGATTTCCTCGGTAGCCCTTGCAGGAGCACTCATCTTCAAGAAGAACAAGATAAGCAAGACATTCCTCACAAGCGCTGTTTCATTCATATTATTGATGTGGATAGTAACTTCCTTCAATTTTGATGCTGGAATAAGCCGTGATTTGATATCGACAGTATGGTACAGTTTCCAATGCGTCTGCGCCATCGCCTGCCTTATATATGTATATTTCCGTACAAAAAAAATTGAACTGTAATGAGCGATATATTCAATATAAAAAGATTCGGAAAATATTTTCTTTCCGACCTGAAGAGCGCATATTCGAATTTCGGATTGAGTTTTGCTCTAATCTGCACGATGGAGGTCATCGTTTACCTCTTCTGCGGATTGATCACAATGTTCACTAACGGCACCTGGTCCGGTATCGACCTACCTGTAAGAGCATTGATTTTTATGGTTTCATTGATGATGCTGGTCATCACGATGCCTGCAAAGTGCTACGGCCATATTACCGACAAGCAGGCTGGAAGCCTCTGGCTGACAATCCCGGTATCACTTCTGGAGAAGTTCCTGTCAATGATTCTGATTACCTGTTTCATAATTCCTGCGCTCTTCGGAGTATTATTCCTGTTCTTCGACTGGGCTATCTGCACCATTGACCAAAGTTGCGGGGATTCATATGTAAAACTGCTTGGTACAATACCTGAAGTAATCAGAAGCATCCCAGAATTGGAAATTGAAAATTTCATTCATCAGATTTCCAACCCGTTCCTTTATATAGACGACCTTGTGGGCGGGATACTCATCTTCCTGCTTGGAGCCCTTTGCTTCAAAACCAACAAGAATGTGAAGACCATCATAACATTGATAGCGATATCGATGGGAGTCAGTATGATTTCAGGCCCGATAGTAATGTGGTACATATCACATTATTCCGGAAGCGGATTTGAGGAACTGCTTGTGAATCCTTCATCAGTACTTGGGCTGTCCCTGTTCAAAAACTCCGTACTTTGGGACACCATCAACGACCTTGTGATTATGACTGGTCTGATGATTGCCGTATATTTCAGATTAAAAACAATAAAGCATTAAACTATGGACTTCAATTCAAATAAATCCATATACATTCAGATTTGTGACGATATCTGCGAGAAAATCCTCAGCGGCAGATTCGCAGAAGGAGAACGCATCGCCTCCGTAAGGGAATATGGAGCGGAAATAGGGGTAAACCCCAATACGGTGATGCGAAGTTACGAAAAATTGACAGGTGAAGGCATTATCTTCAACAAAAGAGGTATAGGATATTTCATCAGTGAAGGGGCCAGGGAGGCAGTATTGAAGAAGGAGCGTAAGGAATTTATGGACAATGAGTTACCTGTCATAATTAAAAGGATGAAACTACTTGGCATTGATCCTTCCGAAGCATTTGGAGTGAAATGACATCTGGGTTTTTCCTTGCATAAATATTGAAAAAGTGCTAAATTTGCGCCGTGCTAAACCTAAGCCGGCGCATTTTTTTGGCCCGGTATGAAAAGAAATATAATATTATCCTCGTTTTTGATTCTGCTTTCCTTTGCCTTCTGCTCCTGCAGTAAGGCGTTTGACGTTGATACATCAGCTAAAGAAGGAAGCGTACATATTCTCGGTGCCGTTATCGACAACGAAGACGGCAGACCTCTTGAAGGCATAAAAATCACATTCTACTACAGCGACTTTGGAGTCGAAGTCAAACATTCCGCATACACATCCTCTGACGGTTCGTATATCATCAAGGCGGACGGAGTTGCCGGCTATATAAGAGGCGCTGTCATCGCTCAGGATGAAAACGGAATATACAAGGACTCAGATGTGAAGGTAGTCAATGTCACCTGGCAGTCAGAGTCCTATGACGAGAAAAGGAACATATTCTATATCAACGACATAGACTTTCAGCTTTTCAAATGAGATTTCTTAAGCAAATAGCCTGCATGATTGCCGTAGCTGCGATTGCCTGCGGATGCGCCAAGGATTATTGGGGCGAAAGAGAGGACCTGGTCCTGGTTGAAGGGAAGGTTACAGATGAGGATGGCAGTCCAATAGAGAAAATCAAGGTTTCCTTCATAGACGAGGCCTCAGTGCTGATCAAAAGTGTATATACATCCAACAAAGGGGAATATGAATGTCTGATCGAGGCTGACAGGTTCGATGACAAGGCTGTCATTTCTGTTCTGTTCGAGGATATCGATAGTAATCAGAATTATGGACTGTTTGAATCAGCCAATCATCCGATTTCAAGCAAGGATATGGAAAAGGATGAAGACGGTTTTATGATTGTGAATTTGGATTGCCGTCTGATTCGCGCCACTCCTTTGGAGAACACCCGACAATTTTGACGAATTGTCTGTGAAAATTGGAACGGTCGCTGAAGCCGGACATCTCTCCTATGATGTTGGTGGAAAGTTCCTTCCTTTCAAGCAGAAGTCTCTTTGCCTCTTCAATCCGGAGGTTTGTTCTCCAGGTTTTGAAATCCATTCCGAGGACAGACATAAAATATGACTGGAGGGTTTCTTTGGAAGTATGGAGTTCACGGGCAATATCCTCCCGGCTCTTGTCATATTCCTTGTAGCGTTTCTGTCGTACCCACTCTTCGAGTTCCTTCTGCAGATTGACGAAATCTTCGTCATTTTCAATACTTTGAGCACTCTGGCCTGACTTTTTTCTCCTTTTCTTCTGAGTCCTTCTGTCGATTATCTCCTGACCTGAAAGAGTCCTGTACGCAAAGGCATCAAGCAAAAGTTTATGGCTGCCGAGGAAAGAAATGAAATTGGCTGTAAAGTACAGCAGGAAAAGAGAATAGAAGGCTGCATAGATTTTCATGAACCCGCGCGGAAGAAGCATATAGACAAGGATGAACATCTGCGTGAGCATCATAATTACATAGCAGAATCTTATCCAGCGGATCTTGTGGTCTTCCTCCTCATCATAGTACAATTCGAGCTGTCGCACTGATTTCTTGTACACCTTGTCGAAATTGACGATGTGCAGAATGCACTGAAGCAGGAAAAGGATGAGGCATAATACCATCACGGCAATTCTCCAAGCGTGGTTTTCCCACCAGAATGAATTGATCAGCAGGAAGCTGAATGCCACCGATAAACCCGTACTGAGATAAAACTTGTCATTCTCGATATAGGATTCATCCAAGAGGTTTATCAGAGAATAGGACAAGATTGCAGATGCATTTGCATTCATCACGAACAGCATCAGCGAAGAGAATATATCATAATCCGGTATGCCGGAATACCTGAGGGTATAGCCGAACAGGACGGAGCATAATAAAAAACATACTGCTATGATATTTTTGGTCTTCGAGAGTTTCTTGGAATAATCCGTCTGAGGAACCTTAATCAAAAAAAGCAGGCAACCCAGAATAAATGATGTGATCATTCCTATCGCCAATGACAATTCGATATTGAAAACAAAGTTGACGAAGTCTGACATCTGGTTCTGAATCTTATCGTAAATCTGTGTGCATTTTAAATACGGGCGCGGCTTAAAGTTCACCACGCCCGTAAATCATTCATTTTCAATGGCATTACCAGCCAAGAACATAAGAGAAAATAAGCGGAGCAACGATGGTTGCGTCTGACTCAACGATAAAACGAGGAGTATCTACGTCAAGTTTGCCCCAGGTGATTTTCTCATTAGGAACGGCTCCTGAATATGATCCGTATGATGTGGTACAGTCTGAAATCTGGCAGAAATATGCCCAAAGCGGAACATCCGGCCACTCAAGGTCCTGAGCCATCATTGGCACTACACAAATCGGGAAGTCACCTGCAGTACCACCGCCAATCTGGAAGAAGCCCACTCCCTGTCCGCCGCAGTTCTCACGATACCACTCGGTCAGGAAAATCATAGTCTCAATACCGTTCTTAATCATAGAGGTTTCGAACTCACCGCGAATGCAGTGTGCTGTGAAGATGTTTGCAGTGGTGCAGTCTTCCCATGCAGGAACTACAATCGGAATGTTCTTTTCGCAAGCTGCAAGTACCCAGCTGTCCTTCGGGTCAATCTCATAATACTGCTCAAGTACACCGCTTCTTATGAGTTTGTAGATTACTTCCCAAGGGAAAAGCCTTTCACCTGTTGCCTTCATTTCCTTCCATATGTCAACGAGGTGTTTCTCAAGACGACGGAATGCCTCCTCCTCAGGGATGCAGGTATCGGTAACACGATTGTAGTGGTTGTCAAGGAGTTCCTTCTCCTGAGCTGGTGTAAGATCCCTATAGTGGGGAACCCTGTAGTAGTGATTGTGAGCAACAAGGTTCATTATGTCCTCTTCAAGGTTGTTGGCCGAGCAGGATACAATCTGGATCTTGTCCTGACGGATCATTTCGGCCAGTGAGAGGCCGATCTCTGCGGTTGACATAGCGCCTGCCATTGCAAGCATCATCTTACCGCCTTTTGCCATATGTTCGTCATATGCCTTGGCAGCATCAACGAGGGCTGCTGAATTGAAATGACGATAATGGTGTGTAATGAATTGTGAAATAGGTCCTTTTTCCATTTTCATCAAAAAATTTAAAGTCATAAGTTTTGAGCCGCGAAATTAACGATTTTTTCGCTATTTTTGCAACCGTTTTTGCAAATAAAGGAAAAAATGTTGGAAACCTCAACTATAGAAAGACTTGACGCCGTAGCAACTCCGTTCTACTATTACGATATGAGCCTGCTGCGCAAGACTGTAGAAACTGCCTGCCAAGCAGCTGAAAGGCACAATATCAGAATTCATTATGCCCTCAAGGCAAATGCGGAGGAAAGGATTCTGCGCTGTATCAGCAGCTATGGCGCGGGGGCGGACTGCGTGAGTGGCAACGAGGTGATTCACGCTGTAGAATGCGGGTTCAAGGCAGAAGACATAGTATATGCCGGTGTCGGCAAGAGCGACAAGGAGATTTATCAAGCGATGAAGCTGGGGATAGGCGCATTCAACTGCGAGTCGCTTCAGGAGATATATGTGATAAATGAGATGGCCAGGGAATTGGGGACTAAGGCAAATGTGTCAGTCCGCATCAATCCCGACATAGATGCCCACACCCACAAATATGTGACTACCGGTCTGTATGAGAACAAGTTCGGCATATCACAGCACGAATTCGACAAGTTGATTGACCTTGTGGGCAAGTGCGGCAACATCAACTTCATCGGTCTGCATTTCCACATAGGCAGCCAGATTACGATGGTTGACGAGGTCTTTGCACTTGAGTGTGCACGGGCCAATGACATAGTTGCATATTTCGAAAGAAATGGACTGAAAATCAATAATATAAACCTTGGAGGAGGACTTGGTGTGGACTACGATGATCCTGACACCAATCCTGTTCCGAATTTTGAGTTGTGGATGGACACCATAGACAAGAACATCCGTCGCAGGGACGACCAGATTGTGCACGTAGAGCCAGGACGTTCCGTGGTGGCAAACTGCGGCACCCTGATTTCCAGGGTCCTTTTTGTAAAAAGCGGGGAAACCAAGAACTTCCTTATCCTGGATGCAGGTATGAACGACCTTATCCGTCCTGCTCTGTACGGCGCTTATCACCGTATTGAGAACATTTCTGCAGTGATGCGTCCGTTCTTCCCTTCTCATCAGGCCTATGATATCGTGGGTCCTGTCTGCGAGTCCAGCGATGTCTGGGGAGCAGGAAGACTGCTGCCATTGAGCGTTCGCGGTGACCTAATAGCAATCCGTTCAACCGGCGCATATGGAAGCGTGATGGCAAGCCGCTACAATATGAAGGACCTGGCTCCGGCTGTTTTCTCTGACGCCCTTGACCAGGCTCCTGCAAAAAAAGATTATTTCAGCATTTGAAAACACTAAAATTTACAGAATATGTTCGAAAATCTCAGCGAAAGACTCGAAAGGTCATTCAAAATACTGAAAGGTGAAGGAAAGATTACCGAAATCAATATTTCGGAGGCGATGAAGGATATACGCAGAGCCCTGCTTGATGCGGACGTGAGTTACAAGATTGCAAAGCAGTTCTGCGACGATGTAAAGAAAAAGGCCATAGGCCAGAATGTCCTCACTGCCGTGAAACCTCAGCAGATGATCGTCAAGATTGTCCACGACGAGTTGGCAGAGCTGATGGGAAGCGAATATTCTGACATCAATGTCAAGGGGCAGCCTGCTGTTGTGCTGGTTGCCGGTCTGAACGGTTCCGGTAAGACTACTTTCTCTGGAAAGCTTGCCCTTAATATAAAGAGCAAGAGGGGGATGAAGGTACTGCTTGCTGCCTGTGACTATTTCCGTCCTGCGGCTATCGACCAGCTGAAGGTGCTTGGCGAACAAATCGGAGTTCCGGTATATAGTGAAGAGGGTGTCAAGGATCCTGTCAAGATTGCCCGCGGAGCCATTGCTAAAGCCAAGAGCGAGGGCTACAGCGTAGTCATCGTCGATACAGCCGGACGTCTGGCAGTGGACCAGGAACTTATGGATGAGATTTCAACTCTCAAGGAAGCCGTAAACCCTACTGAAACATTGTTTGTAGTGGATGCAATGACCGGTCAGGATGCCGTGGAGACAGCCAAGGCATTCAATGACAGGCTTGATTTCGATGGAGTTGTTCTGACAAAAATGGATGGTGATACCCGTGGCGGTGCCGCCTTGTCCATTCGGGCTGTTGTAGGCAAGCCTATCAAATTCGTGAGCACGGGCGAAAAGATGGAGGCTCTGGATGTATTCCACCCTGCACGTATTGCCGACAGGATTCTGGGTATGGGTGATGTGGTTTCCCTCGTCGAAAAGGCCCAGGAGCAGTTTGATGAGCAACAGGCCAGGGAACTCAAGAAGAAGTTGGCCAAGGACCAGTTCACGCTCTGGGATTTTTACACCCAGATTCAGCAGGTCAAGAAGATGGGAAACATCAAGGACCTTGCTTCCATGATTCCGGGGGTGGGAAAGGCCCTCAAGGACGTGGACATCGACAACGATTCCTTCAAAAGCATAGAGGCAATCATACTCTCGATGACTCCTCAAGAAAGGGAGCATCCCGAAATCATCAATGGAAGTCGCCGCAAGAGGATAGCAGATGGGTCCGGCACTTCCCTTCCGGAAGTTAACCGCCTTTTGAAGCAGTTCGAGGGTACCAGAAAGATGATGAAGACCGTTATGACAGGCGGTATGGGCAATATGATGAGGGGAATGCGCCGCCGCTAATCCACCTGTATTACCCCGATTCAAAATGGGAAATCTGGAAATCGTTTATGAGGATGATTGGCTGATTGTAGTCAACAAGCCGTCCGGATTGCTTTCGATATCAACAGGCAAGGATGGAGAAGAGACAGTCTGTTCCCTGCTTAATGATTATACAAGAGTATTCATAGTCCACAGGCTCGACCGCGACACGTCGGGTCTTCTGCTGTTTGCCAAGGACTTCCAGACAAAGGAAATGCTTCAGGACAATTGGAACGAAGTCGTGCTTGAAAGGAAGTATATCGCTCTGCTTGAGGGACATATAGATAGTAGCGAGGGCTGGATAGAGACTTGGCTGAGGGATAATCCCAAATCCACTAAGGTTCAATGCAGGGCCTATGAGGGGAATGTGGATTCTGAACGTCTTGAAGAAAATGGATGGAAATTCGCATCAAGCCACTGCCAGACCTTGAAAGAAGGCAAAATCGACGGCCAGACATACACTATGGTGGAATTTGAACTTGAAACCGGAAGAAAGAACCAGATCAGGGTTCAGGCACAATGGATTGGCCATCCTGTCGCCGGAGACAAGAAATACGGTGCCCGCACAAACCCTCTCGGCAGACTGGCTCTTCACGCCCGCACTCTTTCATTCATCCATCCCCACACCGGAAAAACCCTGTCGTTCACATCCCGTCTTCCGAAAGGCTTCCGCTTTTGAGTCTCACAAAATCTTTATAATGTGTACTTTAAGTACTGTCGTTAGATTCTCTAAAATTGTTATATTTGCGTTTA
>CAMBRR010000040.1 GCA_945870315.1 uncultured Bacteroidales bacterium
TCCAATAGTGGCAGAATTGGTGTAATAAAGGTCGAAATTATGGACAGATAGTCGTTTTTGATGTGTGTTTGGATTGTTTTTTGTTCATAATGCGCACCGTTAATACAAAATTGAATGGAAGAGAGTAGATTGAACAATATCAGTTTCAGACAGTTTAAGGAAGGCTTGCCTGCTTCAAAATGCTTGTCGATGGATGAATCCATCTGTCTTACTGACATCCGATATGAGGATAATTCTGATGTTTTCAAATATCCGTGCCGGATTGACGCTTATGTCGCTGTTTTCTGCTTGTCCGGCCACGTCCGCATCAGCGTTAATCTCAACGAATTCGAAATGACAGAGCGCAGCATGTTCCTTTGCATGCCCGGTAATATCCTTAAGGCCAGCAGGATGGATGATACACCATTGGAGAAACTTCATTACATATGTGTAGTCCTGTCTAGGGATTTTGTCCATAGTATGCGAGTTGATGTCCACAAAATGTTCAGTGAGGGGGTGTCAATGCTTGAAAATCCCTGTATGAAACTTACTGATGAAGAATTCAGCATCGCTACTGACTATCTTTCGCTCATAGCCAAGGAAATGTCATCTTCACTTTATTTTCGCAAGGACGGAATATCATCACTCATATCCTCTTTGTTTTATCTGATGGTCGGAATCCATACAAGATGCTCCCAAGAGTCTGATGCGCAGATTCTTAGACTGTCCTCACGCAACCGCCAGATTTTCGACCAGTTCATAAAACTCATCGTTGAATATCATACGAAATACAGAAATGTGGGCTTTTATGCGGACAAACTATGTCTAACTCCGAAATATTTGTCGAAACTTATCAAGAATATTACTGGCCGCTCGGCTCCTGAGTGGATTGACGCCTATGTGATTCTTGAGGCCAAGAATATGCTCAAGTACTCTACTGCCACCATCAAGGAGATAGTTTACGGACTGAATTTTCCCAATCAGTCGGTTTTCTATAAATTTTTCAAGGCTAGAACAGGGATGACACCGAGCGAATATAGAAATTCTTGACTTTTATGGTAATACTGTATGAATTATTATGCAATTGGTCAAATTTTCTTAAAAATTTTTATAAAATATTTGGATTGAGATTTTAAATCATTATCTTTGTGCAGGACATCAGAATTTTTTTCGTGTCTATTTGTTAAGTTCGTTTTATATAAGGCAGGATCTCTTGGGGAGGGGGTCCTGCCACTTTTTTTTAATAGGTGATTTTTTTGCGTCTTTTAGGGGTTTTCATAAAAAAGTTGTAACTTAGGGGCCGTTTTTGCTGACCATCTATAATTATTAACAATAAAATCAAATGTCAAAGAACAAAAACCTTCCAGCAATCATTGTGATGTTCGCATTGTTTTTTATGATTGCTTTCGTTACTAATTTCGCGGGTTCTATGGGTGTCATCGTTACCAAACAGTTTGGCGCCACAAAGGCTCTCTCACAGCTCGGAACTCTCGCAAACTTCATCGCATATGCTTGTATGGGAATCCCGGCAGGCATCATCCTTAAGAGAAAAGGCTACAAATTCACTGCACTTGCAGCTGTAATCGTCGGTCTGGTCGGAGTTGCAATCCAGTGGATATCAGGACCTGCCCAGAATTTTGCAGTCTATGTCGCAGGCGCATTCGTTGCCGGATTCTCAATGTGTATGCTTAACATTGTTGTCAACCCGATGCTCAACACACTCGGTGGTGGTGGAAACGAAGGAAACCGTCTTATTCAGCTCGGTGGTTCTTGCAATTCAATCGGTGGTACTATCGCTCCTATCCTTCTCGGCTATCTTGTCGGTGGAAGCCTTGAAACCGCAACAGTTAAAGATGCCGCTCCTGCAATGATACTTGCAATGGCAATTTTTGCTTTGGCTGCAGTTATCATCGCCCTTACCAAGATTCCTGAGCCTCATATGGAAACTCCTGAAGAAAAAGCTGCACGTAAGGCAGGAACAATTCAGAAGGATCCTCACGGACCTCTTTCTTTCCGTCATTTTATTCTTGGAGCCATAGCTATTTTCTTCTATGTCGGTATAGAGGTAGGTATTCCTAACACAGCTAACGTGTATTTCTCTGAAATTCCTTGGGTAGGACCAGCTCTTACCGGAACAATGATTGGTGCATATTGGTTCTGCATGATGCTTGGCCGTCTTGCCGGAGGAGCAGTTGGTGGAAAGGTTTCACCTAAGTCAATGCTTGCCGGAATGTCTATACTTGCCATTGTTTTCCTTCTCGCATTCATCTTCACTCCGGAATCAGCAAACATCGCAATGTTTGGTAAGGAACTTCCGATTGCCCTCATTTTCATCGTTCTCTGCGGTCTTTGCACTTCAGTTATGTGGGGTTCCATTTTCAATCTGGCAACAGAAGGCCTTGGTAAATATACGGCAACTGCTTCAGGAATCTTTATGACTCTTGTATGTGGCGGTGGTATCATTCCGTTCCTCCAGAATCTTCTTGCTGATCAGGTAGGTTCAATTGAAAGTTACTGGCTTCAGATAGCGTGTCTGTGCTACCTGGTATTCTATGCTCTGGTAGGCAGCAAAAATGTAAACACTAACATTAAAGTAGATTAAAGTATTTTTATATGGCAACAGGAAATTATGTAGTAGGTATCGATGTGGGTGGACAGACTACCAAACTCGGAGTTGTGGATGCTCGCGGTACCGTTCTGGCACAGACAGTTATACGTACGGACAATCACGAAGATGTTCGGCTTTATGTCGCTGAATTGGCAGAAGCTGTAAAGAAAATCATTCTTGACGCTAATGCTGAGGGACAGATAAGAGGTGTTGGAGTTGGAGCGCCGAATGGCAATTATTATACAGGAACAATTGAGAATGCGCCGAACCTTCCTTGGGCTCATCAGACTGTAAAGTTTGCTGAACTTCTTTCCGAAGCCCTTGATGGACTGCCGGTTGCCCTTACCAACGATGCAAATGCTGCTGCTGTCGGTGAAATGACATATGGTGCGGCCAGGGGTATGAAGAATTTCATTATGATTACCCTAGGAACTGGAGTAGGATCCGGAATCGTCATCAATGGCGAGGTCGTTTATGGACACGATGGTTTTGCCGGAGAACTCGGACATACCGCAGCTGTCCGCAACAATGGTCGTGCTTGCAATTGCGGCAAGTCAGGATGTCTCGAAGCATATTGTTCAGCAACAGGTGTGGCTCGTACTGCACGCGAATGGCTCGAACTCACAGATGAACCTTCTGTATTGAGGAGTCTGGATACCATCGCATCAAAGGATGTTTATGATGCAGCTAAAGACGGTGACAAACTGGCATTGAAGATATTTGAATTCACTGGCAAGATTCTTGGCCGTTCATTTGCCGACTTTGTCGCTTTCAGCGCACCTGAGGCCATAGTCCTCTTCGGCGGCCTTGCCCGTGCCAAGGAATTCCTCCGTCAGCCTATCGAAGATTCCATGAACGCCAACCTCCTTCCTTTATGGAAGGACAAAGTGAAGATTGTCTTCTCTCAGCTCAAAGAGTCGGATGCAGCCATCCTTGGAGCTTCTGCTCTTGCTTGGGAACTTTAATCTTCCAGAATATCTGATAAATGATTACTGCGGGTGTCTTGTGACGGTGCCCGCAGTTTTTTGTTTGCAAATATGCAGAAATGAAGAAAAAAATTGCAGAAAAATTTGGAGATTGAGAAAAAGTCCGTATATTTGCAGTCCCGTTTGAGGGAAACATATTATTCGGGGTGTGGCGCAGTTGGCTAGCGCATCTGGTTTGGGACCAGAGGGTCCTGTGTTCGAGTCACAGTACCCCGACATCAGAAGGATGGTGATTAAAAAGCGATTTTTAGTCACCATTTTTTTTGTGTCCTATTGTATGAGTCTGATGAATTGTGGAACATTTGTCCAATATGTCGAAAAAATATGTAATTTTGTCGCGAAAAACCTAAACCAAAATGTACGACAGACAGCCACAGACTCTTGACATTGAAAAAATCATTCATTCACGGGCCGGTTCGAAGGCCAAATATGTGCCTCAATTCCTTATCAGATGGTTCGAGAGATTCGTTCACCTTGACTTTATCAACGGTTACCTTAAAGAAGGTTACATGGGAGTCGAGTTTTGTGAGAATTGCTTGAAATATCTTGGCGTGGAGGTACAGGTAAATGGTCTCGAAAACATTCCGGATGACGGAAGAAAATACACTTTTGTTTCCAATCATCCCCTTGGGGCAATCGATGGCGTTACCCTATGCGGGGTCATCGGCAAGAAATACGACGGACATATAAAATGCCTGATTAATGATTTGCTGATGAATTTGAACGGGATGGTGCCGCTTGGGATACCTGTCAATAAGCTCGGTTCTCAGGCGAGAAATTTGTCCCGTCTGGTCAACGAGGCTTACGAGTCAGAGAATCAGATGATTATTTTTCCTGCCGGACTCTGTTCAAGAAGGATTGATGGAGAAATCAAGGATATCCCCTGGGGCAAGTCATTTGTCAAAAAAAGCCGCGAAACTAGCCGCGACATAATTCCCATTCATTTCGAGGGTAGAAATTCGGACAGATTCTATTCTGTCGCTACCTGGTGCAAGCGGCTGCGCTTGAAATTCAATTTCGCAATGATGCTCCTGCCTGACGAAATGTACAAGAGCGCCGGCAAGAAATACACCCTAACTATCGGTAAGCCAATCTCCGTTTCAATCCTGGATAATTCAAAAAATGACAATGAATGGGCCCAGGAGATCAGAAAGACCGTGTACGAACTTAAATAACAATCAAAATGGAACCAATTATTGAGCCCGTCAGCCTGGACTTGCTCAAGGCTGAACTAACTTCGGGCAGAAAACTCAGGGATACCAATAAAGGAAAAAATGAAATCTATGTCGTGAATTGCCACAACAGTCCCAACGTGATGCGGGAAATCGGCCGTTTGCGTGAGGTGGCTTTCCGGGATTCCGGAGGCGGAAGCGGATTGTCGATGGACATTGATGAATTCGACCTGATGGAAAAGCCATACGAACAGCTCATAGTGTGGGATCCCGATGCACAGAAAATACTTGGCGGATACAGATACATCCTTGGCTGTGACATTAAGTTGGAAGAAAATGGTCAACCACATCTTGCAACCAGTCATATGTTCCACTTCTCGGAAAAATTCATAAAAGAATATCTTCCTTATACGATAGAGCTGGGGCGTAGCTTCGTTTCCCCTGAATATCAGAGTTCAAAGGCAGGTGCCAAGGCTCTTTTTGCCCTTGATAATCTATGGGACGGACTAGGAGCCCTGATACAGGAAAGACCTGATATGAAATATTTCTTCGGAAAAATGACTATGTATCCTGAATACAACCGACAGGCAAGGGACCTTATACAATATTTCCTGTTCAAGCATTTCGAGGATAAGGAAAAACTCGTCTATCCTGTAGAACCTCTGGTGATCGAGACCGACAAGGCCTATATGGACAGTGTGCTGACCAAAGATGATTTCTCGGAGGACTATCGTCTTCTGAATGCGGAGGTCAGAAAACTTGGCGTGAATATCCCGCCTCTTGTCAATTCCTATATGAGCCTCTCACCTACGATGAAGATGTTCGGTGGCGGAATCAATCACGAGTTCAGTGAAGCCGAAGAGACTTGTATCCTGGTTGCTTTCGATGAAATCCACGAGGCGAAGAAGGCCAGGCATATAGACTCTTTCATCGCTCAAAAAATCAGCAGGATGAAGGAAAGATTCCCGATTTTCGTCGAGAATATGGGTGACAATCTCAAGCAGATGATCCAGCAACGGCATAAACGCAGACAGGAGCGAATAGAGAAACGCAGGCAGAAAAGGTCCTGATTGTTTCACAAGTCAGAGGTTTTGCTTAACTTTGCTGAAAATAGTTGTTATATGTTTTCAGCAGATGTTTATTCAGGCAGGCGGCTAGCACTCGTGCAGAAAATGTCAGAGTCGCTTGCGGAGAGTCGTGGTATCGCCATTTTCCTTGGCAATGTTGAAAGTCCTCAAAATTATAGAGGAAATGATTATAAATTCCGTCAGGACAGTTCGTTCCTTTATTTTTGGGGCCTGGACAATCCTGGATTTGCAGCAATATTGGATCTTGACAGCGGACAGAGCCGGATATATGGTGATGATGTAGATGTCGAAGATATTGTGTGGATGGGTCCTCAGCCGTTGGTTTCTGCAATGGCTGAATCGGTCGGATGCAGTCAGAGTGCTCCTTTTTGCAAGTTCGGGGAGGATGTTAGGGATGCCTTGAAGTCGGGCCGTCCGGTTCATTTCCTTCCTCCTTCCAGATATTTCAACGCGACCTTTCTTGCAGAGTTGCTAGGCGTAACTTCCTCTTCGGTAAGAGAAGTGAAACCAAGCCGTGAAGGCCGGGGGCTTTGTGCCAGCGAAGAATTCCTGCGTGCTGTAGTTTCGCTGAGGCTGATTAAGCAACAATGTGAGATTGAGGAGATTGACAAGGCCTGCGACATAGGATATGAGATGCACACCGCAGCCAGGCGCGGTTGCAAGCCTGGGGTGGTGGAGCAGGAAATCGTAGGTAAGATGGAAGGTGTTACCATTTCAAAGGGATGGGGAGTCTCTTTTGCAACCATTCTTTCCCAGAACGGGGAAACTCTCCACAATCATACCCACCATCAGATAATTACTCCGGGCAGGCTGCTTGTAGTTGATGCGGGTGCAGAGAGCAATACCCATTATGCTTCCGACTTTACTCGTACCTACCCTTGCAGTGGCAAGTTCACCTCACGCCAGAAAGATATCTATGATATTGTACAACAGTGCAATGATTTAGCTTTCAGCCTAACTCGTCCCGGAGTCACCTATTATGAAGTGCATCTTGCGACAGTTCGCCATATGCTTGATTGTCTCAAGGGGTTCGGTTTTGTAAAAGGAGATGTGGACGAAATGGTCGCCAATGGTATTTCCGGCTTGTTCATGCCTCACGGACTGGGACACAATATGGGCCTTGACGTTCACGATATGGAGGATTATGGTGAAGACTATGTGGGATATGATTCTTCTCAGAAGCGTTCTCCTCTGCTTGGCCTGGGAAACTTGAGGATGGCCAGGATGTTGTGCCCAGGTCACGTTATCACTGATGAACCGGGAATTTATTTCATCCCGGCCCTGATTGAAAACTGGAAGCGCGAAGGCACTGGCAGGGATTTTGTCAATTATCCACTTTTGGAAAAATATTATGATTTCGGCGGAATCCGTCTCGAGGATGATGTTCTTGTGACAGAAAATGGAGCAAGGCGCCTGGGACAGAAACGTCTGCCAATCCTTTCTTCTGAAATAGAAGAAATTATGGCATCGGAAAATTAAGGATTATGGATTTGTTTATTTCTATTCTTGCGGTTGTCGCCGGAGTGGCAGGTATAGTGGGAAGCATTATGCCGGCTCTGCCTGGACCGCCATTGAGTTGGTTGGGCCTGCTCATCCTCTTTTTATGGGGTAACGGAACAGACTCTGCTGGCAATCCTCTAGCCCTCAAAGGCTTGCTTATCTGGGGCGCTGTGGTCGTAGCTGTGACGGTTATTGATTATTTCGTTCCTATGTATTTTACTAAAATCACTGGAGGAAGTCGCTTTGCTGAAAAAGGGGCAATGGTGGGTTTGATTGCAGGCATAATCCTTACGCCGGTTGGAATGATATTAGGCTCATTTCTAGGTGCCTTCCTTTTTGAACTGTATTATAGCCGTAAAGGAGTCGAACCAGCTCTCAAGGCTGCATTCGGATCATTCCTCGGTTTCATCACGGGAACGGGTATCAAGACCATAGTTTCCTGCCTGATACTCTGGAGAATAATAGTATTTCTGTAATACTGGCATATGGAAAAGAATATATTGGATGATATTACTCAAAAAGAGTATGAACACGGGTTTGTGACCTCTGTCGAGCAGGAATTCATACCCAAGGGACTGAATGAGGATATCGTCAGGATGATATCCGCAAAGAAGAATGAGCCCGAGTGGTTGTTGAATTTCCGTCTGGAAGCCTTTCGGCGCTGGCAAAAGATGCCACTTCCGAAATGGGCTCATCTGAATATACCGGAGATTGATTTCCAGGACATAATTTATTATGCAGCTCCCAAGAGGGACGATTCCCGTCCCAAGGAAATAGATCCGGAGTTGGAAAAAACTTTTGACAAACTCGGGATTCCGCTTCACGAAAGGGCTGCTCTTGCAGGGGTTGCAGTGGATGCGGTATTTGATTCGGTATCGGTAAAGACTACATTTCGCAAAGAGCTGTCAGACAGGGGGATAATCTTCTGTTCTTTTTCAGAGGCAGTTCAGGAATATCCGGACCTGGTTCGCAAATACCTTGCATCCGTAGTTCCTGTAGGTGACAATTTTTACTCTGCACTCAATTCAGCCGTATTCAGCGACGGTTCTTTCTGTTACATCCCCAAGGGGGTTCGTTGCCCGATGGAGTTGTCCAGCTATTTCAGGATTAACGCAAAGGGAACAGGACAGTTTGAAAGAACGCTTATTGTTGCTGATGAGGGGTCATATGTAAGTTATATGGAGGGTTGTACGGCTCCGATGAGAGATGAAAACCAACTTCACGCTGCAGTTGTAGAAATAGTTGTCGAGAAAGATGCGGAGGTGAAATACTCGACGGTCCAGAACTGGTATCCGGGTGATGCGCAGGGCCGCGGAGGAATTTTCAATTTCGTGACCAAGAGGGGTATATGCAAGGGAGAGGGCAGTCATCTGTCCTGGACTCAAGTCGAGACGGGTTCTGCGATAACTTGGAAATATCCTTCTACCATACTTAAGGGCGATAATTCATCTTCAGAATTCTATTCAGTTGCCGTTACCAACAACTATCAGCAGGCTGATACGGGAACGAAGATGATTCATATAGGGAAAAACACTCGCAGCCGCATTATCAGCAAGGGAATTTCAGCCGGATACAGTCAGAACAGTTATCGCGGTCTGGTGAAAATCCTTCCGGGAGCGGACAATTCACGCAACTATTCACAATGTGACAGTCTTCTGATTGGGTCCAGGTGCGGAGCTCATACCTTCCCGACAATTGAAAATGCCAACAGGACGGCAATCGTGGAGCACGAAGCCACTACTTCTAAAATCAGCGAGGACCAGCTCTTCTATTGCAACCAGCGTGGAATCGGTCCGGAAGAAGCGGTTGGTCTGATTGTAAACGGTTATGCCCGTGAGGTCTTGTCAAAACTGCCTATGGAATTTGCAGTCGAAGCTCAAAAATTGCTCCAGGTTTCTTTGGAGGGTTCCGTGGGTTAATCAATTGAAGATATATGGATATATTGAATTATACATTGTTCACAATTTCCGGGGATGTGCCTGTATTGCTGATAGACCTGATTACATCCTTGCTTGGTCTTACCTGTGTATTCCTCGCAGGGAGGAACAGCAAATATAATTTCTGGGTTGGCTATCTCTATACTCTGGCTTTGGGGCTGATGTTCTGGAACAAACACCTGTATGCAAGCCTGATGCTTCAGCCTGTGTCATTGTGCATCAACATTCTTGGACATTGGAGATGGACGCATCCCAAGAAGGAAGAAGAGAGCGCAAAGGATCATTCTGCATTGAAAGTCAGTATGTTGTCCTGGGAGATGAGGGTTTTGGCAGTGGTATCCGTCTTTATCCTTGCCTCGATGTGGGGCTGGCTGTTGAGGACTTTGTTCCCAGACGATCCTGTTCCTTATCTGGATGCTTGCGTTACAGTCTTGATTCTTGTAGCGCAGTTCCTTTCTTCACTGAAAAAATGGGATTGCTGGGTTGCCTGGCTTGTCGTCAACATCACTCAGATCATATTGCACATATCGGTAGGACACGTTTTTATGCCTATCGTATGTTCGTTGTACCTGGTAAACGGAGTTTGGTCTCTTGTTTCCTGGTATAAATTATACAGTAAAAACGAATAATCATACATATATATGTCACAGGATATTATTCTGAAAATCAATGGCTTGAGAGCCGGTATCGAGGGAAAGGAAATCTTAAAGGGTGTTGATCTTACCATCCGTAAGGGAGAAATTCACGCCATTATGGGTCCGAATGGAGCCGGCAAAAGTACCTTGAGTTCCGTTCTGTCCGGCAAACCTCAATATACGGTGACCAGCGGAAGCATTGAGTTTATGGGAAAGGACTTGCTTGCAATGTCACCGGAGGAACGCTCCTGGGCTGGAATATTTATGTCATTTCAGTATCCGGTTGAAATCCCGGGTGTCAGCATAACAAATTTTATGAAGACAGCCATCAATTCCAGGAGGGAGGCTATGGGCCTTGAGCCGATGAAAGCAGCTGAATTCCTCAAACTGATGAAGGAAAAGATGTCTTTCGTGCAGATGAAGCCGGAGTTTTCCAAGAGGGAAGTGAATGTCGGATTCTCAGGAGGTGAGAAGAAAAGGAATGAAATTTTCCAGATGGCGATGCTGGATCCCACGCTTGCCATTCTCGATGAAACTGACAGTGGACTTGATGTGGATGCGCTCAGAATCGTAGCTTCAGGAGTGAACGCCCTCCATACTCCGGACAAGGCTGCGATTGTGATTACCCACTACCAGAGGCTTCTGGAATATATCGTTCCGGATGTTGTCCATGTCTTGAAGGACGGAAAGATTGTCAAGACAGCAGGACGCGAGCTGGTTGCTCAGATTGAGGAGAATGGTTATGATAACTACTAATCTGTCTGAGACTATGGTTAATTCTTCTTATACGGTTCCGCAGAATACCCACGAGAGTGTCCAGCTTGTCTTGTCAGATACTTCTTCCGGAACGCAGTCCATTGCCGGGGAATATATTCTGGAGAGAGACAGTTCCCTGGATATCGTCATCGTGGTCTTGCCGGGGGCCTCTGTTCAGCTTCCGCTGAGAATTATCCTCAAAGGAGAGGGGGCGAATGTCAATGTGTCCGGTATATATCTGTGTCCTGGTTCTGAGAAGGTGAAACTGTCCTTGGATGTCGTCCATCAAGTGCCTCATTGTTCTTCAAGCCAGCTTTTCAAAGGTATTGTCTCGGCGGAGTCAATTGTGGATTTCTATGGAAAGATAGTCGTTGAGCAGGATGCTCAGAAGACAGAGGCTTATCAGGAAAATCACAATCTTTTGCTTTCAGATCAGGCAAAAGTCAATACGAAACCACAGCTGGAAATATATGCCGATGATGTTAAATGCTCTCACGGAGCCACGGTAGGACGCCTCGACGAGGATGCTCAGTTTTATATGCGTTCCAGGGGAATAACCCTGCAGCAGGCAAAAGCCTTGCAGATGTTGTCATTTGTCTCCCCGGTTCTTTCCAGGCTTGTCAAGGATAAGGAAAGCATAGTACTGTCGGTGGAGAAGGCAATTCAAACAATCTCATCTTCATTGCAATGATTCTTCACCCCAACGTCAAAGTGAATCTGGGTCTGGATGTGCTCCGGAAAAGGCCTGATGGCTATCACGATTTGAATACTCTCTTTGTCCCGTATTTCGGGATAAGTGATACGCTGGAAATCATTTCTGGGGACGATTTCAGCCGCACCAGTGCAGAGCTTTTTTCCAGATATGATTCCTCGTCCATCCGTCAGTCCGTCTCTGAAGATGGCAAGCTGATGATTACCATAGCGAAAGAAGGAGGAGTGGACTGGTCTCCGCTCACGGATTTGTGCGCCAAAGCGTATTTCCTGCTTGATGCTGAATTTTCCTTGCCTGCGGTAAAGATTTTTCTAGAGAAAACTTCTCCTGTGGGTGCCGGACTGGGTGGCGGTTCTTCTGATGCAGCTTTTACCTTACGTACCTTGAATGAGGTTTTCTCACTGGGGCTTTCAGAGGACTCCCTGGCAGAGAGGGCTTCAAAGCTGGGCAGCGACTGTCCTTTCTTCATCTTCAACAGGCCTATGTTCGGAAGGGGCAGGGGGGAACAGCTGGAAGATTTTCCTCTGGATGACATCGATTATGGCCAGCCAAATAGCGCTTCTTGCAAGTATATCCTCAAAGTTGTGTGTCCGGATGGAATATCAGTGTCCACTGCTGAGGCTTACAGGGGAATTGTGCCGTCTGTTCCTTCAATATCTCTAGATATTGTTTTGAAGGAGGAAATCTTGTCCTGGAAGGATAATGTCAAGAATGACTTTGAGAAGACTGTATTTGTCCAGCATCCACAGCTTTCTGCTATCAAGGATTCCTTGTATGACTCAGGAGCGGTTTATGCTTCTATGTCAGGCTCGGGTTCGGCCTTGTTTGCCATCTACGAAAAACAGAATTGAATTATATGAAGTTTAAGATTTGTCCAATTTTATCAAAATAAATAAAATTGGGACGAAATTTCTTGAACTTACTGAGAATATCCGCGTTCTTTGATGAAAAAAGATGCGCGGATTTTTTTCATATTCTGGTTTTACTCTGGCCCTGTTCCTATCCTTCAGCTGTTCCATAGTTGAATTGGGTAAATTCGGAAATGCAGACTCGGACATATGGAAGGGCTCTTCCCATAATCCTGCTCCAGGAGGTTCTTCCACGCCGGCGAAGTCTTCTTGCTATGTGACGGCTGTGAGTTATCCTGATGGTTATGATTGGCTCAGGGACGAGGACCGTGATGCGGTAAGATGTTCGTTGGTGGTGTTCGTGGACGGGGTACCGCGGCTGAAGGTTCCGATTGGAGAATCAAGGGCTGTCGGGGCGGATGCAGACTTGCATCGAATAATGGACGGCAGTCTCTACTCCTGGTCCAACTCTGATGACAAAACCGTAGTCAGACGGGATGGGGAGGTGTTGTTTGAATATTATTCACGGGAGAGTATCCGTGATGTGCTGCTGAAGGATAATGATCTATATACGCTTGGGGTGCCGTCTTCGGGAGAAGGCTTTTCGTTCAGGAAAAATGGAGAGACCTTGTTTGTCCGGAATTCAGGCTATCCTTTCGAGCGCCTCTATCAAGATGATGAAAAGGTAGGCTTTTCATTTTGCGAGGTCATCAAGGCGGCAGGTCCGTCAACGGAGAGATACTATAATGTGCTTGATACTAATGTTGTACAAGTCGCATTGAGAAACGATATCCAAAGGGTATGGGATGTCATTTCGGTTAATTCAGGAATCCTGTATCTTGCTACATTGAGAGGGGTTTCTTCTCCAGTCTTGATTCGTTCGGATGAAATAGTAGGCCTCTCTTCTCCCGATTCCTCTTCTTTGCTTTCTTTCAGATTCTTACCAGGGGGAGACGGATGCTATGTCGAGACAGTCGGGGGTAGTCCTGCGATGACCAGTTACCTGTGGAATGGAACCAAATCGGTTTTCAAATCCGTATCTGGATTTACAATCTTCTCCTGCTGTATTGACGAAGAAGGCATATGTGGAGTCCTTGTGCCATCGTTAAGGACACTTCCGCCCAAAATTTTCCAGAATGAACGTATTTGGACTGTTCCAGAAGGCTACTGGCCAATGGGGACATCTGTCTCGGCTATGGTGAACGGAATCCTTTGCGTAGGCCTGTCTTCCTTAACTGGGGGCAGACCGGCGCTTTGGAAGGACGGGGAACTTCATCCTTTGGAAATAAACGGCTACATTACCGGAGTGTATTCGGTGAGATAATTCCTTATTCCATATTACCAGCGAAGTGTTCTCGAATTGTCCGGATTGACTATGATGTGTACTCTCAGCGTTTCTTCCGGGAGGAGTTCCTCAATGTTTTCCGGCCATTCCATAATGCAGAGATTGCCGCTGTCAAGATAGTCATACAGCCCGATTTCCAATGCTTCTTCCGGTTTTTCGATTCTGTAGAAATCAAAATGGTACATCAACCTACCGTCTTTGCATCGGTATTCGTTTACAATCGTGAATGTCGGAGAGCATACGGCATCTTCCACTCCAAGCACTTTACAGATGGCAGTAGTAAAGGTGGTCTTTCCCGCACCCATAGGCGCAAAAAAGGCCACCAGAGAGTTTTCCCCTATTTTTTCGAGGAAATCCTTAGCTGCCCTGTCCAAATCTGACAGATCTTTTATAAGCAGTTCCATCTTCTATTCGCAATAAAGGCTTACAATGTTGAGAATCACCTTTGAGGCTTTTTCCATACTTTCCAGTGGAACAAACTCAAGCTTTCCGTGGAAGTTGTGACCTCCGGCAAAGATATTCGGACACGGAAGTCCCATAAACGAGAGGTTGGCCCCGTCAGTACCACCCCGGATTGGCTTGATAAGTGGCACGATTCCTTCCATTTCCATCGCTTTCTTTGCTTTTTCTACTATATGGTAGTGAGGCTCAACCTCTTTCCTCATATTGTAGTACTGGTGTTTGATTTCAACCGTAGCGGTCCCTTCTCCGTATTTTTCATTGATGAAATCCACGCACTTCTGAATGAATTTCTTCCTTTGTTCATACAGGTCGATGTCGTGGTCCCTTATGATATATGAGAATTCCGCTTTTTCGACGCTGCCTTCGAATCCTATGATATGATAGAACCCTTCATACCCTTCGGTATATTCCGGGCGCTGCTCCACAGGGAGGAGACTGTTAAGTTCCATTCCAATCAGGATGGCATTCAGCATTTTTCCTTTGGCATATCCCGGGTGTAGGTTTCTTCCCTGGATGCGGACACATGCAGAGGCTGCATTGAAATTCTCGTATTCAAGTTCTCCGACAGCACCTCCGTCCATAGTGTATGCATAGCGGGCACCGAATTTCTTAACGTCAAATTTTACAACTCCACGGCCAATCTCTTCATCTGGCGTGAATCCAATGCAGATGTCTCCGTGCTTGAATTCCGGATGCTCCACTATATATTGGACTGCATCCATAATTTCGGCGACTCCGGCTTTGTCATCGGCTCCAAGCAAGGTCGTGCCATCTGTAGTAATGATAGTATGGCCTTTGTACGAAAGCATCTCAGGAAAGTCGGACGGACTGAGTGCAAGGCCTTCCACGCCCTTGAGCGGAATGTCTCCACCATCATAATCTCTGATTATCTGTGGCTTGATGTCTTTTCCACTGGCGTCAGGAGCCGTATCCACGTGGGCTATGAAACCGACGGCGGGGATATCTTCTGAACAATTGGACGGAATTCTTCCCATAACATATCCAAATTCATCCAACTGGGCTTCCACGCCCATTTCGAGTAGCTCATCCCTGAGCATCTTCAGAAGTGAGAGCTCTTTTTCGGCGCTGGGCTGGCTTTCTGACTGAGGATCCGACTGGGTATCCACAGCGACATATCTCAAAAATCTGTCAAGTATTTTCTCCATTTTTATTATGCTTTTTTGACTTTCATCGAAGCCACGGTTAAATATATAATCAATGCAATATAAGGAATGAATGCAACAGGCTCGCTCCAGGCGGATTCCCGTATCATCAAATCAAGATTAGCGAATTTGAGCACGGCGCTTACTACTCCCATAAGCGCACCACCGGCAATGAAACCGGAAGCAATGAGTGTACCCTTTTCAATCCTTGCATCATTAATAGCCTTGTCTTTGCTACGGCTGCTGACAAACCAGGATACGATTCCGCCAACCAGCAGAGGGAGGTTCAGGTCCAGTGGAATGAACATTCCAAGGCAGAAGGCAAGGGCAGGAACTCCGCACCAGTTCAGCAGGATTGCCAGAACTGCTCCCATTCCATAAAGGGCCCACGGAGCGCTTCCGCCATTCATCATAGGGCCTATGACTGCTGCCATAGCGTTTGCCTGAGGTGCAACCAGAGCATTCGGCCCAGTGAAACCATATGTTTTGTTGAGGATGACCATCACACCGCAAACGGTAATGGAAGCCACGACGGTTCCGAGGAATTTCCAGCTTTCTTGTTTTGCAGGAGTCGTTCCAATCCAGTAGCCGATCTTCAAGTCAGTAATGAAGGCGCCGGCAACAGAAAGGGCTGTACATACGAGACCTCCGATAAGAATGGCGGCAACCATTCCTGTCTGTCCTGAAATGCCCATTGCAACAAGGACTATTGCAGTGATAATCAATGTCATAATTGTCATTCCGCTGACAGGGTTGGAACCGACGATGGCGATGGCATTGGCTGCAACTGTCGTGAAGAGGAAGGCTATTACCGCTGCAATCAACAGTGCGATTATGGCTTGCCACCAATTGCATACCGTTCCGAACACGAAGAATACATAGGCAAGGATAAGAGTGATGGCGATTCCATATACTATAATAGTCATCGGCAGATCTTGCTGGGTTCTTTGAACTGATTCCTTGTCTCCTCCCTTGCGCCTCATCTCGTTTATGGCAAGGCCAAATGCCGATTTGATTACTCCGAGAGACTTGAGGATGCCAATGATGCCCGCTGTCGCTATACCTCCGATTCCTATAGGCCTGGCGTAAGTTGCGAAGATTTCTTCGGCGCTCATTGATGCGACACTTGCAGTAATGCCGGTGTTCATCAGGTCAATGACGCTGTCACCACCGAACAGATTGATTAGAGGGATGATTACGAACCATACGAGGAAACTACCGCAGCATATAATCAGCGAGTATTTCAGACCTATTATATATCCCAGTCCCAGGACAGCTGCACCGACATTGTTCTTGACAACAATCTTGTGGTTGCTTGCCAGAGCGGCTCCCCAGGCGGTCATTCTTGTGGAGATGGTCTCTGCCCATAGACCGAAAGTGGAGATCAGGAAGTCATACAGACCTCCAATCAGTCCGCTCACAAGCAAGGTTTTAGCTCCATCGCGATTGCCTTCGCCGTTGACAAGGACTTGTGTAGTAGCAGTGGCTTCCGGGAATGGGTATTTCCCGTGCATCTCCTTTACAAAATATTTTCTGAAAGGAATCAGGAACAAAATTCCGAGCATACCACCCAGCAGAGATGATACAACCATTTGCAGGAAATTCACTTTCAGATCCAATATGTATATGGCCGGGAGGGTGAAGATTGCTCCTGCCACTATTGCCCCGGAGCAGGCTCCTATGGATTGTATGATGACATTCTGGCCGAGGGCGTTTTTCTTTCTCATTACGCTTGAAAGCCCCACAGCGATGATGGCTATCGGAATTGCAGCTTCGAATACCTGGCCGACTTTAAGCCCGAGAAAGGCTGCCGCCGCGGAAAAGAGGACGGTCATCAGCAGGCCGATGCAGACCGACCATACGGTTACTTCAGGGTAATCCTTCTGCGGGGACAGCAGAGGTGTGTACTCTTCGCCGTCTTTAAGCTCCCTCTGGGCGTTTTCCGGCAATTGCAGTTGTTCTTTGTCCATTTGTCGTTATTTTATTGAGTTAATATTATCTATAGGGTGGACAAAAGTAGGAATTATCTCTGAATTTTGACAAAAAATCAATTTTTTCGAAAAAATATTCAAGAAAAATTTGGAGGTTAAGAAAAAGTCCGTATCTTTGCAGCCCGTTTGAGATAAAAACGGAAAGTTC
>CAMBRR010000041.1 GCA_945870315.1 uncultured Bacteroidales bacterium
CCCAAATATCAATAAATTAGCAATTATTTGTACAAAATGTTTGAAAACTCATGTTTATATGTCTCTGAATACCACTCTAAGCAATACAGTATTGTTTCTCCAACTATTTTAATTGCTCTCAAGTCGATACTAATACTTTCATATCTAATTGGCAAGTCAGCTGTCCAGTATCGAAAATAAACACTAAAATCGTCATCAAAAGATATATCTGAATCTATTTCTTCATCGCACCAACTACACTCACCATCACCATAGAAATCTGAAAAATGGAACTCTTTTAAACCAAGCTCATTTAACCTTAATTTAATTCTCTCATTTAGTTCTATTACTTCTTTTTTAGTTCAGCTACTTTAGCTTCCATTTCCTCATAATTCATAACTCAATCAGTTATATGTTATTGTATATCCAAAACTTCTTATTGATTTAAACATCAATTTCACTTAATATTTCAAACCATCCTTCCTCTTGTTTAGCTAAATAGTATCTAGTGCCATATACATCTTCACAATCACACAAAGGCTCTGGTATTAAAAACTTGCCGTCATAAAAAATATGATTAGGGTCAGACATATAGTCATATGTTAAACCTTGCATCATTTGATTACCTATGAAAAATAATTTATTTGAATCAAAATACTCGGCTTCAATAATGAAACTGTACTTTTGTACCTTCATTTGATGCATGGCCACAATGTATACCCCTGGTTCAACATTCTCACGTTTCCAACGTTCTACAATAGTCGGAAGATATGGTTTTACTAATGCGAGGTCGTCGTCATCTGTGACATCACGTTCACTATTGATAAAAGAATTAAAATCTTCAAAATCCTCATTTTTATAAATAACCTTTTTATTCTCGTCATATACCTTCAACGAGAATTGCCCATCCCATTCGTCACCTAGACCGCAATACTGAATATATTCGCTATCGTCGAGCAGGTCGAAGATTTGAGATTTAGACAAATTATCAACATCAATATCTTCCAAATTTATTTTAGAAATTTCTGTATCAAATGCGTATTTAGTCGTGAGTTCAACTCTAAATGTTTTCATATTCTTTCTGTTTAATGTTATCGTTACAAATATAATTATTTCATTCTGAATGTATCTCTTTTTAGAAGCTGTTTAAATTTCAATCGTAGATTTTGTTATACATAAGCCGGCAGAAGGCGAGTTGAACCATCGCTTCACCGGTGTCAGAGTAGAACTCATAGTCCATGGCAATCCTCCTAAAACTTTCTAACCAAGAGAAAGACCGCTCTACAATCCATCGGAGAGGAAGGACGTTGAACTTCTTTGAAGACTCGTCTGGTCGGAGGACTACCGTGAACTCCGCGCCTAGTTTCTGCTTGACGGTATCAATGAGTTTCTGGCCAGAACGGACTTCCGTTTCACAACTCGAACTGTTACTCATAATTTCATTCATTAAGCCCCACTACACCCTTTGAGAAGACATACGACAAGCACGACTATGATAATCACATAGATAAAATTCCTCATGAGAAAACCGAACAGCCACACTATGATGCGGACAATCGATTTCATGAAGAACACGGATAGCACAAGCCCTATTATAGTCAAGATAATCTTCATCTCTGCTTTAGCATCAGGATCCGTATTGATTTTAATCGTTAATACACACAAAAAATGCGGGCAATCACCTGTTCGCATTAGGCCCTAGGAAAGCCGTCGAAAAACAAGTGACGCCCGCATACTCCAGCGGGCGTCTGCCTGTTCTATTCTTCGACAACTTGAATCTCCTCGGCTCAATGCGAATAGAATCAAAGCAAACGCTTAATCATATGTCAGATCCGGTACATTCCCGAATCCGAACAAATGTAAGCATTTTTTCATTAACTCCCACAGCACCACGCGAAAATCTTCATCGCAAAATGTTTCTACAAAGAAAGGAATAATCCTCCGTTTAAGGATAGCTCTTTTTGGCCCTTTATGATAAAAATTCTCCGACAATATATACCTTTGCGTCATTATGGCAGTAAAGACAGATTCACCGCAGATAATAGCGCTTAAACAGACCGTGGAAAAACGCTTCGGGCACCCCATAGAAGGACGCTCAGACTTCTCTCTTCTGGCTATGGAGATAGAGAGAATCACTCACGAACATATAGCCGAAAACACCTTGCGTAGACTCTGGGGGAAAATTTCCGGTTATGACACTGTCTTTACCCGCACTCTGGATGTGTTGTGCCGCTATGTGGGTTGCAAACATTGGAATGCCTTCTGCGTCTCCCTTCATAAACAGTCGTCCCGAGAGTCTGATATCATATCTGACGGTACATCCATAAAGGTAGAGGACCTGACCCCCGGCGACCGTATCCTTATCGGTTGGCTCCCGGACCGCGTCTGTATCATAGAATATGTCGGTGGACGGATGTTCAAGGCGGTTGATACTAGGAATTCCACTCTTCAGGTCGGAGATACCTTCGAGTGCAGTGTCATGCTCAAGAATTACCCACTATTTGTGGACAATCTTGTCCACGGCGGCGAACATTGCCAGCGCTATTCCATAGGTCTGAACAATGGTCTGACCACTCTGGAAAAGCTTTAGACAGTAAAGCGCGAGTAGGGCCAAGAAGGGCTATCCCCAAATGAAATATTATATTTTCCTTTGTGAATGAATCCTGAAGACGATGTTTTCAGGCATGTAGTTTATAACCAAAAACAATCTATCCAATGAAGAATTTTTTTAGAGTAGCGGCATTTATGCTGCTCGTGCTGCTCGGATCAATGTTTGCAGGATCGACTCTTAATGCGCAGGTTAAGGAGAAGAAAATTTCCTATACAAAGTTTGCATATTATCAGGGACCGGCAGAAAAGAAATCCCCGAAGGGTCAGGGTCGACTCGTCATCAATGAAGACGGAAGCCACAAGATGACTCTTGAAGGAACATTTGACGGGAACTATGTTCCTGACGCTGTGTTTACATTTGCAGTTAAAGGATTGACATTCAAGGGCAAAGTGTCTTTTAAAAAGACAGTCGACATGGTTCTTCTAGTGCCAATATCTGTTATGAATTTCGAGTTGTACAATGGTGCGTTCTATTTAAACGAAAAGTGTGTCGGCGCACTGAAAGAACCGCTTGCTATAAAGATGGAAAATCTTGCAGGAGAAGGGGGTTTCCTGGCATATGGACAGTTATATCTATATCTTCTGGATAAAAAATATGATCGCATTGTAGCAGTCGCCAAGGATTTTGCAGGCTGCTCCGAATACGAAATTGAAAACCCTGCGGTCTTAAATTTTAGAATTCAGGAAAGCAAGTTCTCTTTTGGAGAGTTGCAAGAATCCTCAAATCCACCGGTATTGTTGTTTGCAAATGGAGCGAAGACCCCTCTGACCTGTACAAGGGGTGCAGATTGGACATGTCCTAATGGTGATTATGTCAAGTTTGACGACAAGGGACATGCTCAGGAGTTGCGCCTGACCTCATCAGAAGGCGAGATTTATGAGGGTTCGGTAACATGTGATGGAATCAGTGAACTGGTCGACTTCAAAACTTCGAAAAGTGACTGGAATCAGTTCAAAGTTTATACTGTTAAAGGTATCCACACTGGTGCAGACGGTAACAAAGAGACCATTCGTTTCGGAATGCTCGAGCAAGAGTATACAAAAAAACAGCAAGAGTATACAGAAAAATACAATCAGTCAAAGTCCTTGGACCACTATAAGTTTGACGCGAATGGGGAACTTGCCGCATTTCGCATGACCTACCCGGATCTTGCCGTACATGAATATATGACTGAGAATGGGAAGGTGACAAGAAATATGATTACATACCCGGATGGAACGACAGTAAGTTTGGAGAAGAACAAGATAACCAGCGATAAATACAAGGAGTATAAGGCAATGTCCTCTGCTCCTAATTACCTTAGTCTTGATCTTAGAGGCACACGCACCTATAAGGATGGATTGACGATTGATTTGTGGCTAACGAAATACAACGTTTATGACCCGGAACAACAGTACTATAGGGGATTTCTGGGAATACGCGAAGAAAAAACTAATGGTGAGTACATAGAGGTGCATTACGAGGACTATGACAGTAGGTCTTTTAACAAATACAGAATGAGTAGTATCACAGCCATCCAAAAGACCTTTCCGGATTATACGGTTATCATGATAGATAAAAAAGAAGATCGTGTGGAATACAAAAACGGCAATCTATTTAGCGGGTATTTCAAATGCATCGCAGAGGGAAACAGTCCTCTCATAAAGGACAGGAGGCTTGCTGCTCTGCAATTGGACACTCTTACAACCTTTGATAATATTGTTGGGGTGAAGTTAATAAACGGAGTATTGTGTGACCCTAAAGGAAAAATAATTGAAATATACCGTAACGGGAGCAAACTTGATGAATTTGATTTCGAGCGTGAGCGTATAAAACTCCAGGCAGAGAGGGATAGTGAATTGGAGAGGATCAAAAAGGAAAACGAAAAGAAGATTGCTGGGGAAAAATTGTATAAGGAGTTGGTTAATATACATGGTGAAAAAAATATAGAATCGGCATTGAGAGGGGAAATTAAGGTGGGAATGCACGAGGACCTGTTTGCCATTGCCGTGAAGGCTCGAGGATGGAAGTTTGAACTTGATAGAGCAGGTGAAGATTATACGGTTTGTAGGGTGTATGGAGTGACTTACCACGATTATGGTAGCAAAGCAACCTTCAAGGATGGTACGATAGCTTATGTCACACTATCAGGTAAGAAGGTCACACATATAAATTGGTATGGCAATACGAGGGTATATTAGTCAAAATTTACTAACTTGCGGCCATTATGAGAATCAGTTCAGGACTCTCCGGCGCGCTGCAGGAAAACATGTATGATGGAATCACCGTCCTTGGCACCATAAGCGAAGGACGGTTTTTCCGTGTGCTCAAGGCCCGCATGGGTACGAAATACATAATCCTGAAATCTGCGCTCCATAAGGATGCGATGACAACGGAGTTCCTCAGGCGGGAATTCGAACTCGGCAGCACCCTGTCCCATTCATGCATAGTTACGACCCTCGGCTTTGAGGAGGATACCCCGGCAGGCCCTGCACTTATTCTTGAATATGTAGAAGGTCAGTCTTTGGATGAATTCCTTTCGACCGGCTCGTCAGACTCTGCAAAAGACTGCATCATAGATGACATCCTGGACGGCGTGGACTATCTCCATCATCGCGGTGTGCTCCATAACGACATCAAGCCGTCAAACATCGTGGTAAACCCTCATGGGGCTGCCCGCATCATTGACTTCGGCCTTTCCCTCAGCGATGACTCCGTCTATAAAGGCTGCATGGGAGGCTCCCAATGGTATTCCGCCCCTGAGATTATGGCCGGCAAGGGTCCGGCAGGAGCAGCGTCTGACATATACTCCATAGGCCTGCTCATCAGGCAGATGTCCGGCAGAAAATATCGCCGGGTCGTCGACCGCTGCTGCCGTCAGAACCCTACAGAGAGGTATCAGAGCATTCCAGCGCTCAAGCGGGCCATCGCGATCAGAAGACACCTGCCTGAGGCTGTCGCAGCAATTATATTTGCCGTCTTTGTGCTGACTATGATCCTCCCGTCAAAAGTCGAAACAGCCGTCACTGAGTATTCCCACAATGCCCTTAAAGACCGTCTGAGGACAGAAATGAGTACATTCTACATCCCGGCCCGCGACTCCATGTTCTGCCAGCAGACCTATTTCGCCGCCGGGGTCTTCAAAGGCGAATATCTCCTGAAATTTGTTCATTTCCGCGATTCCCTCCCTGCGGACCAGCGCTTTGCCTGCGAAGAAATCTTCGCCGAGCAGTCCGCCGTGCTGGATTCGGTGCTGGTGGGATTGCTGTAAAGGAATTATATGTAATAATTACTTTTGATATGGCACAATAGGGCCAAAAAGAACTTTCCTCAAACGACAATGAAGATTTTAGTGTTCTTGCTCATTCTACTGAGTTTTTTGAATTTTGACTCTACAGCGCAGCCAAAGGTCAGATTTATGTCTTATGGAGAGTCTGTGATATATTATACTTCTGTGGCAGATGCAGAAAACAAACTGATAGAACATATCAGGAGGGACGAGGATAATACAGGATTTCCATCGGGACTTTTTGCTGATTTGATCTTAAAAGATGAGAGATGTTTTGAATATGACTTCATCCGGTTGGCGGAAGCATCGCGTAGAGTTACATTTAGCCCTTTGGTTATAACCACATCGGATGATGGGAATCTGCGATTATATCATTGGGCTTCTGATTGGGGACTTAGGGAAATATATTCCGGCATAACTTCTTATAGGAATGATGACGAAATACACTCCCATAAATGTCTTGGTTGTGAAGATGCAGACGATGATATAGGAAGGATGGCACATGGAGTCATAGAGATGCATACGATATCAGGGAGTAGCGGTAATAGTATCTATCTGACAAAGACGCAAATAGAGTCCGGAAATTATAGGTATACGACTTTAAGGGCTTGTACAATTGCTTCTGGCAAACTACAATTCATACAGATATTTCCCCAAGAGTCAGGTTACGGGTCCTATATGGAATATACAAGGTTAGCGTATCCGGAAGATAAATCGGATGTCGTCCTTGATGGGACATACCTTATGATTCCCGAAACGGCAGATGGCTCGTTCTCATGCGAAGGCCGCCTTACTGGGCGCAGTCTGCAATATAGGTTTGATGGCTACAAGTACAGACACCAGGGGATTTCCTATCCGAAGGGATTGTATAATGGACTATGTAACTACAAAAATAATGTTGTAGTCATAAATGCTCATCCGTGGATTCTTCGTATAGACAGCATGCCGGACGGATCTCTCAGATATGCGTCATGGAAAAACAAGGAGGAATCGATGAAGCCGGATCTTCTGCTTTCCAATGGACAGTGCGTGTCGTCCGGATTTGATAATCAGAAATATATCTTCAGGAATGGAGAATATTTTTATGAAATCTCATGGACGGAGGAGGGAGATATGGGATTCTCACTTCCGATTTCATGGAAACTTATCATAAAACGCAACAGCAAGGTGTTGATGACATTGACTTCGGAATAATACGGGATACAAATAGTTGCAGCCTGTATGAGTACTCGGGTGTCGGCAGCCAAGAAGTCTAAGATGGAATTTGAAGGCGGTCGGGATTCTTTTTACGAAGTGTGTAGCCGAAATCCTAAGGAAAACACATGTGCAAATTATTTGTTTTGCGTGATGGTTTCTACCAGGAAACTCAGCAGAATTTCAAAGATATGCACTATATTTGCGTTTGATGTAAGACTATGTTCGAGACCTTTACAACTGCAATGATACTCCTGCTCTGCTGGCTGGCGCTGGCGGTGGCTGATCTTGTGGTCAGCGGTGTGGTGAGCCTGTGCGCAGGGGTGGCATTCTGGAAGGTTTTTCTGTGGGGTCTGGTTTCTCTTGTCATTCCTCCTCTTGCGGTGGCATATGGCGCATTGTGGGAAAGAAACTGGTTCAAAGTCAATGAAGTGGAACTCGGATTCGAGAGCCTGCCTGAGGGATTTGACGGATACAGGATCGTACATGTATCGGATATCCACGCCCGCTCCTTCGTGGGAAGGGAGAAGCATCTGGAACGCGCGGCAGACATCATCAATTCGCTGGACGCAGACCTTGTGGCATTCACTGGAGACCTTATAAGCATGGCGCCGGATGAACTTGAAAGCACGGCTCCGATATTGAGAAGAATCAGTGCGAAAGACGGAGTAGTGTCAGTGCTTGGCAACCACGATTACAGCCCGTATACGGACGTGGATGAGGAAACCAGAAAAAGATATGTTGAAGAGCTGGTGCGGACTGAAAAGGGAATGGGATGGAACCTGCTTATCGACTCACATGAGAAAATATGTAGGGGTGAAGACTCTATCGCCGTAATCGGTGTGCAGAACATTTCACCGTCCAGGCATTTCCACTCACAAGGTGACCTGTCCAAGGCATCTGAAGGTACTGAAGGAATGTTCAGCATACTGCTCAGCCATGACCCTATGCACTGGGAAGCGGAAGTTCTGGGCAAAGACATTCCTCTCACTTTGTCCGGGCATACCCATGCAATGCAGATGTCGCTGCTTGGATGGAGCCCGAGCAGTCTGATCTTCAGGCAGAACAAGGGACTCTACTCCAGCAACGGCAAACATCTCTACGTAAATGTAGGGCTGGGTGAGACGATTTTTCCTGCCCGCATAGGTGCCCGCCCAGAAATAACTTTAATCACATTGACCAAACAATCCAATAAATTATAGTCATGAACTAAAAGGGCCTGGACATTGGCTTTTGTGGATACAGGTCCTTGACATTGGCGTTTCCGGCACCCGTCCGTAAAAACGCTTTATTTACGGATGATCTGCTACTAAATGCCACTCCCGTCCGTGAATCAGCCCGTTTTACGGACAAGCTATGCGGATCTGCGAAATAACAAAACCAAAAGGATCGGAAGAAGCTCTTCCTAGCGACAGAAACATTCCCCCGATTCCCCAGAGATTTTATACACTCAAATCCCCGATTCCCCCAAGATTTTTTCCATCAAAATCCCCGATTCCCCCAAGATTTTAAGAACTCCTTGTAAATTCAACCGGAAATGCAATTCTAGTTATTAATTGCTAATTTTGCGTCTTGCAAGATTTAGGATTTAATCAAATGGACAAGTTTGAACCATATAGTTTGGATTATGACACTCCTGCTCAAGGAGAATTGCTTGGTGAAGTGAAGGCAGGTTTTCCTTCTCCCGCTGAGGATATACGCGAGAAACTGGACCTGATAAAACTTCTGGTTCGCCATAAGGCTTCAACGTTCTTTTTTCGTGTCAGCGGTGTCTCGATGGTGGATGCGGATATGGATGAAGGAGATATCATCATTGTGGACAGGGCGGTTGAACCATACAATAACTGCAAAGCTGTCTGTTTCATTGATGGCGAATACACGGTCAAGAGAATAGAGATTGGTGAGGGTGTTGTCAGACTTATGCCAGCCAATGAGAAAAACACGAAATATCGTCCGATTGAGGTAAGTGCTGAAAATGATTTTATGGTTTGGGGCGTGGTCACTTATGTCATAAAGAAGATGTAATTATGTTTGCCCTTGCCGATTGTAATAACTTCTTTGCTTCCTGTGAGAGGGTTTTCCGCCCTGAGCTTAGGGAAAAGCCCGTCATTGTCCTTTCAAACAATGATGGCTGTGCTGTGGCCAGGAGCAATGAGGCAAAGGCACTTGGCATCAAGATGGGGGATCCCTTCTTTAAAATCAAACATATAGTGGAAAAGAATGATGTGGCCGTCTTTTCCGGGAATATGGCCCTGTATGGAGATATGTCTCAGCGGGTGCGCTGGGTGCTTGAGGAATTTGCACCAGCCATAGAGGTTTATTCCATTGATGAAGCGTTTCTTGATTTGCGAGGAATGAGGGATATTGATTTTGACATCTATGCAAAAAAGATTTCCGCTGAATGCTGGCGACAAACGTCTATTCCAGTCTCAGTGGGAATCGCCCCCAGCAAAACACTCGCAAAAATTGCATCAAAACTCTGCAAACGTTATCCTAAGCTTCATGGCGGATGCTATATGCACAGGCCTCAGGACATAGAGAAGGTTCTTCGCAAATTCCCAATTGAGGATGTATGGGGCATTGGTCGCAAGACTGCAGCAAAGTTGCATAGTATGGGCATCAAAACGGCCTGGGAATATACGCAATTGAAGGAATATGCTGTCAGAAAGATGTTTGCGCTCCCGGGACTGCGGACCTGGATGGAACTTAGAGGAGAGCCTTGCATTGAGTTTGAGGACGGCTTTGAAGCCAAGCAATCCATCTGCGTCTCACGAAGTTTTGCAAAAGAGATAACTGACCCCGAAGAACTTTGCGAACAGATTGCAAATTTCGCATCAACAATGGCTGAGAAACTCCGCCAGGAGAGGTCTGTAGTTCTTGAAATGACAGTATTTGCATTTACCAACCGTTTCAAAGACAAGGAGCCGCAGACCTATGGCAACTCCCTGGTACATTTCGAACAGCCTACCAGCAACCAAAGAACCATTGTATCCAATGCGGTATCAGCTGCATGCGATATGTACAAAAGCGGCTACGGATATAAGAAAGCAGGCGTTGTTGCAACCCGAATAATTCCTGAGACCGAGGTGATGCATTCTCTTTTTGAGGATGCATCGGAACTGGAACGAGAACAGAAACTCTCCTCCGCATTCGACTCAATCAACGGTGCTTTCGGCAGGGGAACGGTAAAGTTTGCAATCCAGGGAAGCGGACAAATCAAATCTTCCAGCCAGAGGCAGTCTCCTCATTATACCACCCTGTGGAGCGACATACCGAAGGTTTCTGTAAAATAAAAAACAGGAAAGACAGGAATTCTTTGCTGAGTAATCCTCAAATATTTCTAAAACAGAGAACAGCCCAATATCAGCGTCCAAAGGAGATAGCGGACAACGATACCGCCAAGAGTGATGAAATAAATCGGAAGGGCGCGGCAACGGTAGAACCCTAGGGCAAGCATCACCGCCTCCCCGAAAAACGGAGTCCAGCACAAAGCAGAAAGCCAGAGGCCATAGCGGTCAATTCGCGCTTTCTGCTTTTGAAGTGTATCCTCCTTCACATCGAAATGCTTCACCAGCCACTCCCACTTTGCAAATCGCCCCAGATAATATGTAATCATAGCCCCGGCCCAACTCCCTGCCGATGCGACAAAGAGAGTCAGAAGTACTGGAGTCTTTCCCAGCAGCAAAGCCCCGACATAAAGAGCATCGGAACTGAAAGGTATAACCGTCGCCGAAAGCAAAGTTCCTATGAACAGACCGAGCAAACCAAGATTTTCCAACATATACCAATATCATAAAATAACGCCGTCACCACGACGAGGATGCAAAAATAATGATAATAGTCGGAATTTTTAGTTACATTTGCCGGCTCTTAGGAAGATATATATAGGATATGTGGCTTGCACTTGCATTTTTATCCGCGGCGCTGCTGGGACTATACGACACCGCAAAAAAAGCGGCATTGAAGGACAACGCGGTAATCCCCGTGCTGTTTCTCAATACAGTTTTCTCAACCTTGATATTTTCCCCATTCATAATTTCATCACTAAGAAACGGTGTCCCGCTCCCCAGCGAAGGAATAACCCCGCTGAAGGCCCATCTGATGACCATCGCAAAATCCTGCATCGTGCTGACATCCTGGCTCTTCGGCTATTTCGGACTGAAACATCTCCCCATAACGATTGTCGGCCCCATCAACGCCACGCGTCCCATCCTCGTGTTGCTTGGCGCGATGATCCTCTTCGGTGAGAGGCTGAACCTGTGGCAGTGGGGCGGAGTGATTCTCGCGATGTTCTCCCTATTGCTGCTGAGCCGTTCCAGTAAAAAGGAAAACGTGGATTTTGTCCACAACAAATGGATATGGTTCATAGCGATCTCTGCCATCACCGGTGCCTGCAGCGGGCTGTATGACAAATATATAATGCGATTCCTCGATGCAACCTTCGTACAAGGCTGGTACAATTTCTACCAGATGGTGCTGATGGGCATTATGATGCTCATCCTATGGCTTCCGAATCGCAGCAAGACCACTCCGTTCCACTGGTCGTGGGCCATCCTGATGATATCCATTTTCATCTCGGCAGCAGATTTTGCCTACCTGACAGCCCTCAGGCAGAGTGACTCGATGATTTCTGTGGTGTCCCTAGTCAGAAGGAGTTCCGTGATTGTGTCCTTTCTGTGCGGTGCCATCATATTTAAGGAACGCAACCTCAAGGCAAAGGCCCTGGACCTTGCCTTCATACTTGTCGGAATGATACTCATCTGGATAGGTTCCCGATGATTTGGACAGATATAATTTAGATAATTTAGACGATACCATTATGATAGAAATCGGAATCAAAGGACGGCAAGACGCTGTCGTTCAAGAGAATATGCTTTCAACAAATGTAGGAAGCGGATGCGTCAAGGTGTTTGCTACACCGATGATGATAGCCCTGATAGAGAAAACTGCAACTCTTTCTGTGGAACCCTTCCTGGAAGAAGGGCAGAGCACAGTGGGCACCTTGGTCAATGTAGCTCACCTTGCCGCTACCCCGGTTGGAATGAAGGTATATGCCGAAACTGAACTTATTGCAATCGACCGCAGGAAACTGACCTTCAAGGTCAGCGCCTATGATGAAAAAGGACTCATAGGTGAAGGCACTCACGAAAGATTCATAATCGATATTGCCAAATTCCAGAGCAAGGCAGATGAAAAAAGTCAAAAATGTAATATCAAGGCTATTGTATTCGATATGGGCGGAGTCCTGATCGACCTATTTTACGACAGGTGCGTAGCCGCTTATAAAGCCCTGGGATTCAACGATATATGCGACTATCTTGACCCCTGCCACCAGAAAGGCATATACGGAGATATGGAAAGCGGCAAGGCTAGTGAGGATGAGTTTTACGATTTCTTCCTGTCGAAATGCCACGAAGGCACCACCAGGCAGGACATTGATGCTTGTATGAAAAGCTTCTACGAAGGTCCCTCCGAGAAGACGGGAGAGCTGCTCAAAAGTCTGAAACAGAAAGGATACGGCATATATATGCTCAGCAACAACAACCCGATAATGATGCGTATATGTGACTCAGATTTCAAGAAAGTCGGCATAGGAATCAGCGATTTCTTTGACCAGGCCTTCATATCAAGTTCGATGAAGATGATGAAGCCAGACGCCGCTATCTTCAACGAAGCCATCAGACAAATAGGACTGAATGCCAATGAGTTACTCTTTATAGACGACTCTCAGGTCAATGTTTCTGCAGCGCAGAGGGCCGGAATGAACGCTATACTTTACACCCCGGGCGAAGACCTGGCACAAGTCATAGAAAAAGCTCTCAGATAGCTCCAGGCATTACTCAGCGAAATCGCCGACTGTGGCATTGGTGAAAGAAATAAGTTCAGATGGCGAGAGTTGCAACTGAAGGCCGCGGACTCCCGCACTGATGAAGATGGAATCGAAGCCGAGGGCTGTACTGTGGATATAGGTCGGATATTTCTTCTTCATTCCTATTGGCGAGCAACCTCCTCTGATATAACCTGTTACAGCTAGAAGGTCCTTCATCGGGATCATCTCTGTCTTCTTGTTACCCGAAGCTTTGGCCAGAGATTTGAGGTCAACTTCAGTATTTCCGGGTACTACACATACAAGGTACCCGTTCTTATCTCCGTGAAGAACAAGGGTTTTGAACACCCTTTCAATCGGTTCGCCGAGACTTTGCGCTACATGTGACGCTGCCAGGTCGCTTTCATCGAATTCATAAGGGATGAGATTGTATGCAATCCCGGCCCTGTCCAGCAGTCTTGCAGCATTGGTTTTTTCTATTCCTTTCTTGGGCATATTTGTCTTGATATTCTAATAGACCTCAAAATAAGGCAGTTTTGGAAAAATTTCAAAATTCTTTCGTATTTTTGTGAGTTTTTCAAAGTATTTTATACAAAACAATCAAAATATGTACAGAACACATACTTGCGGACAGCTCCGCATTGACAATGTAGGCGAAACTGTCACCCTCTCCGGATGGGTACAAAAGTCCAGAAAACTCGGTGGAATGACTTTCATCGACCTGAGGGACAGATATGGAATTACCCAACTTGTGGTTGATGCAACATCAGATGAATCTCTTGTTTCTCTAGCAGAATCTCTGGGAAGGGAATGGGTGATCCAGGCCACAGGCAAAGTCATTGAGCGTCAGAGCAAAAACCCTAAAATGCCGACCGGCGACATCGAAATCAGCCTGACCGGCATCAAGGTGCTGAACAAGGCAGAGGTACCACCGTTCACCATCGAGGACGAAAGCAACGGTGGCGAAGAACTTCGTGCAAAATACCGCTATCTAGACCTGCGCAGGAATCCGCTTCAGAAAGCCCTGAAGCTCCGCCACCAGATTGCACACGAAGTCCGCAATTATCTTGACTCCCAGAACTTCCTCGAAATAGAAACTCCTTACCTGATTAAATCAACACCGGAAGGAGCCCGCGATTTCGTTGTTCCTTCGAGGATGAACCCGGGACAGTTCTATGCACTTCCTCAGTCACCTCAGACCTTCAAGCAATTATTGATGGTTGCAGGCTATGACCGTTATTTCCAGATAGTCCGCTGTTTCCGTGATGAGGACCTCAGGGCAGACCGTCAGCCGGAATTCACCCAGATTGACTGCGAAATGTCGTTTGTGGAGCAGGATGACGTCCTCAATACCTTCGAAGGAATGATGAGAACTCTGTTCAAGAATGTTCTCAATGTGGAAATCCCGAATCCTATTCCGAGGATGAGCTGGTATGACGCGATGGATTTCTACGGCAGCGACAAACCGGATATCCGTTTCGGTATGAAAATCAATGAGATAACCGACCTGGTCAAGGGATATGGGTTCTCTGTTTTTGATGGGGTTGAATATATTGGCGCCATCAATGTCGAGGGTGCTGCCTCATATACCCGCAAACAGATTGACGAACTCACCGAGTGGGTGAAGAGACCTCAGGTAGGTGCCAAGGGTCTTGTTTATATCAAGGTAAACGAAGATGGAAGCATCAAGTCTTCCATCGACAAATTCTATACTCCGGAGCAGCTCAAGGCTGTGGCAGACCGTCTTGGCGCTGGTAAGGGAGATATGATGCTTGTTCTGTGTGGTGCAAAGAGAAAAACTCAGACTATGCTTGGAGTCCTCCGAATTGAGATGGGCAATCGTCTGGGTCTGCGCGATCCGTATAATTTCGCTCCTCTCTGGGTGGTGGATTTCCCTCTCTTCGAGTGGGACGATGAGACCAACCGTTTCTATGCAATGCACCATCCGTTCACCGCGCCAAAACCGGAACACCTCAACTGGTACTATTCAGACAAGAAGGAAGACCTTGAAAGGGTTTGTGCCAATGCATATGACTTTGTCCTCAACGGCACTGAACTCGGCGGAGGCTCAATCCGTATCCACGAAGCTGCAATGCAGGAGAGGATGTTCGAGATTCTGGGCATCAGCAAGGAAGACGCGGATTACAAATTCGGCTTCATCATCAATGCATTCAAGTTCGGCGCTCCGCCTCACGGAGGTCTTGCATTCGGTTTTGACCGCGTCTGCGCCCTCTTCGGTGGTCAGGAAACCATCCGTGACTATATCGCCTTCCCTAAGAACAACCAGGGACGCGACGTGATGATTGATTCTCCATCCTACATCGACCAGGAGCAGATGGACGAACTCTTCCTCCACTCCACCGCCGAGCGCAAATAACCGTTAAGCAGGAGAATACAATATCTTGTTTTGTTACTCAGAGACAATGACATCGCCGTGGTCTTTGACGACACAGGATTTCCACTTTTCGGTGTAGCCTGGCTGGGTGATGCCTTCTGGGATGTGGTCAGTGTAGCCGTTGGTTACAAAACTGCCGTCCGGGTTCTGAGCCTTCACATTGCCGTCAATGTATTTGACAAGCAGAAGTTGCTCAAGCTCGACCCATTCCCGGAATATCTTCTGGGCATTGTCAACTGAGAATCTTGTCAGGAAATCCCTAACTGAAGCAAACTGCTCAGGTGTACGTCTCAGAAAGTCATTCCTTTTGATTTTCTTGCGAGGCGTCTCCTGGGCTTTTTTATAGAGTTCCATCGCCTCTGAATCTGCCTTGGCGACTTCTACCATCATCGAATTTTCCCAGTTGTCGATTCTCTCACGTACTGTCGGCGCCATTATGTTGTACATCTTGTAGCAAGCATTGGTCACCCTGTTGTTCATCCAGAAAGAGGAGGTTGGAGAGTAGGTTATCATATTTCCATTACCCTCCCTGAAACATTCAGGGATCTCGGTTGTGGTTACGTAAATAGGTGTAAGATAGGAAGTTGCAGCATCATCACAACCGAACCAATTAAGTGCTCCAATTTCATCCGGCAAAGATGGGCGGGCCTGTCCGACGAACCAGAATCCCGTCTGCTGGGTTGCGATGGCTCTTTCATTGGTGTAATAATGTCCTTCATAATCAAAGCCCATAGGTCTCCAACGATATGGAAGTGCGTTTCCGCCGGCTCCTATGTCGGTGGTCATATCCATCGGTGTGCCTTCGTAATGGTCTCTCATCACGTCAGCCACATCCTTGACCGTAATCTTGCGGGACGGTTTTACGAACAGAGGAAACCTCTTGGAAGCATCGCGGCCCATAGCATAATCAATATAGTCATATGCATCACGCGTAACCTCCTTCCCATTTTCATCCAGGAAAGTGAATTTCCCATCACAGAGGATATTGAAAGCAGACCAGGCGCGAGCCTCACAACCTCTCATACCACCGAAATCAAGAGGAGCATATGCATCACAAAAACTGAAGTCCTCGTCTTTACCGTCAAAATATCCCATTTCTCTTGCAAATGAAATCACATCGGGCGCATAGAGACAGTTCTGCGGGTCATCCAGAGGGAAGGTGCTGATACGAGCCTGGTTGGCGTGAGCACAGATATATCCGTCAGGGACTCTTCTTGCAACCCAGACTATTCCTTTGCGAACATTCTTGCCACCTTCCATCTTTGTGCCTTTGCCGATGAGTTCCATAATCCAGACTTCATTTTTATCGGCAATCGAGAAAGATTCTCCGCTTGAAAAATAGCCGTATTCATTAGCCAGACTGACAATGACTTCTATGGCCTCCCTAGCTGTAGCAGCTCTTTCCAATGCAACATAAATCAATGACCCATAATCCATTATGCCGGTACTATCTTCCAACTCGTGACGACCGCCATAGGTTGTTTCTGCGATTATGAGCTGCTTCTCATTCATATTGCCGACTCTCTGCCAGGTCATCGGCGCTTCCGGAATATATCCGAGATGCCTCCCGGTATCCCATTCATCTATGCGCCTGAGGTCACCTGTATTCCACTTGCCGGAGCGACGAAAATACAACTCTCCGAACAGTTGATGTGAATCTGCTGCATATGAAACCATATTGGAACCGTCGGCACTGGCGCCCTTTGTAACCAGCACGTTGGTGCATGCTGATGCATCGTAAGACAAAGCGGCTCCTAGAAGTGCCACAATTGCAAAAACTCCTATTATTCTTTTCATTACCAGTATATTAATATATTTCTAAAGCAAATAATCATTCTCCTCCACAGCACTGAATGACAAACATACATAAAATCTTTCTAATTTTCATCAATTTGGTTACTTTTGC